>JBOGYE010000307.1:0-7062 GCA_050696635.1 Solirubrobacteraceae bacterium | reverse complement strand
GCTGCGCTCGCGCTGGTTGGAGCGCGAGGTCCAGGGGCTCAGCGATCGGGCGCGGCTGGCGCCCGGCGGCCGGGACGCGCAGCCACACGGGGACGCCAACGGGCGCCCCGCCGCGCCCGAGGACCCGTTCGGCCTGACCGCGCGCGAGCGCCAGGTGCTTGGACTGCTGGCAGACGGTGCGACCAACCGCCAGATCGGCACGGCGCTGTTCATGGCCGAGAAGACCGCCAGCGTCCACGTCTCGCGGATCCTCTCAAAGCTCGGGGTCCGCAGCCGCACGCAGGCCGCGGCCGTCGCCCATCGCCAGCATCTCGCCTGAGGGCACCGGGTGGGCGCGGTACGCTGCCGGTCCGCCCGTCCTCCCGGCGCGCCCGCCGTCCCGGCGCGCCCGTCCGCCCCTGATTGGACACCCCCGGCCGCCGGCGACGGCGTAGATTCCTGCTCGTGCGCACGCCGGCCGAATGGGAGCCCCACGAGCGAACCCTGATGGGCTGGCCCTGCCGGGTCGACCTGTGGGACGAGACGATCGACCGCGCGCGCGCCGACTATGCCGCCGTCGCCAACGCGGTCGCCGCGTTTGAGCCGGTGACGATGATCGCCAATCCGGGCGCCGATGCGGCGGACGCGCGTGCCGCCTGCACCGCGGGCGTCGAGATCGTCGAGCTGGGGCTCGACGACTCCTGGCTGCGCGACTGCGGCCCGATCTACACCTACGACGACGACGGCTTGCGCGTCGCCGTGCACTGGGGCTTCAACGCCTGGGGCGAGAAGTTCCCGCCCTGGGACCGAGACGCGGCCGTCGGGGGCCTGATCGCACGTGCGCTCGGCGACCGCGTGATCGAGGGCGGGATGGTGCTCGAGGGTGGCTCGATCCTGACCGACGGCGCCGGGGCGCTGTTGACCACGGAGCAGTGCCTGCTGAGCCCGAGCCGCAACCCCTCGATGTCACGCGATCAGATCGAGGACAGGCTACGCGCGCGGCTGGGCGTGTCGGAGATCGTCTGGCTGGGTCTGGGGCTGGTGGAGGACCGCGACACCGACGGCCACGTGGACATGATCGCGGCCTTCGTCGAGCCGGGCCATGTGCTGCTGCAGACCGTGCCCTTCGACAACCCCAACTTCGAGCGCTGCGAATCCAACCGCCGCCGCGCGCAGGCGGCGGGCCTCCAGGTGACCGAGATGCCGGTGCTGCCGTACGACGAGGTCGCCGGCGAGCGGGTCTCGGTCGGCTACCTGAACCTGTACCTGTGCAACGGCGGGGTGATCGTGCCGGTCACCGGGGCCGGCGACGACGAGCAGGCGCTGGAGATCATCGCGGCCGCGTTCGGAGACCGCGAGCTGGTCACCGTCGGCGGGAGCGTGATCGCCTACGGCGGCGGCGGGCCGCACTGCATCACCCAGCAGGTGCCGGTCCCCCATGACGGCCATGCCTGACAGGCCCGAGCTGCTGACGGCGTTCGCGCCTCCGCCGTCGCCGGCCCGCACGCGGCCACCTGACCGCACGCCGCTGCGCCTCGGCCTCGTCCAGGAGCGCTGGCACGCCGACCCCGACGAGCACCTGGAGGCGCTGGCGGCCGGGATCCGGCTGGCGTCCCATGAGGGCGCGCGGATCGTCTGCCTGCAGGAGCTGACGCTGTCGCCCTACTTCGCCGTCACGGCTGGCGGGCCGGGCGCTGCCGGCGCGTCGCCCGAGGAGCTGCAGGACGGACCGACCGTCGGCTTTGCCCGCCGGATGGCGGCCGAGACCGGCGCGCACGTCCACGCGTCGTTGTACGAGCGCGCCGATGGCGCCGATGGTCTGGGCTACAACACCGCGATCGTGGTTGCGCCGGACGGCCGGCTCGTGTCACGCACGCGCAAGCTGCACATTCCGGTCACGGCCGGCTACTACGAGGACCACTACTTCCGCCCGGGGCCGGCCGGCGACGATGCCTTTCCTTTGGTTGCGCTGCCCGGCGCGACTCTCGGCTGCCCGACCTGCTGGGACCAGTGGTTCCCGGAGCTGGCCCGCGCGTACTCGCTGGCCGGGGCCGAGGTGCTGATCTACCCGACGGCGATCGGCTCCGAGCCAGACCACCCGGAGTTCGACACCCAGCCGCTGTGGCAGCAGGTGATGGTCGCCAACGGGGTCGCCAACGGCACGTTCATGGTGGCGATCAACCGGATCGGCGACGAGCCGCCTCTGACCTTCTACGGCTCAAGCTTCATCTCCGACCCATACGGGCGCGTGCTCGTCCAGGCCCCGCGCGACCGCCCGGCGATCCTGGTCGCCGACCTTGACCTGGACCAGCGCCGCGACTGGCTCGAGCTGTTCCCGTTTTTGACCACGCGCCGTCCCGACGCCTACGCCCCCCTGACCGCCCGCCCCTGACCGCCCCGCCTGATCCGTCGCCTTCCCGGGGTGTGATGAAAAGTGTCGCTCCTGGCGACGCTATTCGTCACGGCCCCTCAGCGGGCGAGCTTCTTGCCGGGGTTCAGCAGCCCCTTGGGGTCGAACAGCGCCTTGACGCCCTCGTGCAGATCCAGCGCCCGCTCGGGCCACTGCAGCGCCAGCGCTCCACGCTTGACCAGCCCGACCCCGTGCTCGCCTGACACGGTCCCGCCCAGCTCCGCGGCGAGCTCGAACAGGTCCTGCGCCGCCCGCTCCGCGCGCGCGATCTCCCCGGCGTCCTCGAGGTCGATCATCAGCGTCGAGTGCAGGTTCCCGTCGCCGGCGTGGCCCCAGCTGCACGCCGGCAGCCGATGGCGCTCGCCGATCTCAAGAGTGCGTTCGATCGCCTCGTGCAGGCGGTCCAACGGCACCGCGATGTCCTCGGAGACCTTGCCGTTGCGCGCCGCGATCGCGGCCAGCGGGACGCCCGCGCGCCAGCGCCACAGCGCGCGTACGTCGGCCGGAGCCTCCGGTGCGTGAACGGCCAGCGCCCCGCTCGACATCACCTCCACCAGTTCGGCCGCCAGCCGCTGCGCCTCGGCCGCCGAGCCGTCGGCCTCGGCGATCAGCATGAACGCCGGCCGATCCGGCGCCTGACCGGGGAACGCTCCGATCGCCGCGTGCGAGGCGGTCTCGTCGATGTACTCGATCGCGGCCGGTTGCAGCCCCGACGCCATCACGGCCGCCAGCGCGGCGCAGCCGCCGCGTGCGTCGCCATACATCCCCACGACCGGGAGCTGCCGCTCGGGCGCGGGCACCAGCCGCAGCCAGGCCGCGGTCACGACTCCCAGCGTCCCCTCCGAGCCGACGATCAGCGAGCGCAGGTCGTAGCCCGCCACGTCCTTGCGGACCGAACCGCCGATCGTGACCAGCTCCCCGGGCGCGAGCACGACCTCGAGCCCGGTCACCCAGCGGCCCGTGACGCCGTACTTGAACGCGTGCGGACCGCCCGCGTTGGTCGCGATGTTGCCGCCCACCTGGGACTGCTCGGGAGCCCCCGGATCGGGCGCGAACAGCAGCCCTTCCTCTCGCGCCCGTCGCTGCAGCTGCGCGGTCGTGGTTCCGGCCGCGACCCGCGCGCGCCACAGCTCGGGCTCGATCGCGGGCGCTCCGGCGAGCCGCTCCAGGCTCACAACGACGCCGCCCTCGACGGGCACCGCGCCGGCCGCCAGCCCGGTGCCGCCGCCGCGCGGGGTCAGCGCCACGTCGTGCTCGTAGCACCAGGCCAGCACTCGGCGCACCTGCTCGGCATCGGCCGGCAGCGCGACCGCGTCGGCGCGGCCGGCGATTCGTCCGTTCTCGGTTGCGTCGCGCAGGTACCGGCGCGTGGTGCCAGGGAGCACCGCGTCGTCACCGAGCAGGGCGCGCAGCTCGCGCGCCACGGTGTTGGCCCCAGCCACCCGCTACGCCTACGCCCGGCCCCGCAGCGCCTTGCGATCGACCTTGCCGACCGGGGTCAGCGGGATCGCGTCGATCACGTGAACCTCGCGCGGATAGCGGTAGCCGCCGATCCGCTCGCGCGCCCACTCGATCAGCGCCGCGGGGTCGATCTCGGCGCCGGCGCGTGCGCTGACGTATGCGACCACCTCCTCGCCCTGGCGCGTATCCGGCCGACCCACGACGCCGGCCATCTGAACGTCCGGGTGCTCGGCCAGCGCGTCCTCGACGTCACGCGGGTAGACGTTGAAGCCGCCACGGATGATCAGGTCCTTCTTGCGGTCGACGATGAACAGGTAGCCGTCCTCGTCGAGCCGGCCCAGGTCGCCCGTGTGCAGCCAGCCGTCGCGTAGCGCCTCGGCCGTCGCCTCGGGCGAGCCCCAGTAGCCCTGCATCACGCCGGGCGAGCGGGCACAGACCTCGCCGACCTCGCCGGGCGCAACGGGACGTCCATCGCCGTCGCGGATCTCCAGCTCGGTGCCAGGTACGGGAAGGCCGACCGACAGCGGTCGCAGCGCGCGGCTCGGGTTGGTGCACAGCAGCGCGGCGCTCTCGGTCAGGCCGTAGCCCTGGCGTACCGTCGCGCTCGGGACTCGGCTACAGAACTCGCGCTGTACCTCGGGCGCCAGCGGCGCGCCGCCGCAGCTGACCCAGCGCAGCGACGACAGTTCGTGCTGCTCCAGCGGCTCGCCGAGCAGGATCTGGAGCATCGTCGGCACGACCGCGGTCGTCGACAGCTCGTGCTCGGCGATCAGCTCCAGGAACCTCCGCGGCTCGAACCAGCGCATCAGCACGTTGACGCCGCGCTCGGGCAGGTGCATCGCCCCGAGCGTGACCAGGATCCCGTAGGAGTGCGACAGCGGCAGCGAGGTCAGCCCGCGGATCACGCCCGGGACGTAGGCGGCCTCGTGCGCGGCGCGCCCGGAGAAGTACAGGTTTGCGTGCGACAGCATCACCCCCTTGGCCCGTCCGGTGGTGCCGCCCGTGTAGAGCAGCGCAGCGAGATCGTCGTCCGCGCGTGAGACTATCGGCCGCGGGTCGGCCTGCTCGATCTCCGCCAGCGACCGCAAACGTGGATCCGACGCCTCCGTGCACAGCAGCGCGCGGACGCTGTCCAGCCCATCGGTCGCCTCGATCACCTTCGGCGCCAGCTCGGGGGTGGTGATCACCGCGCAGGCGCCCGCGTCGGCGATCACGTGGCGCAGATCGGGCGCCGGGAGCATGAAGGTGGCCGGCGTCACGACCGCGCCGGCGAGCCACAGCGCCTGGTAGGCGATCGACACCTCCGGGCAATTGGCCATCGTCACCACCACCCTGTCGCCGGGCGCCACGCCCAGCTCCGACAGTCCGGCTGCGAGCCGCTGCGCTCGCTCGAACAGCTCGGCGGAGCCGTACCAGCGGCCCTCGAACAGCAGCGACGGGTAATCGCCGCGGCGATCGAGCGACGCCTGCGCCAGGCGTCCGAGGTTGCGCTCGCCGACGGCGGTCATGCGCGGGCAGCGTAGCGCGCAGTGGCGCTCGGGCCCGACGCGGCTTCAGCCACGGATCAGCGTGACGGGGCGGCGGGGTGATGCAGAACGGGCAGCGAGGTCAGCCTCAGCGCCGGCGGCGGCAGCTTTGAGGCGCAGCTGATCTGCGCCTCCAGCAGCCAGTGGGGCAGGTCCTTCAGGTTGCCGGTCGCCTGGAAGTGGCGGATCTTGCGTGCCAGCGCCGCGATCCGGGCCCGCGAGCTCAGCGCGTGTACGCGTCGCACGTGCCCGTATATGCAGCCGCAGTAGACGCGGGCCTTGGCGCCACCAGAGGCACGCTGGCAGCCGGCCATGTACAGCTGCTGGATCTGCTGCGGCGTCAGTGCGACGGGCTGTGGCGGCTCCGTGGTGGGTGCGGGTGCCGGTGCGCCGCCGCTGGTCGGCGCGGGCGCCGGTGTGCCGCCACTGGTCGGCGCGGGGGCGCCGCTGGTCGGTCCGGGCGCCGGTGCGCCGCCTTCGGTCTGCCGGGGGGCGCCGCCGCTGGTCGGCCCGTGCGCGGGTGCGCCTCGCGGCGACGAGCTGGCGGCCGGCGACGAGCCGCCGTTGGACGGCGGGGCGCTGAGCGTCAGTGTCGGCACGAACCCGCCGCTCTTCGGGGTCCCCGGCGAAGGCAGGGCCGGGGACAGCTCGGTGGTGGCGGCCGCCGGCTGCAGGGTCGCCGCACGCGCGGCCGCGATCGCCGAGGCCAGCGAGCGGCTGTAGTGAACCGTGACCGACAGCGACGCATCGGCGTAGCCGGTCGCGCCGGCGGTGACCGGGATCGTGGTCGTCGGCGCGGCGCGCGACAGAGACAGCCTGCGCGTGAACGTCGTCCCGCGCACCTTCGCCGGCAAGCCGTCGACCCGGACCGCAGCGCCGGCCGGCTCCACGGTGCCCGTGACGACGACCTGCGACACGCCGACGGTGGCGCCGCTCATCGGCGCCAGCACCGACACTGTCGCCTGCGGCTTGGCGGCGTGACCGGTTGAGTCGCCGGTCGGGCCGGAGCCGAGCCCGCAGCCGGCGAGCGCCGTGACGGCCAGCAGCGCGCCCAGGGCATGGATCGATCCGCGGCGACAGCTCACGGCATCAGTAACGGCCGCTCCGAGGGTGAGTGACAGCGCGAAACGAGCAGGATGGACGATTGTTCGGTCTATGCTGGCGGCGGTGCACCGGGCCGAGCTGACCCCGATCGAGCAGCGGGTGCTTGGCTGCCTGATCGAGAAGCGCTGGACGACCCCGGACCAGTACCCGCTGTCGCTCAACGCCCTGCGGTTGGCCTGCAACCAGGCCACCAACCGCGACCCGGTGACCGACTACGACGAGAGCGCGGTTCGCGCGGCGGTCGAGCGCCTATCGCGCTACGGGCTCGCGCGGCTCGCGAGCGGTGCCGGCTCGCGCGCGACCAAGTACCGCCACCTGGCCGAGGAGGCGCTGGGGCTGGACCGCCCGCGGCTGGCGGTGCTGTGCGTGCTGCTGCTGCGCGGGCCACAGACTCCGGGCGAGTGCAAGGGACGCAGCGAGCGGATGGCCCAGATGGCGTCGCTGTCGGATGTGGAGGGGATCCTGGCCGAGCTGGCGCAGCGCGGGCTGTGCGTCTCGATAGACCGCCGCCCGGGCCAGAAGGAGGACCGCTACCGGCACCTGCTGGGGGAGGCGGGCGCCGAGCTCGGGGCAGGCGTGGAC
>JBOGYE010000306.1:0-7748 GCA_050696635.1 Solirubrobacteraceae bacterium | reverse complement strand
GTCCTCGGATCACGCTGTAGCGCCGCTACAGCTTCGATCCTGCGTCCTGGCCGGGCACCGTCAGCGGCCACTCTCGGTGGGACGCCACCTACGGCGGAGAGCACTTAGGGCCGCCTTGACTGCGCCGCTGGATCGGAGCACAAGAATGTGCCGATGGTGACATTCGTGGCGCGAAGGACGCGACCGCTCCTTGGGTTCGCGATTGGGCTACTGGCGATTGGGGCAGCACTCGCGCTCAGCGCGCCGGCGGCGGTTGCGGACAGCGCAGCCCGTGCGGCGGGAGCTTCAGCGGCCGCCGCGAGTTGGACGCTGCAGCCGATCCCCACACCGCAACACCAGCGGCTCGAACAGGTCAATGGGATCTCGTGTGCGTCGGCGAGCTCGTGCATGGTCGTCGGCCTCTCGTCGCCCAGTGGCGACGTCACCAATGTGCTGGCCGAACGCTGGACTGGCTCCAAGTGGTCGATTACGCCGACGCCGCACATTCCAGACACGCTTGCCACCACGGTGTTCAACGCAGTCTCCTGCCCCACGTCGAGCCTTTGCATGGCGGTGGGCTATTTCGACCGCAATCGAACGCTGTATGGGCTGGCCGAGGAGTGGAACGGGCGCCGGTGGTCGCTGCGGATTCCGCCCAACCACAGCGGCACGTTCCCCAGCCAGCTCGAGGGGGTGTCGTGCCCGAGTGCCCGCATGTGCCTCGCAGTTGGCTTCGGTGGACAGCGGGCCTTCCAAAAAGTCGTTGACCGGTGGAACGGGCATGGCTGGGCGACATCAACCAGCCGCCCTTTCTCTACCGGCGGTGCGCACCCGACCGATTGGGGCTGGAACACGGTCTCCTGCACGGCGGGCGACGCGTGCATGGCCGTCGCTGGAGCGTGGTCTGGCAGCTTCAACGGCCATCGCTGGACCGTGCGCCGTATTCCGGGGATCTCCTCCTCCAATCGGATCGCCGAGCCACCGCTCAACACGGTCTCTTGCTCGTCGGCGAGTTCCTGCATGGCCGTGGGCCAGACCTACCCCTCGGACTTCCACAACCAGCCGCTGGCCGAGTACTGGAACGGCCGGGCATGGACGAAGGAGCAGGTGCCTCTTCCCACTCCCCCGTCCATACCAGGCTCGTGTGCACCCAACTCGCCGGTGCCGGAGTGCACCCCGCCGATCCAGCAGCCCGGTGCGACCGGAGGCTCGCTCTCCAGCGTGTCCTGCCCGATCAATGACGACTGCGAGGCCGTCGGGGGATCCAACGAGCCGACTGGTCCCAGCATCCGGAATGCGAATGCCGTGGCCGAACAGTGGAACGGCACCAGCTGGTCGCTCCAATCCACAATCCGCGCATTGAGCGTGGTCTCGTGCACGACTGGAGGAGTCTGCGAAGCCGTCGGCGGCAATCCGATAACGCCGGGGAGGCCGGCGACGCTGGTCGCAGAACGCTACGGCTAGGTGACCGCACCGGCCTCGCTGACAACTCGCCCGAAGGCCGCCCGCTGCTTGGCAACCCGCACCTTCCGACTGGGCGCTGATCTACGCTACGCGCCCGATGCCATCGTTGGACAGCCTCCCAGGCGACCAGCGTGCGGTGCTCCAGTTGGTGCTCGGCAAGGGCCGTGGCTACGGCGAGATCGCGCGCCTACTGTCGATCGACCCGGCCGCCGTCCGGGCCCGCGCGCTCGCCGCCGCCGGCTCGCTCGCCCCCCCGAGCGCCGCGCCCGCGGACCGCCGTGAGTTGATCGTCGACTTCCTGCTCGACCAGCTGGACGACACCGAGCTTGCGAGAGCGCGCGACCTGCTGGCCGACTCTCCCGGCGACCGCGCCTGGGCGCGGGCGCTATCGGCATCGTTGGCGCCGCTGAGCGATAGCCCGCTGCCCGAGATCCCCACGGCGCAGAGTTCCGCGCCGCCCGCGGCGCAGGATGCGCCAACCCCGGCGCAGGAGGCACCGCCCGTGGCGGCCGCCGCCGAGCCCGCCGCACCCATAGCTCCGGCCCAGCCCGCCGCATCTGTGACTCCCGCCGAGCCGGCCGCCCCACAGGAGCCTGCTCCCGACAAGCGGCAACGACGCCGCAGGCGAGACCGGGACCGCGCCAAGTCGGGCGACGGCCCGCGCAGCTCGCGGATCGGCGGCGCGATCCTGATCGGAGTGGCGATCGCGGTGATCGCGATCGTGCTGATCAAGGTGCTTTCCTCGAATTCGCCTGCGCCGGCCAGGGACTCGAGCGGCGCGGCGTCCGCCAGATCGACCACGAACTCGCACTCCGTCTCCGGTTCGGCGTCGAGCGCCGCCGGCACGCCCGCCACGGTCCCAGCGTCGACCACCTCGTCGGCCACATCCGCGACCAAGGTCCTGGCGTCGATCAATCTGCTGCCGCCGCCCGTGGCCGGGCACACCAAGGCGGCCGGCATCGCCGAGATCCTGCGCGAGGGCTCTGCCGACGGTCTCGCGATCGTCGCCCAGGGAGTGGCGCCCAACAGCACCAAGCCGCCCAATGCCTACGCGGTCTGGCTGTACAACTCCCCAACCGACGCCCACAACCTCGGTTTCGTGAGCCCGGGTGTGGGCAAGACCGGCCGCTTCTCGACGGCAACCACCCTCCCTGCGAACGCCAAGCGCTACCACAAGCTGATCGTGACCCTGGAGAGCACCGGACGGCCGAAGGCGCCGGGCCAGATCATCCTGGAGGGCACCCTCACAGGGCTGAGCTGACGCTCGGCACAGCGCTCAGCCGCAGATCCGCTCCAGGCCGTCCAGCGCCTCGGTCAGCCTGTTGGCGGTCGCCCGGCGCACCATCAGGCCGCCCGTCCAGGAGTAGCCGCGCAGGCGCTGACGCTGCACGATCGTCACCAGCGTGCCACCGCCGGCGGGCTCGAGCGCCACCTCCACGGTCGACTCCCGCAGAACTCGCGCAAACGGCGTTCCGCGAAGCTCCTGGGTCCAGCTACGCGACCACGGCGGGTCGGACTGCAACACCCGGAAGTCGGCGCGCACGGGGTTGCCGCGCCGGGTGGCGAGCACCTGCGTGAAGCGATCGGCCGCCACGCCCTCCATCCGCGTGACCCCGGGCCACCATCGGGGCATGTGCTCAGGATCCGCGATGAGGTCGAAGATCTGCTGCTGGGAGCCGGCCAGCACCCGGCTGCGGCTGGCGGCGCGCACGTTGTCAGCCGGGGTAGGAGATCAGCGACTGAACCGGATGCGGCGCCAGCGCAGCCCGGCCGCCGAGCCCGGCAAGCTCGATCAGAAATGCACACGCGACGACCCGCGCCCCCAGCCCGCTCACCAGCTCGCAGATCGCCGCCGCGGTGCCACCCGTCGCCAGCAGATCATCGTGCACCAACACCGCGGCGCCGTCGCACAGCGCGTCGGCGTGCAGCTCAAGCGCGCCATCACCGTACTCGAGCTGGTAGCTCGCCGAGACCGTCCGCGCGGGAAGCTTGCCGGGCCGCCGGGCCGGGACGAAGCCCGCTCCCAGCTCACGGGCGAGCGCCCCGCCGAGGATGAAACCACGCGCTTCAGCGGCGACCACGAAGTCGACGCTCCCCGGGCGAACGCCCGCTGCCAGCCCCGAGACGGCCGCGGACAGCGCGGCCGGGTCGCGCAGCAGCGGCGTGATGTCATAGAACAGGATCCCGGCCGCCGGAAAGTCCGGGATGCTGCGAACGAGCGCCGCCGGGGCGGTCGCCGCGGCCGGATCCGCATCGCGGGGCGACGCCACTCAGGTCGCGATCTTGCGCAGGTCCCGGATCAGCAGCAGGTGCTTGAGGTGGGTCGTGACCGAGGCCAGGTTCTCCAGCGTCTCGACCGCCTCCTTGCGCCGCTCCGGGGTGCGCGAGCGCAGCGCCGGCGCGAGGATGCTCTGCAGCAGCTGCGCCTCACGATCGGCCGAGGTGCGGAATACCCGCAGGTTGCGCCCGCCGACGCCGTAGCGCGCCAGCTCCGACACCGCGCGCACGATCTCCCGCTCGGTCTCGTCGTAGTAGCGCACGCCGCCGCGAGCCTCGCCCTTGATCACCCCAAACTCGACCAGCTCGCGCACGAGCGTCGGATCCGCGCCGGTCTCCTCGACGACATCCTGGAGCGAGTACAGCGACCCCGAGTCACGCACCGTGACCCCGATCCGGCGCGGGCTGGACCGCTCGCCTGTCGCGGCCGGCGTGACCTCGCCATCGGAGCGTCCGCCGGCCAGCTCCTGGCGGATCACCCGCAGCGGCAGAAACTCGTCACGCTGCAGGCGCAGAATCGTGCGCAGCCTCGCGATGTCGGACTGGGTGTAGAGCCGGTAGCCGCCCTGGGTCCGGCGCGGCGCGAGCAGCTTCTGGTCCTCCAGGTAGCGGATCTTGGAGATCGAGATGTCCGAGAACTCCTGCTCCAGAGCCTTGCAGACGGCGCCGATCGTGACCGCCTTCTGGCGCGGCTGCTGCTCGCCCGCGCCGAGCACGTCGATCATGTCGAGCGCCGGCTCGAGCGGTGGGGCGGGGGTCGGCTCTCCTATCGTGGCCATCGCATTCACCCTCAGCGGCTCAGGAATGCCAGCTTGTACTTGCCGATCTGAAGCTCGTCGCCGTCGGCCAGGTGGTGTGACTCGATCCGCCGGCGGTTGACGTAGGTGCCATTCAGCGAGCCGCAGTCGTCGAGGTAGTAGTCGCTGCCCCGATGCACGATCACGGCATGATCCCGGGAGACCGTCACGTCATCGAGGAACACGTCAGACTCGGGACGCCGCCCGACCGTCAGTCGCTCGCTCTCGAGCGGAAAGCTCTCCCCGGCCCGGCCGCCGCCCGCTCTGATCACGAGCGCCGCGCCGCGCTGGATCACGTCATCCAGCTCGATCACCTCGAGCTCGCCCGTCTCGCCGATCCGGTAGGACGCGGTCGCGGTGCCGGATGGCGCGTCGCCGTGTGCCAGGAACGCACCGCAGCGCTGGCAGTAGCTGGCTCCGTCATCGTTGGCAAAGCCGCACTCGGGGCAATGCTGGGCCATCGGGACGGCAGGGTCAGTCCGACTCGCTCGAGGGAACCCGTCCCGCGAGGATGTCCGTCAGCTGCTGCACGTCCGCGCCCGAGATCACCAGCTCGCCCGACTCGTCCTTACGCCGCAGGCGGTTGACGAGCTCGGCACGCAGGATGTCGATCTTCCCGTGCAGAATCCGGCGCCGGTAGGAGATCTCCATCTCCTCCTCGGTGAGCTGCTTGATCAGGTCCTTGAGCTCCTGGTCGGTCAGCGAGCCGAGGTCTGGAAACGTGTCCATGAATGTCACTCCTCCCGCGCCCGGCGGGATCGATTGGTGAGCCCGTGAGTATAGTGGCCGCGCCCCAAAGGGTCAAGCTGAGCTTGAGACTACGGCGCGCTCGCCGCGCGCACGCCTGTGCGGACGTACAGCGCGGTCGCCGACAGGGCCAGCGCCAGCCCCACGTACAGGAGCACCAGCGCCAGCCAGTGCACGCCCACCATCGCGATGAACGGCGCGGCCATCATCGGCGCCACGCCGATCCGCCCCAGCCAGTTGATCTTCAGCTCGAGCCCGCGCGACAGCCCGTAGCGGCTGAGCCCGAGCATGAACAGCTCCCGAGCGACGACCAGCGCGATCGCCCAGCGCGGCAGCAGCGAGAAGTCCCAGCACACGGCCACCCCGCCGATCACGAGCAGCCTGTCCACGATCGGGTCAAGCAGCGCCCCCAGGCGGCTGTACTGGCCGGTCAGCCGGGCGGCGAAGCCGTCGAGGTAGTCGGCCCACGCGATCACAGCGAACAGGATCGTCGCCACGGTGTCGTGCCCGTGGGCACTGGACAGCGCCAGCACCAGGAACACGGGGATCGCGGCCAGACGCAGGTAGCCGATCGCGTTGGGGATCGTCCACGGGCGCCACGGCTGATCCGATCCGGTCTGCGCGGGGACGGGGCCGGAGCGGTCGATCCCGAACAGGCGGCGCTTCGAGATCCGCGGACTCATGCGGCGTTCCGGGGGATCTACGGCAGGTCCTGCCACAGGGCGGCGACCGCCGCGGCCGCGCCGTCGAGCGGCACCGAGCGCGCCTGGCGCCCCCGTCTGACCTGGACCTCGATCTCGCCGGCGGCCAGCGTGCGGCGCCCGACCGTCAACCGCAGCGGGCATCCGAGCAGCTCGGCGTCGGCGAACTTCTCCCCCGGCCCGGCGTCACGCTCGTCGTACAGCGTGTCCAGGCCGGCCGCGCGCAGCTCGTCGTACAGGCGGTCCGCGAGCTCGCGCTCGGCGCTGCCAGGCTTGCCGAGCACGACCAGCTCGACGTCGAACGGCGCGACGCTGCGCGGCCATGAGATTCCCTGCTCGTCGGCGTGCTGCTCAACCGCCG
Organism: Solirubrobacteraceae bacterium; assembly: GCA_050696635.1. Lineage (GTDB taxonomy): Bacteria > Actinomycetota > Thermoleophilia > Solirubrobacterales > Solirubrobacteraceae > Palsa-465. The sequence continues at coordinate 1,422 of JBOGYE010000306.1, read as the reverse complement.
CCGCGGCCGCGCGCGCGGGCCCGAAGCCGTAGGAGCCCATCCAGATCGGGTGCCGGTCGCCGGCCGCGTCAAGGTAGCTCGCTCCCAGGGGCTCTGAGTAGCGCGTGCCGAGCTTGAAGATGTTGCCGATCTCGATCGCGGGCTCGATCCGGATCGCGGCGCCGTTGGCCGTGTCGCCCGCGACCACGGTACGCACGTCGACGGCCTGATACTCGAAGTCGCGGCCGGGCCGCACACCGGTCAGGTGGGCGTCGGGCCGGTTGGCGCCGGCGACGTACCCGCCCGCGCCGCCGTTGGAGATCGCAGCGTCGAGCAGGATCGGCAGCTGCGCGCCGACCGGCCCGATATACCCTGGCGGCCCGATCCGGCTTTCGATCTCGTCGGCCCGGGCGGCGCGGAACGGCGCGCCGAGCGTGTTCTGGAGCTTGATCTCGTTGACACGGTGGTCGCCGCGCACGACCACCATCCGCATCTCGTCGCCGTCCAGCACCACCGGGAACGCCTTCAGGGTCGCGCCGGTCGGCAACCCGAGTTGACCGACGAGCGCGTCGATGGTGGTCGCTCCCGGCGTCGCTACGAGCGCCGGCGCGTCGGTGGCGGTGGGCAGCGAGACCGGCTGGGCGTCGGCGGAGGCGACCTCGACGTTGGCCGCGTATCCGGGCGCCAGCGCGACCTCGTTCTCGCCGGCCGAGCACGGCGCCATGTACTCGTCGGCGCCGTGGCCGCCCATCATGCCGACGTCCGACTGCACCCGGTACCACTCCAGCCCGCAGCGATCGCACATGCGGTCGTAGGCGACGACGTGCTTGCGGTAGGCGACATCCAGCCCCTCGGCGTCGCGGTCGAACGTGTAGGCGTCCTTCATCACGAACTCGCGCGTCCGCAGCACCCCGGCCCTTGGGCGCGGCTCGTCGCGCTCCTTGACCTGGAAGTGGTAGAGGATCAGCGGCAGATCCCGGTAGGACCTGACGGCCGCGGCCACGTGGCCGGTGACGATCTCCTCGTGGGTCATCGCCAGCACCATCTCAGCCCCACGGCGATCGGTGAGCTTGAACAGCTCGTCGATCGCGTAGCGGCCGGTGCGCCGCCACGGCTCGGCCGGATGCATGACCGGCATCAGCATCTCCTGGCCGCCGATCGCATCCATCTCCTCGCGCACGATGCCGACGATCCGCTGGTGCACGCGGTAGCCGGCCGGCAGCCAGGACCACAGGCCGGAGCCGACCTGGCGGATCAGCCCGGCGCGGACCATCAGCTTGTGCGAGATCGCCTCCGCGTCCGCCGGAGGGTCGCGCTCGGTCGGCAAAAAGTAGGTTGAGAGCAGGGTCATGTCCGGGCGACCGGCGCGCGGCCGGCGAAATGCAGCGTATCCGGCGTTGAGGGTCGTCGGCGTCCGGGTATGGTCTGATACCAGGCACCTAC
>JBOGYE010000305.1:0-6946 GCA_050696635.1 Solirubrobacteraceae bacterium | reverse complement strand
GGCGCCAGGCGCCACCCGCTCGCTCGCAATAGCGCTGCTATTGCTCCGCTCACGTGCGTCGTCTGGCATCCACGAGCCGACCACTCGATCCCATCACTTGCTTCGTCGCGGACCCTAAGTGGTTCGTTTCGTAAGTACGGCACACCGCGAGTGGTCACCGGCGGATGCCGGGCAAGGACGCAGGACGCCGAAGTGCAGCAGCGCTGCACGAGGCGACGAGGACAGCCGGATGACTCGGGCGCGAGCGGGCCGTAACCCCGAGCCGGTGCCGCCGGGGGCCGCTCGCATGTCCTCGTATTTGCGAAACGGGCCACTAAGGGTCCGCGCCGGGTCGATCGGGCCAGGTCGCAGCGGATCGCGCCGGGCGTACACTCGATCCTTCGCAGACGTCTCGGCAGGGAGGTGAGCGATGCAGGCATCCGAGCGGGTTCCGATCGCGGGCAGCGCCCGCCGTATCGATGCCGGGCACAGGCGCGTCGGCGATGCCGACCGCAGCGAGATCGTCGAGCTGACGGTGTATCTACGTCCGCGCGTTCAGGCCGACTGGGTCGATCGGGAGGCCGAGCGCCCGCCGGCCGAGCGCCGCCGGCTGGACCGGGACGAGTGGCGGTCGGCTCACGGCGCGGCGCAGGTCGACGCGGACGCGCTGGTGGCGTTCGCGCAGGGGCACGGGCTGGTCGTCGACCAGGTCGATCTCGGCAGGCGGACGGTCAGCCTGCATGGCCCGCTGCAGGCGGCAATCGACGCGTTTGAGGCCGCCATCGAGGGCGAATTCGAGCCGGCACCGGGCGCCCGGCACTACCGCGGCCGATCGGGAACGCTGACCGTGCCGGCCGCCCTCGGCGAGGTCGTCGTCGGCGTGTTCGGGATCGACGATCGGCCCCAGGCGCGGCCGCAGGTGCGCGTGCTCGCGCCCGGCGCCGCGGCGACTCCGTTCACGCCGCCGCAGGTCGCGCAGGCGTACGCGTTCCCGTCGGCGAGCACCGGGGAAGGGGAGACGGTCGGGATCATCGAGCTCGGCGGCGGCTTCTCGAGCGCCGATCTGGCGACCTACTTCGGCGGTTTCGGCCTGAGCGAGCCGCCGGTCGTCGCCGTCTCGGTCGACGGCGCCGGCAACGCGCCCGGCGTCGACACCAACGCCGACGGCGAGGTGATGCTCGACATCGAGGTGGTCGGCTCAATCGCCACCGGCGCCAAGATCGCCGTCTACTTCGCGCCCAACACCGACCGCGGCTTCATCGACGCGCTCTCGACCGCGGTCCACGACAGCGCCCGCGAGCCGTCTGTCGTCTCGATCAGCTGGGGCCAGTCGGAGGATGCCTGGACCGCGGCGGCAAGGACGCAGATGGAGCAGATCCTGACCGAGGCCGGCGGTCTCGGAGTCACAGTCACGGTCGCCGCCGGCGACGGAGGCTCGTCCGATGGGGCCACAGATGGCGCCCAGCACGTCGACTTCCCCGCGTCGGCGCCGCACGCGCTCGCCTGCGGGGGCACGTCTCTGCACGCATCGGGCGCCACGATCACGTCCGAGAGCGTCTGGAACGACCCGGGCGACGGCGCCACCGGAGGCGGCGTCAGCGATAGCTTCGCGCTGCCTTCCTATCAGTCCGGCGCGAAAGTGCCGGTCAACGTGAACACCGGCTCGCCGGGGCGCGGGGTGCCGGACGTGTGTGGCGACGCCGACCCGCAGACCGGCTACCGGGTCCGGGTCGACGGCAGCGACGAGACGATCGGCGGCACCAGCGCGGTCGCGCCGTTGTGGGCCGCCCTGATCGCGCGCCTGAACCAGGAAGTGGGCGCCCCGCTGGGTTTCGCGCAGCCGCGCCTGTATCCACTGCTCGGCGGCGCTGGTTTCCACGACATCACCACCGGTGGCAACGGCGCCTACGCCGCTGGGCCGGGCTGGGACGCCTGCACGGGCCTGGGCTCGCCCGACGGGACCGCGCTCGCCGCCGCGCTTCGCTGACCTCGCCGACGCACCGCCCTGCGTGAGCGGGTCGAGAAACCGGAACCATGGTCCGGTTTCTCGACGCGCTGAGTCGATCGCCGCCTCCGGGTGATCCCGGAGACCCTGTCCGGGGGATTCCGTCTGGCGCGGCGACTTCGCATGGCAGACAATCACGACCGTGACGGCTTGGGCCAACCCCCCGGACCCGCCCTCCTCCGGGCGGTCGCGACGCAGGCAGGGAAGTTGGCTGGGAGGCGTGTGCGCGGGCCTGGCTCCGGTTGGCGGCCTGGGAGCGGGTTGGCTGCGGCTCGGGTTCGTGATCGGCGGCCTCCTCGGCGGTCTCGGCGTCGTGATCTACGTCGCCTGCTGGCTGATCGTCCCGGTCGAGGGGGAGGCGCCCGAACGGCGGTCTCGCGAGGCGGTCGCGGTCGTCCGGGCGCTCGGGGCGGCGGTCGCGCTGGCGGCGCTGGGCCTGGTGGCGGCGATCGCCACGGTGTTCGGGTTCGGCTGGGCGGTGCTCGGGCTGGGCGCCGCGGTGCTGGTCGCCGTGCTGGCCGGGTGGAGGCGGCTCGGCCCGGCGTGGGCGCTGGCGCCGCTGGCGGCGCTGACGCTGCCCGCGGTCGCGGTGGCTGTCGCCGGACTGCGGCTGGCGCCGGCGATCGGCGAGTCCGTGGCGGCGCCGCGGAGCGCCGCCCAGGTCAACGCGACCGTGTACCGCAGCGGCCTCGACACGTTGCTTGTCGACCTGCGTCACACGGAGCTGCCGTCCAGCGGGACGATGACGCTGCGGATCGACGCTGGACTGCGGCGCACGATCGTGGCGCTTCCCGCGCAGCGCTGCGTGCGCGTCGCCGTCGACTACCGTGAGCATCCGTTCGCGGCGCGGATGACGGCGCTGCTGACCGGGCGCGTGAGGCCGCTGTTCTCCGCCCTGGTGCTGTTCGGTCGCTTCGACGCTCGCACCTCCCAGACGGTGTTCGCCCGCGCGACCGTGCCGGGACCGCTGCTCCGGATCGAGTTCAGCTCCCAGGGAGGGAGCCTGTACGTGCGTGACTATCCCGCCGTCGTGAACCCGGATCTCGAGCCCGACTGGCCTGGCTACCAGGTCCATCTGGAGCCGCGGCCGGACATCCGGGGCGTCCCGCGCCGGGCCGCGAGACGGCTGATCCGGAACTGGCGAGCCCGGCGGGCGAAGCAGGCCGCTAACGCCCGCATGATCGATTCGTTGATGCCCGGCCCGTGCGATCCGCCGTCGAACGTGGCCACGGGACCGGCGCGCAGCAGCGGTGGGCACCCGCGGTGAGCGTGCTCGACCTTCAACGCGTGCGAGCGCTCGGGCCGTTCGACCGCCGCCAGCGGGCCACAGGGCTCGGAGGGGCGGCGATGCTGACCGGGCTCGCGCTCGCGACGGGCTCGGTGGCCCCCGGCGCTGTCGCGATCGTGGTCGCCGGCGCCGGGGCGGCTGCAGGAGCGGCATTGCTGGCGGGTCCGACGGTGGCGGCTCTGAATCGCAACCGCGCTCTGGGCTTGGTGGTCGTATTGGTCGGTCTGGGCGCGCTGTGGCTGGCCTTGGGCATCAGGCACGCGAGCAGCGGCCAGTGGTACGCGTTCCCCGTTCACGACATCGCGAGCGACCCATTCGTCGGCCTCTCCTATGACCAGGTCTGGCCCGCTACCGGCACTGGCTGGCCGGGGCGGATCGGAGGCGTGCCGGTGCTGCCCACGGGTCTGATGCTGGTCTGCGCGCTGGGAGGCCTGGTGCTCATCGCCGACGCGGCCCGCCTCCGGCTCGGGCTGGCGCCGCTCGCGGTCGCCCAACGCGCGCCGTGGCAGCTGCTGACCTCGCCGGCGCAGCGGCGCGGCCCGATCGCGCGCCGGATCCTGACCGGAGTGGCGCTGGTCGGACTCGGGGCCTTCCTGGCGATCGGCGTCGGCGACCAGTACGTTGGCGCTGACGCGCCGCGGCAGGCGCTTGTGCTGATCCTCGTCGGCGCCTGGAGCGCCGTGCTGATCGGCAGCCCGCTGCTGATCGGCTCGCTGATGGGAATCGACCGCGACGAAGCTTCCCGCGCGAGGGAGGAGGAGCGCGCGCGGTTCGCGGCGCACCTGCACGACTCGGTGCTGCAGACGCTGGCCCTTGTCCAGCGTCAGGCCAACGATCCTGCGGCCGTGGTGAGGCTGGCGCGTCGCCAGGAGCACGCGCTGCGCGCGTGGCTGGCGGGGGAGGCGGAGCTGGCGTCGGAGACGCTGGTCGCGGCGCTGCGCGAGGCGGTCGCCGAGGTCGAAGACGAGCACGAGATCACGGTCGAGTTGACCGCGATCGGCGACCGTGCGCTCGACGCCAGGGGCGAGGCGATGGTCGCGGCGGCCCGCGAGGCGCTGCGAAACGCGGCTCGTCACGCGCCCGGCGCGCCGGCGCTCGTGTTCTGCGAGATCGCCGGAGGCCGAGCCGAGGTGTTCGTCCGCGACCAGGGCCCGGGCTTTGACCCGGAGACGGTGGCGAGCGAGCGGCGCGGGATCCGCGACGCGATCATCGGCAGGATGGCGCTGGTCGGCGGCCACGCGACGATCGAGTCAAGTCCCGGCGAGGGCACAGAGGTGGCGCTGTCGATCGACGGGCAGGCCGACGGCCGATGAACGCGGGCCCGGAGCGCTGCACAACGGCACCGACCCGGCTGCGGATCGTGGTGGTCGACGACCACCACCTGTTCCGCGCCGGCGTCAGGTCCGAGCTGGGGGATCGCTGCGAGATCGTCGGCGAGGCCGCCGATCCCGCCGGGGCGCTGGCGGTGATCGCGCAGACCGACCCGGATGTGGTGCTGCTCGACGTCCACCTGCCGGAGGGCGGCGGCGCGGCGGTTCTGGACGGTCTGGTCGCGCACGAGCGGGCGCCGGCAGTGCTGGCGCTGTCGGTGTCCGACGCGGCGCAGGACGTCGTGCCGATGATCCGCGCGGGGGCGCTCGGCTACGTCACCAAGACGATCGACACGGCCGAGCTGGTCGCGGCGATCGAGCGGGTCGCGGCCGGCGACGCCTACTTCAGCCCGCGCCTGGCGGCATTCGTGCTGCAGGCGTTCAGCGGCGGCGCGTCGGGGCCGCCGGACGAGCCTGGGCTGGACGCGCTGACCGCACGCGAGCGCGAGGTCCTGCACCATCTCGCGCGCGGCTACGCGTACAAGCAGATCGGCGCGCGGCTGGGGATCAGCGCCCGCACGGTCGAGTCGCACGCGGGAGCGGTGCTGCGCAAGCTGCAGTTGAGCTCGCGCCACGAGGTGACCCACTGGGCGGCCGCGCGGGGGCTCATCGGCCGTGACGAGCCGGAGGCTCGGTGACGCCGGCGCGGTACGTCTGCTCCGGCTGCGGCCTGCGCTGGGGCTATGAGGCCGTTCGGTACGTGATCCTGTGCCCCGAGTGCGGCGGTGGCCTGGTCCGGCTCGACGACTCGGATCGGGTTTCAGTCGCCGCCGCTCCGCAGCCGCCGCCCCAGACCTGACGCCCGGGCCACCGGCCGCGCGACCGCGGCGCGCACCGCCTCCTCGCTGCCCGCGAGGATCAGCGAGCGCTGCGCTCGGGTGGCCGCCGTGTACAGGAGCTCCCGCGTTAGCAGGCGCGAGCCCGGCTCTGGCAGCAGGACTGCCGCCGCGTCGAACTGTGAGCCCTGGCTGCGGTGGATCGTCATCGCATAGACGGTCTGCACGGCGGCCAGCCGAGAGGGCCCGTACAGCAGCGTCTCGGGGCCGCGCGCGAACGCGCAGGCGACCCGGCCGTCACCCACGTCGATCACGACGCCGGTGTCTCCGTTGGCGAGCCGCAGCTCGGAATCGTTCTGGGTCACCAGCAGCGGGCGGCCGACGTACCAGGGCGCGCCCGGATTCAGATCCGCGATCTCGGCCGCCAGCAATGACTCGATGCGCTCGGTCCAGGTGGACACGCCGTGGGGCCCGCGCCGGTGCGCGCACAGGATCCGGAACGCTCCGAGCGCCTTCAGCGCGGCCGGCGCCCGGCCCTCGCGCGCCGCCTCGATCGTGGCGCGCGCGGCGGCCAGTGCGGGCCTGGCGATCGCCGCCGGCACCTCGCTGCCGGGCTCGCTCAGATCCAGCGCCAGCCATCTGACGCCCTGGGCGGACGTGCGCAGGATCTCGATCACGCCGTCGGCGTCGCCGGCCCGGATCGCGGTCGCGAGCCTCGCGATCTCGCCGCCGAAGCGGTGCCCGCGGTCGAGCACCACGATCCCGCGCCTGATGCCGGCGGCGTGGGAGTGGACCGTGTCTGCGGAGGGGCCGGTGCCGTCCTCGCCGTCGCCCGTGCCGACGATGTCGCCCAGCACCGCCCCGGCCTCGATCGACGCCAGTTGCGCCGGGTCGCCGATCAGGATCAGCCGCGCGCCGGGGCGCTGCGCCTCGATCAGTCGCGCCATCAGCGACAGCGACACCATCGAGGTCTCGTCGACGATCACGACATCGTGGGGCAGCCGCCGTTCGGCATCGTGGCGAAAGCGGCTGGTGCTCTGTGGCCGCCAGCCGAGCAGCCGGTGAATCGTGAGCGCGCGCAGTTCGCCCAGCCACGCTCGCAGGTCGTCGCCGACGGCCAGCGCCTCGGCCTCGGCTTGCACCGCATCCTGGAGGCGGGCCGCGGCTCGTCCCGTCGGCGCCGCCAGCGCCACCAGCGGCAGGGGCTCGCCGGCGGCCGCTCGCTGCTCGGCTATCAGCGCCAGGATCCGCGCGACCGCGGTCGTCTTGCCGGTCCCGGGACCGCCGGCCACGACGGCGAACCGGCGTCGCACAGCGGTCTCGATCGCCAGTGCCCAGCGCTCGCCCGAAGCCTCGGGTGCGAGCCGGGCGAGTCCACGGTCCAGCAACTCCGAATCGATCCCGGCGACCTCCGACGTGAGCCTCGTGAGCGCCCGCGCGACCTCGATCTCCTCGGACCGGTAGCGGTCCAGGTACAGGTGCGTGCCCTCCAGCGCCAGCGGCGTCGACCCCCGGACCGCCGGGGCGG
>JBOGYE010000304.1:0-5765 GCA_050696635.1 Solirubrobacteraceae bacterium | reverse complement strand
GGTCGGCGCCGGCGTCGGCGTCGGGGCAGGCTGCGGTGCCGGGGCCGGCGTGCTCGAATGACAGCTGCCACAACGGTGCGCCGGAGTGGCGGGCTGGCGGGTGATCGGGCTGACCTTCGGCCGGGTCAGGGGCCGGACGGGCTGGGAGCCGGTGCTGCTGCCCGCGCGGCTGCGCGCGTATGCAATCCGCGAGCTTCGGGTGGCGCCCGAACGCGGGGCGACCGGCGCCGGGCTGTGCGGATGCCGCGCCCCGGCGGAAACCTTGATCTTGACCGCCGCGACGGTCGTCCGGGAGGCGCTGGCAGCGCGGTGCGACTGCTTCGCGTGGGCGCGCGCCTGTGCCGTCAACAGCTGCGTGGCGGGCAAGCTGCCGTCGGCCAGCTTCGGCCAGCCGTTGAACGCGACCAGCGCGCTGGCGAGCGTGAACAGGACCGCGGCGCCCACCACCAGCGCACCGGCTGTTCCAAGTCCTGCCAGGTATGCCCTGCCTGCTCGCACGTCATATTCATCGGCAGGCCAGCGGCGTCCTTGAGGGAGGTGCGCGGCGGAATTATCGGCAAATTCGAAGACTTCTTTAGCGAAACCTGTCGATGGCCTTGCGGTGCATCGCGCTTGAGAAGCTCATCGGCGGCGATGATCAACGCTTAACTCGGTCTGCGAACATCACGGGGCCATGCCCGCCCCCAAGTCCTTCGGCCGAGACCGCGGCCTCCAGGCTCGGATGCTGACGACCGCGTTCCTGCTTGGGCTCGTGTACGTCGTCCTGATCGCGGTGCTGATCGCGGCCGGCGTCGGCGCGATCGCGGTGGCGGTGATCGCCTGCCTGCTGTTCCTCGTCCAGTACTTCACGTCCGACAAGCTGGCGCTCGCCTCGATGGGCGCCCGGGAGGTGTCACCTGCCGACGCCCCGGACCTGCACGCGACGATCGAGCGTCTCTGCATCCAGGCCGATCTGCCGATGCCGCGGCTCGCGATCGCCGACACGCCGATGCCGAACGCGTTCGCGGTCGGCCGCTCGCCATCGAAGGCGACCGTGTGCGTGACCACCGGGCTGCTGCGCCTGCTCGGCTACGGCCCCGAACTGGACGGCGTGCTCGCGCACGAGCTGACCCATGTCCAGAACCACGACGTGATGTTCATGACGATCGCCAGCTTCTTCGCATCGATCGCGTCGTTCATCGTCCAGATGGGCTTCTTCTTCGGCGGCGGGATGGGCGGACGCAGCAGCAACTCCAACAACAACGACGGCCCCAGCTTCGCCGTCGTGGTGATCGTGGCGGGGGTCGTGTACGTGGTCTCGTTCCTGCTGCTGCAGGCGCTCTCTCGCTATCGCGAGTTCGCCGCCGACCGCGGCTCAGCGGTCATCACCGGACGCCCGAGCGCGCTCAGCTCGGCGTTGCTGAAGATCTCCGGACGGATGGACGAGATCCCGCAGCGTGATCTGCGCGCCGCCTCCGGCGAGCTGGCCGCGTTCTACATCTTCCCGCCCAAGGCGCGGGCGAGCGTGGCATCGCTGTTCGCGACCCACCCGTCGCTCGATGCCCGCCTGAAGGCGCTGGCCAAGCTCGAAGCCCAACTCCAGGGTACGCGCTGAATGGGGCTGCTCGGAATCCTGACCGGCCGCCGCGAACTGCGCCAGCCCGCCGCTGACCGCCTGTTCGCGATCACGACCGCCGCGGTCAGCTTCGAGACCGCGCACGGGATCAGCTCCAGCGGCGCCGCGGCGATCGTGTTCCAGTCGCTGCAGACCGGGGACTTTCATTCGATCGTCGCCGATGCGGAGCAGGTCGTCCGCGCGACGGCCGCCGACTCGGCGACCGAGGTGCAGACCGACCAGGACAGCTACGGCTACAGCTGGCTGATCCTGCGCGGGTCGGACATCGACTCGCTGGCGGTGGGGATCAACGCGGTCTCGGGCGCGCTGGAGGCGGGCGGGTACGGCGAGCGGCTGCTGTGCGCGGCGTTCGCCTTCCGAGACGGCGACGGAAGGCCGCTTTACTGGATATACAACTACAAGCGCGGCAGCTTCTACCCGTTCGCGCCGGCGCCCGGCGCGCGCCAGCAGCGAGACAACGAGCGCGAGCTCGTGCTCCGAGCCCAGGCCGGCTCCGAGCTACCGGTCGAGCCCGAGCTGGGACGCTGGTTCCCCCTCTGGGGAATCCCGTTGTAGCCTAGTGTCCCGTAGAGCGCGGCCCGGAGCGCACGCGCCCCTCGCTACGGACAATGGAGACACCCTTGCGCATACTGATTCTCGGCGGCGATGGCTTCTGTGGCTGGCCGACCTCGCTGCACCTGTCGGCCTGCGGCCATGACGTCGCGATCGTCGACAACCTCGCGCGGCGCAATGCCGATGTCGAGCTCGAGGCCGATTCGCTGACGCCGATCACGCCGATCGGGACCCGACTGGCGACCTGGCAGGAGCTGACCGGCAAGGAGATCGCTTTTCACCGCTTCAACGTCGCCGAGAACTATCGGGTGCTGCTGGACCTGCTGCTCGACTGGCAGCCAGACGCGGTCGTGCACTTCGCCGAGCAGCGCGCGGCTCCGTACTCGATGAAGAGCCCCTGGCACAAGCGCTACACGGTCCGAAACAACGTCAACGCGACCCACAACCTGCTGTGCGCGCTGGTCGAGTCCGAGCTGGACGCGCACATCGTGCACCTCGGCACGATGGGCGTCTACGGATACGGGACCGCCGGGGTCAAGATCCCCGAGGGCTACCTGCGAGTCAAGATCGACACCGACGAGGGCACGGAGATCGAGCAGGAGATCCTGTATCCGGCCAACCCGGGCAGCGTCTACCACATGACCAAGACGCAGGATCAGCTGATGTTCGCCTACTACAACAAGAACGACGGCGCCCGGATCACCGACCTGCACCAGGGGATCGTGTGGGGCACGCAGACCGCCGAGACCCGGATGGACCAACGGCTGATCAACCGCTTCGACTACGACGGCGACTACGGCACCGTGCTCAACCGCTTCCTGATGCAGGCCGCGATCGGATACCCGCTGACGGTGCACGGCACCGGCGGGCAGACGCGCGCGTTCATCCACATCCAGGACACCGTCCGCTGCATCCAACTGGCGATCGAGACCCCGCCCGAGGCGGACGACCGGGTCCGCGTGTTCAACCAGATGACCGAGTGCCATCGCGTGATCGAACTAGCGCAGCTGATCTCGAGCCTGACCGGCGCCGAGATCGACCACGTCGAGAACCCGCGCAAGGAGGCGGCCGAGAACGAACTGTTCGTCGCCAACGACCACCTGCTGGAGCTCGGTCTTGACCCGATCACGCTCCAGAACGATCTGCTCACCGAGGTGACCGAGATCGCAGGCGCGTACGCGCAGCGCTGCGACAGGACGCGGATCCCGTGCAGCTCCAAGTGGGTTCAGCACCGCCAGCAGCCGGCCGGCTCGGTCAGCTGACATAGCGCCATAGGACGCGTCAGGCAATTAGCTGACGTTCTGGCGGCGTCTGAACGCGCCTTAGGACCGATCCTGCTCAACCGCCGGGTGGCGACGCGGCCGACGATCACCGGGGTCGAGCGCTACACCGCCGAGGTCGTCGCGCGGCTGGCCGGGCTGCGCCCCGACCGCTACGTCGTCGCCCAGCCACCGCCCCGCGCCCGCGGTCGGGCGGCGGCGCAGGCATGGGAGCAGCTCGCGCTGCCGGCCCGAGCCGCCGCGGCGCGGGCCGCGCTGGTCTTCTCCCCCGCCAACCTGGCGCCGCTGGTGTGGCCGCGCAACGTCGTGGTCGTGCACGACGCGGCGGTCCTGCGCGAGCCCGGCGCCTACTCCGCGGCCTACCGGGCCTGGCACCGCGGGCTGGGGCTGGCGTGCGCCCGGCGAGCGCTTGCGGTGATCACGGTGTCGTGCTTCAGCCGCGATGAGCTGATCGAGCTGGCCGGCCTGGAGCCGGGCCGGATCAGCGTGATCGCGCCCGGCGTCGATCCCAGCTTCACACCGGATGGCCCACCGAGCGACCTTGACCGCAGGCTCGGCCTGCACCGGCCGTACGCGCTGACGATCGCAACCGCGGACGCGCGCAAGAACCTCGGCGCGCTGCACGCGGCGGCGGGCGCGCTGGACGAGCTGGGGATCGATCTGGTCTGGGCAGGCGACTCGCGGCGCCAGTTCGCGTCGGCCACCGCGCCGGCCGGGCTGCGCCGGATCGGCTACGTGCCGGACGCCGACCTGCCGGCGCTGTACCGGGGCGCGCTGGCCTTCGTGCTGCCGTCTCGCTACGAGGGCTTCGGGCTGACCTGCGTCGAGGCGATGGCCTGCGGCACCCCGGTGGTCGCCGCCGACCGCGGTGCGCTGCCCGAGGCCTGCGGCGGCGCGGCGCTGCTGGTCGACCCCGACCGCCCCCGCGAGCTTGCGCGGGCACTGGTCGCCGCGGCGACCGAGGCGCCGATGCGGGAGCGGCTGCGCGCCGGCGGGCTGGCTCGGGCCCGTGAGCTGACCTGGACCCGGACCGTGGCGGCGCTGGACGCGTTGCTGATCGCGCTCGCGAGCGACGCTCGGCGTCAGCCGGGGATCAGGCCCTCGCCGTGAAACTCCGCGCGCGCCTCCTCGAGCGTCACGTCGGGCGGGGGCAGGATGATCTCAGAGCCGACCAGCGAATCGTCGGCGACGGGCGTGCCGTTGGTGCGCACATGCTCGAGCAGCCGGTCGAAGGCATCGCGGAAGGCCCGCTCGTCGTTTGAATCGCAGGCCACGACGGCCGCGTTATCGAGCTCGTTGAGCTGCGCGCGGTCGGCCTCGGCGACCTCGTACTGGCCCTCCGTGGCGATCCGCACGATCATTTCGCCTGCTCCTGGCCCGCGTCGGCCTCCTCCCCCGCGTCGGACGGCTGCGCGCCGTCACCGGCGCCGAGCTCACCCTTGGAGGAGCCGCCCTGGCCGAGCTCCGCCTTCATCTTTGCCAGCTCGGAGTCGACCTCTGTGCTGGAGGAGAGCGCCTTCAGCTGGCGGTCGATGTCGTCCTCGCCGGAGCCGAGCTGGGTCAGATCCTCGAACGTCCCCGCGGCCTCGAGCTCCTGCACCGCGCTGGCACGCGCGCGCATGTTCTCGGTCTTGTCGAGCGCGCGCTGCATCGCCAGGCCGACGTCCGCCATCTCCTCGCCGACGCCAGTCGCCGCCTCGGAGATCCGCACCTGGGCCTCGGCTGCGGAGTACTGGGCCTTGATGACCTCCTTCTTGGTGCGGAAGGCCTCGAGCTTGGCCCGCATCGCCCGCTCGGACTCGATCAGCTTCTCCTGCTGGTCCTCGAGTTCGGAGATCTGGGTGTCGAGTCCCTGGAGGTCCGTCTGGATGCTCTGCTTGCGCTCGAGCGCGGTGCGCGCGAGATCCTCGCGGTTGGCGGCCAGGGCCTGGCGAGCCTGCGTGTCGAGCTTGACGAGCTGCTGCTGCATCTGTGTCTCCTGCAGCTGCAGGCGCTTCTTGGAGGTGACGACGTCGGCGATACCCTTCTTGACGTTCTGCAGCAACTCGAGCTGCTTGGTGTAGCTGTAGTCGAGAGTCTCGGCAGGATCCTCGGCGCGGTCGAGCACCTTGGAGACCTTCGCCTTGACGATCGTGGACATGCGTCCCGTCAGGCCGGGCATTGCTTCCTCCTTTGCGAGTTCCGAGCGCAAGCGTAGCGCCCGCCGCAATCGGCCCGCGCGGTTGGGCTCAGAGGCCGGACGGGTGGCGCGCGATGAAGCCGGCGTTGGACTCAAGCAGCGGGCGCCAGCGCGGCCCGGTCTTGCCACCGGGGTCACC
>JBOGYE010000303.1:0-8285 GCA_050696635.1 Solirubrobacteraceae bacterium | reverse complement strand
ATAGGGCCGCCCATTCACGCATCGGCTCGGCGAACGCGCCGCGCAGGAACTTGCAGAGGATCAGCGAGTCCATGATCGCGGCCCGGTCCTCGGTCTCGATCGCGCCGGCGACGTGTGGCTCGCCGCCGTGCAGGCGGTCGTGGCGGCCGGCCAGGTCGGCCTCGTAGGCGCCCGAGCGATTGTGGTCGGCGCCGCGCGCGTTGACGGCCAGCCCGAGCGCCATCGACTGCAGCGTGCGCGGCTCATACCCGGGCAGCTCCAGCCCCTTGACGTGGGCGGCGAACGCCTCCGAGCCCTGCCCGACGATGCGCGCGGCTGCGCGGGAGCCATCGGCCAGCAGGTCGCCGAGCCCCTCGCGGGCTCCGATCTGCTCGATCGCGCGATGCAGCGCGGCCGGGTCGCCGAAGCGCAGCCAGGGCGCGTCGATCAGGCCCTTCTCGGCGCACTCCATCGCCCACGCGATCGTGCCCCCTGTGGAGATCGTGTCCAGACCCAGCTGATCGCAGCGGGCGCTGGCGGCGATCACCGCATCGGGGTCATCGATGCCGCACAGCGGGCCGAGCGCGAACACGTTCTCGTACTCCATCCTCGCCGTCGTGCCACCCGGGGTGCGGTACAGGTGCTCGCAGCCGATCGAGCACGACGCGCACGAGCTGCGGGCCGCCTGGCGCAGCGGCGCGACCTGCTCGGCGCTGAGCGCCGGTGCGCCCTCGAAGCTGGCGGCGGTGAAGTTGCGCGTCGGCAGGGTGGAGATCGCGTTGAACGCGAGCAGGTTGGCCATCGTCCCCAGCTCCCGGTATTTGGCGGTCGCGGGGCCGAACGACCGCTCGCGCAGCTGTTTCGCGGCTTGCAGCACGGCCGCTGGGTCGGCCGACGCGACCTTGGTGCTGGCGCGGACGGCGATCGCCTTTAGCAGCTTGGAGCCCATCACCGCCCCCAGGCCGCCGCGACCGGCGTGGCGGCCGTCGTGAGAGATCGTCGCGTATCTGACCAGCCGCTCGCCCGCTGGTCCGATCGCGGCCACGCGCCAGGCCGGGCCGAGGCGCTCTCTGAGTGTGGCCTCGGCCTCGGCCGCGGGCAGGCCCCAGAGCTCGGGCGCCGGCTCTCGTCGGACGCGGGAGCCGTCGACGATCAGCACCGACGGCTCGGGGCAGGCGCCCTCGAGCACGATCGCGTCGTGGCCGGTGAGCTTGCCGGCGATCGCGAAGTGGCTGGAGGCGAGCGCGTCGGTTAGGCGCCCGGTCAGCGGCGACTTGGCGACCACGGCGAACTTGGCGCTGGTCGTCAGCGGCGTCCCGACCAGCGGCGAGAACACGAACATCAAGGGCGCCGCCGGAGCGAGCGGCTCTACGCGCGGCGGGCAGCGCTCGTGCATCAGCCAGGCGCCGAGCCCGGCGCCGCCGATGTAGGCGCGCAGGACCGGCTCGGGCAGCGGCTTGACCGTGCTAGCACCGGCTCCCAGGTCGACGATCAGCGCCTTGCCGAAATAGCCGCCGGGTGCAGCACGTTCCATCCCTCGATGCTAACGACCGGCCGGTCTCGCTCCCGTCAGGCCCCGGCGTCGGGGCCGTCAGCCCCGGCGTCGGCGGCCATCGGCCCCGGCATCGGTGGCCGTCAGCCCCGGCGTCGGCGCCATCGGCCCCGGCGTCGGTGGCCGTCAGCCGCGGGCGTCGGCGCCATCGGCCCCCGGCGTCGGCGGCCATCAGCCCCCGGCGTCGGCGGCCATCAGCGCGATCTCGTCGCCGGCCACCAGCGGCAGCTCCGGGTCGCTGCTGATCCGGTCGCCGTTGAGCGCGGCGACCACGTGGCGCTGCTCGAGCTCCACGCCGGCCGTGGCCGCCAGCTCCCCCAGCGACCACGCCCGGACCGTGTGACGGCGCGCGCCGTCCCCGCCGGCCAGCGTTCCGAACCGACGCACTGCGATCTCGGGCGCCGCGCGCGCCAGCGCCCGCTCGTAGTCGGCCGGCTCGTTGAGGTTGTCGACCGACACCAGCTGCGGGTCCGCGCGGGCCAGCGCGGAGTCCGCGAGCATCGCCGCATCGTCGAGACTCACCACGCGGCAGCGCTCGAACAGGAACGCCGGGCGCAGCCGGTCGGCTGCCAGCAGCTCGTCGACGAGATCGAGCAGGCCGGTCCGGTAGGCGGCCGCCAGCGGCTGGCGGTGACCGCGGACGTCGGGCAGCACGACGTCGACCGCGTCATCGGCCGCGCCCAGCACGCGCGCGATGAAAGCCGGATGCAGCAGCGGCACGTCGGTCGAGGTGGCATAAGCGAACTGGGCGCGATCGCCGATCGCGGCCAGCCCGGCCGCCAGTCCCTGCAGCGGCCCGCGCCCCTCGCGTGCGTCGTCCACGATCTCCACGTCGTGATGCAGTTCCGGCAGCTCCTGGCCGGGCGCCCGTACGACCACCACCGGCCCGTCGACCGTTCGGGCGGCGATCCCCGTCACGCGTCGCAGCAGCGTCGAGCCGTGCCAGTCAAGCGCCGCCTTGGGCGACCCCATCCGCGACGAGCGCCCGCCGGCCAGGATGATCGCGGCGCAGGTGGGCATCGGCTCTCCTATACCACGCGCGCGGCGCGGCGCGGCGCGGCAGGCGGTCCGATCAGTGCCCGGGTGCCCGACTCCGACGCCCATCCATCAAACCTGCGACCGCGCGCAGATGTTTGGCGCATCCACGTCGCTGGACGTGGGCCGGATACCAAACTCGAGCGGGCGGTTCGCGTTTGGTACATACGCGTCGCGCGAGCTGTCCCCGGTGCGCGCCACCATGGGCCGATGTCATTGACGCTCGTGCTCGGCCCGGCCAACTCCGCCAAGGCGGGGGAGGTGCTGGGCGCCTACGCGGCCGCGGCCCGGCGCGGCGGGCTGCTGGTCGTGCCGACCGCCGCCGACGCGCGTCACTACGCGCTCGAGCTGGCCCACGACGGGGTCGTCCTCGGCTCGGTGCTGACCTTCGGCGGGCTGGCGGGCGAGATCGCCCGCCGGGCGCAGTACACCGCCCGCCGCGTCTCCGCGCTGCAGCGCGAGCGGCTGATCGCCTCAGTGCTGGCGGCCGAGCCGCTCGACGCGCTCGGGCCGGCAGCCAGCGCGGCGGGCCTGGCTGCCCCGGTCGGCGAGCTGATCGCCGAGCTGACCCGGTCGCTGATCACGCCTCAGCGGTTTCGTGGCGCGCTGCGCGCCTGGTCGGCTCAGGACGTCAGCCGCGCGCCGTACGCCCGTGCGCTGGGGCGGATCTACGCCGCCTATGTGCAGGAGCTCGACCGGCGCGGGCGCGTGGACCGCGAGCTGCACGCCTGGCGGGCGCTCGACGCGCTGCGCGAGCGGCCCGGCCGCTGGGGCGACGCGCCGGTCCTGTTCTACGGCTTCGATGACCTGACCGTGCTGCAACGCGACGCCGTCGAGACCCTGGCACGGGTGGTCGGCGTGGCGGTGACCGTGTCGCTCACATACGAGTCAGGGCGCGAGGCGCTGGCCGCGCGCGCAGAGACCGTGGCGGAGCTGACGGCGGTGGCCGAGCGGGTGCTCGAGCTGCCGGCGCTCGAGGAGCACTACCTGCCCGGGTCGCGGGCCGCCCTGCACCACCTGGAGCGCAACCTGTTCAGGCCGGACGCGAGCGTGGCGCGGATCGACCCGGGCGAAGCGGTCGTCCTGCTGGAGGCCGGCGGGGAGCGCGCCGAGGCCGAACTGGTCGCCCAGCAGGTGCTGGCGCTGCTGCGCGACGGCGTTCCGGCGCCCGAGATCGCGGTCGTGCACCGTTCGCTGGGGCGCGCCGCGCCCCTCTACTCGCGCGTGTTCGCCGGGTACGGGATCGCCGTGAGCGCGGGCGTGGCACCGCCGTTGCGCCATGTGGCGCTCGGGCGAGGGTTGCTCGGGGCCGCCCGCTGCGCGCTCGCACCCGCGCGGGCCACCGTACAGGACCTGCTCGCCTACCTGCGCACCCCGGGGGTGCTGCAGGTGGCGGAGATCGCGGACGGGCTCGAAGCGCAGGCGCTGCGTAGCGGGGCGCGGACCGCTGCGCAGGCGCGCGAGCAGCTAGGCTGGGAGCTGGGAGAGCTGACGCAGCTGGCGGCCGCGCCGGACCCGGCCCGCGCGCTGTGCCGGCTGGCCTGGCTGATGCTTGCGGGCGCGCATCGCGAGCGCGGCGCCAGCGAGGGCAAAGCGCCGTTGCTGGACGACGCCGAGCGGCTGGACGCGCGTGCGCTCGCGACCCTGGTGGCCGCGGTCGACGAGCTCGATGAGCTCGAGCTGGCGCCACACGGCGAGGAGCTGATCGAGCTGCTGGCGGGGCTCCCTGTGGTGACCGGGGCGGCGGACAGCGACCGGTCGGGGGGTGTTCTGCTGGCCGAGCCGCTGCAGGTGCGCGCCAGGCGCTTTCGGGCCGTGTTCGTATGCGGCCTGCAGGAGGGCGAGTTTCCGTTGCCCGGGCGTCCGGAGCCGTTCCTGTCCGACGACCAGCGCTTCGAGCTGGCGGTCGCCTCCGGTCTGCGGCTCGCACCGGCGCAGGACGCGCTCGCCGCCGAGCGTCACCTGTTCTACGCGGCCGTCTCGCGCGCCGCAGAGCGCGTGTTCCTCGCCTGGCGCAGCTCCGACGAGGAGGGCAACGTGGCGCTCGCGTCGCCGTTCATCGCCGACGTCTGCGACCTGTTCGTGGAGGACTGGCCCGCGCGGCGCCGGCGGCGGCTGCTGGCCGACGTCGTCTGGCCGGCGCGCCAGGCGCCGACCGAGCGTGAGCTCAGGCGGGCGCTGGCGGCCGCCTCGGCGCCGGTTGCCGGCGAGCAGCCAGGTTCAGGGCGCGTGCTCGGGCGCGCAGCGCTGTCCCGCGTCAGGCACCTTCAGATCCTGTCGGCGGGAGCGCTGGAGAAGTACGGCGCCTGTCCGGTCAAGTGGCTGGTGCAGGGCGAGCTGCAGCCTGCGGCGCTGGCGCCCGACGACGACCCGCTGATCCGCGGAAGCCTGATCCACGAGGTGCTCGAGCGGCTGCTGCGCGAGCTCGACGAGCCGATCGGTCCCGCCAGCCTGCAGCGCGCAGGCGAGCTGCTGGCGACGGTGCTGGCCGACTGCGCCGAAGCTGCCCCAATCGGGGCCGGCGCCTCCGAGGTCGTGCGCGCGGGTGCGCTGGCGGCGATCGAGGCCGACCTGCGCCGCTGGCTGGGGCATGAGGCGCGCGGCGAGGGCGGCTGGCGCCCGGCCTGGCTCGAGCGCCGGTTCGGCTTCGACGACGAGTCCTCGCTGCCGGCGCTGACGCTGGGCGACACCGACGAGCCGGTGCTGGTCCGCGGCGTGATCGACCGGATCGACGTCGACGGTCACGGTCACGCGGTCGTGCTCGACTACAAGAGCGGCACCAGCCGCGACGAGTGGCCGGCGGCGAAGTGGGCCTCACAGCGCCAGCTCCAGGCCGCCCTGTACATGCTGGTGGTGCGCGAGCTGACCGACCTGGATCCCGTCGGCGGGCTCTACCAGCCGCTGCGCGGCGGCGACCTGCGCGCGCGCGGCGTGCACCTGGCGGGGATCGACGTCGGCGTCCAGGTCTCGCCCCGGGACGCCCGCGGGCCCGACGAGCTGCGCGAGTTGCTTGACGACGCGGCAGCACGCGCGATGGCATTGGCCGCGTCGCTGCGGGCCGGCGAGTTGACCCCGTGCCCGCAGACCTGCTCGCGCGACGGCTGTGCCTACCCGGCGATCTGCCGCAGCCAGTGACCGACTGGACGGCGCAGCAGCGGCTGGCGATCGAGCGGCGCGAGGGGGACCTGCTGCTGACCGCCGCCGCGGGCAGCGGCAAAACCTCGGTGCTGGTCGAGCGGTTCGTGCGCTCGGTGCTCGAGGACGGGGTGGCGGCGACCGCGATCCTGACGATCACCTTCACCGACAAGGCGGCCGCCGAGCTGCGCGACCGGATCCGAGCGCGCTTTCGCGAACTTGGCGAGCCGGAGCAGGCGCGGCGCACCGAGGGCGCGTTCATCTCCACGATCCACGGGTTCTGCGCGCGCGTCCTGCGTGCCGACGCGGTGGCGGCGGGCCTCGCGCCGCGCTTTGAGGTGCTGGACGGCGACGCGTCCGAGGCGCTGCGCCTGGCGGCGTTCGAGGACGCGCTGGCCGAGCTTCACCGCGAGTCGCCCGCCGCGACGGTGGCGCTCGTCGCCGCCTACACCGCCTGGTCGCTGCGGTCCACGATCGCCGGTCTGTACGGGCGGCTGCGCAGCGCCGGCGCCGCGCGCCCCCGGCTGCCCGCGGCGCCCGAGGTTACGGGTGCTCAGCTGGCCGCCGCGGCGGACGAGCTGGCAGGTGCCGCGGACCGGGTTGCCCGCGAGCTGGGCGAGATCCCGAACGCCGGCCCGAGCGTCGCCGAGGCGCTGCGGCGCGCGGTCGCGTGCGCAGAGCTGGTGGGCGGGGGGGATCCGGAGGCCCTGTGGCCGCCGGAGCTGGGGGCGATGAAGCTGTCTCGCAATGGCACGGCGCTGGGCAGCGACGCCTGCCTTGCGTACGACGAGGCGCTGGGGGTTGCGCGGCAGCTCGCCGCCGCGAATGCCGCGGCGCCGGTGCGCGATCAGCTCGATCGGCTGCTCGATCTCTACGGCGAGCGTTGCGATGCGCTCAAGCACGCCGCCGGCGCCGTCGACTTCGACGATCTCGAGCTGATCGCGCGGGACCTGCTGGCGCGCGACGCGCCGCTTCGCGAGCGCTGGTCAGAGCGCTTTGAGCGGATCATGGTCGACGAGCTGCAGGACACCAACCGCGTGCAGCTGTCGTTGATCGAGTCGCTCGCTCGCGACAACCTGTTCACGGTCGGCGACGCGCAGCAGTCGATCTACCGCTTCCGCCACGCCGAGGTGGAGCTGTTCGAGCGCCGGGCCGATCGGCTGGCGGCGAGCGGCGGCTGCCTGGCGCTTGAGACCAACTTCCGCTCGCGGCCGGAGATCCTGCGAGCGCTGAACGCCGCATTCGCGCCCGAGCTGGGCGACCGCTTCATCCCGCTGGTGCCCGGCCGCGAGCAGGGGCCCTCGGGTGGCGAGCCGGCGGTAGAACTGCTGGTCGTCGACAAGGGCGCCGAGTGGGACCTGGAGGGGGTCGCCTCGCCGTGGCGGGTGGCCGAGGCGCGGACGCTCGCGCGACGGGTGGCCGAGCTCGTGCGCGACGGCCGGGCGCCGGGGGAGATCGTCGTGCTGCTGCGCGCGAGCACCGACATGCGCGCCTACGAGCGCGCGCTGGAGGCCTGCGGCCTGCCGACCTACGTGATCGGTGGTCGCGGCTACTGGTCACACCCACAGGTCGTCGACCTCGTCGGCTACCTGCGCGCCCTCGCCAACCCTCGCGACGAGGAGGCGCTGTACGGAGTGCTCGCCTCGCCGCTGGTCGGCGCGTCGCTGGACGCGCTGGTGATCCTCGCCGGTGCGGCGCGCGAATCCAAGCGCGATCCGTGGTGGCTGCTGCGCGAGCCGCGGGGCGAGTGCGACGCGCTGGCGGCGGCCGACCGTGAGCTGCTCGAGCGATTCACGGCCTGGTTTGGCGTGCAGCGCCGCCGGGCCGCGCGCGCCTCGCTGGAGGAGTTGATCGACTCGGCGCTGGCGTGCAGTGGCTATGACCTGGCGATCCTGGCATCGCCCGGCGGCCGGAGGCGCCTGGCGAACGTTCGCAAGCTGATGCGGCTGGCGCGAGAGCACGAGGCCGCCCATGGGCCGGATCTGCGCGGCTTCCTGGCGGCGATCGAGCGGCGCGTGGCGGGGGTCGAGGGCGCGGCGCGCGACGGCGAGGCGCCGGTCGAGGGGGAGGATCTGGACGCGATCCGGCTGATGACGATCCACCGCGCGAAGGGGCTCGAGTTTCCGGTCGTCGCGGTCGCCGACCTGGGCCGGGCGGCGCGCCCGCCGTCGGATCTGGTCAAGGTGGGCGGCGACGGACGGCTGGGGATCCGGCTGGCTCGGGCGGGCGCCGGCGAGCGCGAGTCCGCGCTGCACTACAAGGCGCTGGGCGATGAGGAACGCGACGCGTCCGAGCGCGAGGAGCGCCGGCTGTTCTACGTCGCGACGACCAGGGCCCGCGAGCGGCTGCTGCTCAGCGGCGCGATCCGGTTCGAGGGGCTGCTCGGCTCCGGCGGCGCGACCGGCGGCGGCCCGATCGCGTGGATCGGGCCGTCGTTCGTCCCCGGGTTGGGAGAGGTGCTGGCCGACGGAGGCGGCGAGGTCGACGGCGGAGGGGGGAGGATCGCGGTGCGGGTGGGACGCCCGGGGGACGCTGGGCCGGGTCCGCCGGCCGCGGCGCCGGGTCCGCCGGGCGCCGTGGGGCC
>JBOGYE010000302.1:0-3462 GCA_050696635.1 Solirubrobacteraceae bacterium | reverse complement strand
CCCCGCAGCGTCCACCCCATCAGCGGCCGGACATCATGCCCTGGTGCGGACCTACCGGGCCGCGCTGACCGGGGCGCCGCATGGGGCACGGACGGGCACCGGCGCGGCCGTGATCGCCTTCCACGGCGACTCGGTGGCGTGCTGGCGCTTCGCGCACCTGCACAACTTCCTGTACGCGACCAACGCTGAACTACGCAGCGGCGCCCCAGATCGCCGGGGCCGGCTGATACTGGCACTCACCAGGGGCCCGCACCTGCACCACCGCGGCTGCGTGGGGATCCGCCCCGCGCTGGTGCACGCGATCGAGCGCCATCCGCACAACTACACCGTGAACATCGACAGCGCCCGGTACCCGGCCGGCGCGATCCGAGGCCCGCTGTAGCCACGCCGGCCGGCCGGCGTTTCACCTGCGCTCTGCCATCTATGCGCGATGAGTTTCTGACCTTCGGAAGCCCGGTGCTCGGCGAGAGCGAGATCGCCGAGGTCGCGGACTCCCTCCGTTCGGGCTGGATCGGGACCGGTCCAAAGGTGCATCGGTTCGAGGGGATGCTGACCGAGTACCTGAGAGTCGCCCAGGTGCGGTGCGTGTCCTCCTGCACGGCGGCGCTGATCCTGTCGATGGAGGTGCTCGGGATCGGCCCGGGCGACGAGGTGCTCGTGCCGGCGATGACTTTCGTCGCCTCGGCCAACGCGGTCGAGCACGCGGGCGCCACTCCGGTGCTGGTCGATTGCGAGCCGGGCACCGGCCTGATCGACATGGCCGCCGCGGAGGCCGCGATCACCCCGCGCACGACGGCCGTGATGCCGGTCCACCTCGCCGGTCGGCCCGTCGACATGGACCGCCTCGGCGCGCTTGCGGACCGGCACGGGCTGCACGTGGTC
The DNA here is from genome assembly GCA_050696635.1 of Solirubrobacteraceae bacterium. Lineage (GTDB taxonomy): Bacteria > Actinomycetota > Thermoleophilia > Solirubrobacterales > Solirubrobacteraceae > Palsa-465. The sequence continues at coordinate 2,580 of JBOGYE010000302.1, read as the reverse complement.
GAGGACGCCGCGCACGCGATCGGCGCCGAGTGGCGAGGACGACGGATCGGCTCGTTCGGCCATCTGACGGCCTTCTCGTTCTACGTGACCAAGAACGTGACCACGATCGAGGGCGGCGCGCTCGCGACCGATTCGCAAGAGCTCGCGGACGAGGTCGAGCGCCTCGCGCTGCACGGCCTCAGTCTCGGCGCTTGGCAGCGCTTCTCCGACCCTGGCTTCCGTCACTACGAGGTCGTCAGGCCTGGATACAAGTACAACATGACCGACGTGCAGGCAGCGGTCGGCCTGGCGCAGCTGCCGCAGCTGGATGCTTGGATCGACGCTCGGGCCCGGCTGTGGGATCGGTACGACAAACTGCTGAGCGGGCTGCCGCTGCTGACCCCGCCGGCGCCGGACCCCGGCACGCGCCACGCCCGCCATCTGTATCAGGTGCTGGTCGATCCCGGCGCGCCCGTGACCCGCGACCAGCTGTTGGACGGCCTGGCGGAGCGTCGGATCGGCGCCGGGGTTCACTATCGGGCCGTGCACCTGCATCCGTACTACCGCGATCGCTACGGGATCGCCCCGGCGGACTTCCCGGTCGCGACAGCGATCTCGGAGCGGACCCTGAGCCTGCCGCTGAGCCCGAAGATCACCGAAGCCGATCAAGACGACGTGGTGGCGGCGCTCAGGGAGCTGCTCGCTCCGTGAGCACCCTGCAGCTATCGGCGAAGCATACGGCGCTGCGGCGAGTCTCCGAGCGGCTGTTCGGCGGCCGCGCGCACGGGCGCGAGACATGGGTCGTGTGCGGCCTGATCGCGATCGCGGCGGCGATCCGGATCGTGACCCTCGACAACCAGAGCCTGTGGGCCGACGAGGCGCTGACCTCCTACGAGGTCCGCCAGTCGTTCGGAGGCATGCTGCACCTCGTGGCGAGCGTCGAGACGACACCGCCGTTGTACTTCGTCGCCGTCTGGATCTGGGCGAAGCTGTTCGGCACCGGCGCGGTCGCCCTGCGCTCGCTGTCGGCGCTCGCCGGCGTCGCGCTCGTTCCGATCGCGCACCAGTGTGGCCGTGAGCTGTGCTCGCGCCGGGCCGGCGTGCTCGCGGCAGCGTTCGTGGTCGTCAACCCGTTCATGATCTGGTACTCGCAGGAGGCGCGCGCATACATGCTGCTCGCGGCGCTGACCGGCGCATCGTTCCTGTTCTTCGCCCGCGCGCTGCGCGATCCCTCGCGCGCAAACCTCGGCTGGTGGGCCGGCCTTTCGTCGGCCGCGGTGATGACCCACTTCTTCGCCGGCTTCGCGATCGCGCCCGAGGCGCTGTGGCTGCTGTGGTCAGCCCGGTCGCGCGCGAACGCCGTGGCCGTGGCTGTGGTGGCGGCGGTCCAGGTGGCGATGATCCCGTTTGCCGTCGCCGGCGCGGCGCCCGCTAGGGGAGCCGGCTGGATTGCCGCGATCCCGCGCATCAATCGGATCGGCCAGACGGTGGTCGAATGGGGCGCCAGCAACCTCTATCGCCGCGTCGGGCCGGACCAGGGCGTGGCAGCGGGCGCCGCGATCGCGCTGATCGTGGCTGCACTCCTGGTGCTGGGAGGCGACCGGCGCGCTCGCCGCACGGCGGCGATCGCCGGCGGCGTGGCCGCCGTCGTGTTCCTCGCCCCGCTCACGCTCGGGCTGGTCGGACAGGACTACTTCTTGTCTCGCAACGAGATTCCGGCGTTCGTCCCGGTGGTGACGGTGCTGGCGGCCGCATGCGCGTCGCCGCGCGCACGCGTCGCCGGGTCGGTGCTCGCGATCGCGCTCCTGGGCCTGTTCTGCTTCACGTCGATCGACGTCCAGACCCACCCGTTCCTGCAACGACCGGACTGGCGCGCGGTCGCTGCCGCTCTCGGCCCGGCGTCCATGCCGCGGGCGATCCTCGCCGCCGATGGGACCACGGCCGACCCGCTGAAGATCTACCTGCCCGGCGCCCGGTGGACCGAGCCGGCCAACAGCAGGGTGCCGGTTTCGGAGATCGACGTGGTCGGGGCACGCAAGCGCCTGGCACTCCGACCCGGACCGCTGCGCTCCCCGTCGTCCGCGGTGGGCGCGAGCGCCCTCGACGGAGGGGCGCAGGGCGTGACTGGCTCGCCGGTCCCGGCCCGCCGCGCGCCGCGCGGCGCTCGATTGCTCGCTCGCTTCAGGGTCCATAACTGGATCGTCGCGCGGTTCGCACTGGGCCACCCCGAGCGCCTGAGCATTGCGGATCTGTCCCGTCTGGCCTCCCGTTTCTTTCGTCGCGTCCCAGCCAAGCTGCTGATCTTCGTCCAGCAGGCGGCTGGATGAACGAACGCGCTCCGATACCGTCTGACGCGGTTGACGAGCGTCGGCACACATGTCTAGACGGGGCTGGATGGTCGCGGCATTGCTGGGTGCCGCGTTCATCCCGGCGGCCGCGAGCGCGCGGCTGATGCGCTCGGACAACACGCCATTTGCGCCGAGCGCGCTGATCGTCGGCGCGCGCTGGACCAGCCGCCGCTACGCGCCACCGCGAAACCAGTGGGGGGACATACTGCCCACGGTCTGGGCGCACGACGGCAACGAGTACACGATGATGGAC
>JBOGYE010000301.1:0-8215 GCA_050696635.1 Solirubrobacteraceae bacterium | reverse complement strand
AGGCCCGCCACCTGGAGGAGCTGCGGACACCCTGAATCCGCCCCGAACGCCAGCGCCTGTAAGGGAGCGCCTACGGCTCCCTTACGCTCGCCTTACGTTGGCGAGCCATGCTCGCCCATCGTGAACGGCGGTCGTATCGAAGACCAGAGGCGACGGCCACGGCCGTCGCGACTCCCGGTCGCGCAGCCCGCGCTGGCGCTGCTGCCGCTGCGCCTCTTCCTGGGCGTCACGTTCGTCTACGCGGGCATTCAGAAGCTCAGCGATCCCGGGTTCCTGACCCCCGGGGCGCCGACCTATATCGGCACGCAGCTGACCACGTTCGCGCACGGCACCCCCGGGGGCTTTTTGCTGCGCACGTTCGCGCTGCCCGACCCGAAGCTGACCGGGGTCTGCACGGCGCTGATCGAGATCCTCGTCGGGCTACTGGTCGTCGGCGGGCTGCTGACGCGCCCGGCAGCCGCCGTCGGCCTGCTGCTGAACCTGATCCTGTTCTTGACCAACAGCTGGAACACGCACCCGTACTTCCTGGGCTCGGACATCGTGTTCGTGTTCGCCTGGGTGCCGTTCGTGCTGGCCGGCGCCGCCGGTCAGCCGGCACTTGACAGCGCGCTGGACCGCCTGTCGGCCGCGCGCCAGCGCCGGCTCGCGCGCACCGCCGGGCGGCGTGCCTCGGTGTCGCAGGAGGGTGCGCTCACCAGACGGGCGCTGGTCGGGCGCGCGCTCGGCGCCACCGGCGGGCTGACGCTGGCGCTGGCCGCGATCGCGATGCTGCTGAAGGGCGGCTACCGCGCGCAGGCCTCGCCGCTGAGCGCCGGGGCGCCGGCACCGAGCGCGGGCGGCTCCGGCGGCGCCCGCGCGGGGGCCGGTGCCGGCACGACGACGTCCAGCAGCGTCGGCGCCGGCTCGAAGGCCGCCCGGGGGGCCCGCAGGCCACCGGCGGGAGCCGTGCGGATCGGGGCCGCCAACCGGTTGCCCAGCAACTCGGGCGCGATCTACCGCGATCCCGGCAGCGGACAGCCAGACATCGTGATCCGCCACTCCAACGGCTCGCTGAGCGCGTTCAGCGCGATCTGCACCCACCAGGGCTGCACGGTCGGCTACGAGGGCGGTCAGATCGTCTGCCCCTGCCACGGTGGCACCTACAACGCGCAGACGGGCGCGGTCGAGGGCGGCCCGCCGCCCTCGCCGCTGGCCAGGCGGCGGGTGCTGCAGCTCGACAGCGAGCTGTACGCGTTCCCGGCCTGAGCGCGCAGCGACGACCGTACTAGGCTGGGCGCGATGCCGCTCCAGCCGCCGCCCCGCCAGGCCCGCGCCGGGCTCGGCTGCATGGGCATGTCCGGGGTCTACGGCGCGGCCGACGACCGCGAGAGCGTGGCCACGATCCACGCGGCGCTCGACGCCGGGGTGGCGCTGCTGGACACCGGCGACTTCTACGGGATGGGCCACAACGAGATGCTGATCGCCCGCGCGCTGCGCGAGCGTGGCAGCGATGCCCGCGACGACGCGAAGCTGAGCGTCAAGTTCGGCGCCCAGCGCGGGCCTGACGGCGGCTGGCTGGGGTACGACGCCAGCCCGGCGGCGGTCAAGACCGCCGTCGCCTACTCGCTGCGACGGCTTGACACCGACCACATCGACGTCTACCGGCCCGCGCGGCTGGACCCGAAGGTGCCGATCGAGGAGACGATCGGCGCGATCGGGGAGCTGGTGGCGGCCGGCTGGGTGCGTCGCATCGGACTCTCGGAGGTCGGCGTCGAGACGATCCGACGCGCCGCCGCGGTGCATCCGATCGCCGACCTGCAGATCGAGTACTCCTTGCTGTCCCGGGGGATCGAGGCCGCGATCCTGCCGACCTGCCGCGAGCTGGGAATCGCCGTCACCGCCTACGGCGTCCTCTCTCGGGGCCTGCTGTCAGACGGCTTCACGCCCGGGCGTACGCCCACCCCCGGCGACGTTCGCTACCGCTTCCCGCGCTTCGCGTCCGACAACGCGGACCACAACGCCGCGCTCGTCGATGCGCTGCGGGCGATCGCCGGCCGGGCCGGCGCGACCGTCGCGCAGCTGGCGATCGCCTGGGTGCGCTCGCGCGGAGATGATCTGATCCCGCTGATCGGCGCGCGCCGCCGCGACCAGCTCGCCGAGGGCGTGGCCGGCGCGCGGCTGACGCTTGACTCGGAGCTGCTGGCCGAGATCGAGGCCGTGGCGCCCCCGGGTGCCGTGCGGGGCGAGCGCTACGGCCCGGAGCAGATGCGCTCGCTCGACAGCGAGCGCTGACGCGCGCGGTCACCGGTCTGGCTCGGTCAGCACAGGAATATCGCTGAGATCCAGCGGACGCCCGCTTGCTCGCTTCATCGAGATCAGGTCATCGAGCCCCGCCACCGGAATGCGGGCTCCGGTCGCGGGAAGGCTCCGCCTCGCGGACAAGGTCAGTCGCTGGGGCGGTAGGAACCGAACACGTCGCGCATCGCGCCGCACACCTCGCCGAGCGAGCAGCGGTCGGCCAGCGCGGCGCGCAGCACCGGCAGCAGGTTGTCGTGGCCGCGCGCGCAGGCGCGGACATCGTCGAGGCGCCGCTGGGCGAGCGCCGCGTCACGGTCGGCCTTGAACGCGGCCAGGCGGGCGACCTGCTCGCGCTCTGACTCAGGATCTACGCGCAGCAGATCGGGAACCTCGGCCGCCTCGGTCACGAACCGGTTGACGCCGACGACGATGTCCTGCTCGGTGCGGTAGCGCTCGTGGTAGCCGAACGCCGACTCCTCGATCTCGTGCTTGATGAACTCGATCGCGGCGACCGAGCCGCCGAGCTCGTCGACCTTGTCGATCAGCTCGGTCGCGCGGCGCTCGATCTCGGCGGTCAGCGACTCGACGAAGTAGGAGCCGGCGAACGGATCGACCGTGTCGGCGGCGCCCGACTCGTAGCCGATGATCTGCTGCGTGCGCAGCGCGATCCGTGCCGCGCGCTCGCTCGGCAGCGCCAGCGCCTCGTCGAAGCCGTTGGTGTGCAGCGACTGGGTGCCTCCGCAGACGGCCGCGAACCCCTGCAGCGCCACCCGCGCGACATTGTTCTCGGGCTGCTGGGCGGTCAGCGTGACGCCGCCGGTCTGGGTGTGGAAGCGCAACCGCAGCGAGCGGTCGTCGCGGGCCCCGAACCGGTCGCGCATGATCTGCGCCCACATCCGCCGGGCGGCGCGGAACTTCGCGACCTCCTGGAAGACGTTGTTGTGGCAGTTGAAGAAGAACGCCAGCCGCGGCGCGAAGTGGTCGACCTCCAGCCCGGCGTCGAGCGCCGCCCGCACGTAGGCGATCCCGTTGGCGAGCGTGAACGCGACCTCCTGGACGGCGGAGCAGCCCTTCTCGCGGAAGTGGTAGCCGCTGATCGAGACGGTGTTCCATTTCGGGATCCGCTCATGGCAGTAGGCGAACAGGTCGGTCGTCAGCCGCAGCGCGCCCTCCGGCGGGTAGATGAAGTTCCCGCGCGCGATGTACTCCTTGAGGATGTCGTTCTGGGTCGTGCCGCGCAGCTGCTCGGCGGGCACGCCCTGCTCGGCCCCGACCAGCTCGTACAGCGCCAGCAGCACACTGGCGGGAGCGTTGATCGTCATCGAGGTGGAGACCTGGTCCAGCGGGATCTGATCAAACGCGGTGCGCATGTCCTCGATCGTGTCGATCGCCACCCCGGTGCGCCCGACCTCCCCAAGGCAGCGAGGGTCGTCGGAGTCCAGCCCGAGCTGGGTCGGTAGGTCAAAGGCCATCGACAGGCCGGTCGAGCCGTGCTCGAGCAGGTACCGGTAGCGCTCGTTTGACTCCCTGGCCGTGGCGTAGCCGGCGTACTGGCGCATCGTCCACAGCCGGCTGCGGTACATGTCGTCGTGCACTCCCCGCGTGAACGGGAACTCACCCGGGCGCCCGAGCCGGGCATCGAGGTCGGGCGGCAGGTCGCCGTCGTCGTAGAGCGGGGCAACCTCGATCCCCGAGTCGGTGAACCGGCGCGGGTCATCGGGGCCAACGATCGGGGCGATCGTGCGGTGCTCGTCGGCGGTCGCCATCGACCGTCAGGTTACCCCTGCCCGGGCCCGCACGGACGGACGTGGAGGTATCCAAGTAACGCCCAGCGTTACTTGGATACCGAACGTCCGTGCGCGGCCTACAGAACCTTGTTCAGGAACGCCCGGGTGCGCTCGTGCTTGGGACTTGCGAGCACGTCGGCCGGCCTGCCGGACTCGACCACGACCCCGTCATCCATGAACACGACCGTGTCGGCCACCTCACGGGCGAAGCCGATCTCGTGGGTGACCACGATCATCGTCATCCCGTCGCGCGCGAGCTGGCGCATCGCGTCGAGCACGTCGCCGACCAGCTCGGGATCCAGCGCCGAGGTCGGCTCGTCGAACAGCATCAGCTTGGGCTCCATCGCCAGCGCGCGGGCGATCGCGACCCGCTGCTGCTGGCCGCCCGACAGCGCCACCGGATAGGTGCTGACCTTATCCTCCAGCCCCACGCGCGCCAGCAGCTCCTGGGCACGCGTCCGCGCCTCGTCGCGCGACAGCCTGCGCACCCGGATCGGCGCCAGCGTCACATTTTCCAGCGCGGTCATGTGCGGGAACAGGTTGAAGCTCTGGAACACCATCCCGATCTGCGCCCGCCGGCGCGAGACCTCGTTCTCGTGCAGCTCGTGCAGCTTGCCGCCGGACTCGCGGTAGCCGACCAGCTCGCCGTCGACCGACAGCCGTCCCGAATTGATCTTCTCCAGGTGGTTGATGCAGCGCAGGAAGGTCGACTTGCCCGACCCCGACGGCCCCAGCAGGCACATCACCTCGCCCCGGCCGACCTGCAGGTCGATGCCCTTCAGCACCTCCAAGCGGCCGAAGCGCTTGTGGACCCCCTCGGCCCTGACCATCGGCTCGCTCACGGTCCCCCTCCCGAGCCGCCGCGTCCCAGCCCAAGCCAGCGCTCCCTCATCGTCGCCTGCTGCGCGCGGGAGAAGCCGCGGCCGTAGCGGCGCTCGATGAAGTACTGACCCACGTACGCGACGCTGGTCATGATCAGGTACCAGATGCTCGCGACGATCAGCAGCGGAATCGTCTGGTAGGTGGCTCCGTAGATCTGGGACGCTTCGTAGAACAGCTCGGCGAACCCGATCGTGTAGACCAGGGACGTGGTCTTCAGCATCGAGATCGTCTCGTTGCCGGTCGGCGGCAGGATCACCCGCATCGCCTGGGGCAGGACGATGTGGCGCATGATCGCCAACCGCCGCATCCCGAGCGACGCGGCGGCCTCGGCCTGACCCTCACCGACCGAGATGATCCCTGCCCGCACGATCTCGGCCATGTACGCGCCCTCGTTGAGTCCGAGCGCCAGCATCGCCGCTACGAACACCGTGATCACGGAGTTGCCGTTGGCGTGGATCAGCGCCGGCCCGAACGGGATCCCCAGATCGATCCTCGGGAACAGCGCGGCGATGTTGTACCAGAAGATGATCTGCACCAGCACCGGGGTACCGCGGAAGAAGTAGATGTAGAGCCAGCTGGCGCTGGACACGATCGGGTTGGGCGACATCCGCATCACCGCCAGGATCACGCCCAGCAGGATCCCGATCGCCATCGCGATGAACGTCAGGTAGATCGTCGCGATCACGCCGTGAGTGATCCGCGAGTCGAACATGTAGTGCCCGACCACCCCCCACTGGAAGTGCGGGTTGGTGATGATCGCGCGAACAATCGAAGCGGCGATCAACAGCACGACCACGGCGGCGACCCAGCGCCCGGGGCGGCGGACGGGTACCGCCCTGATGTCCTCAGGGCGGCCCGTCATTCCTTCCTCTAGCTCGGAGGCGCTCACCTCGGAGCGAAAGTGTGACGCCTGTCAGCTCGTAGCGCCGTTCATCTTCACCTGCGAGGACGAGATCGCGATGCTCTGCACGCCCCACTTGGCGAAGATCTTCGAGTACGTGCCGTTCGCGATCAACGTCTTCAGCGCCGCCTCCACGGCGGGCGCCAGCCCGGATTTCTTCGGGATTGCCAGCCCGTACGGGGCCGGCGCGTAGGCGGTGCCGGTGAGCTTGAACAGGCCGTGGGTCTTGGTGACCTGATAGCCGGCGACCGGCGTGTCGGCAAAGCCGAGCTGTGCGCGGCCGTCGGACACCGCAAGGTTCGCCAGGTTCTGGTTCGGGAACACGAGCACTTTGACTCCCGGCTTACCCGCCTGCTTGCACTTCTTGCCCTGGGTGGTCGCGTCGGCCTGCTCCGTGGTCGTACTCTCGACGGATACCGTCAGGCCGCAGATGTCGGCGATACTGCCGATCGACTTCCCGCCGCTGGCCTTCGTGTAGAACGACTCGCCGACATTGGCGTAGTCGACGAAGTCGACGACCTTCTCGCGCGCCTTGGTGTCGGTGAACGACGAAGCGCCCATGTCGTACTTGCCGGCCGCGAGGCCAGGGATGATCTGGTCAAACGTGACGTTGACCACGTTCGCCTTCAATCCCATCGCCGCCGCCAGTGCCTTGCTCAGATCGGCATCCATCCCGATGACGGTGTGCCCGTCGGGGCCGATGAACTCGTCGGGCGCGTAGCTCGCGTCGGCCGCGACCGTGAGCGTGCCCTTGGACTTGATCGCGGCCGGGACGAGACTGGCGGCGGAGCCGCCCGACGAGCTGGTCGCGGCCGCCGACGAGCTGGTCGCCGCGGCCGACGAGGTAGCCGCCGCGGACGAGCTCGCGGTCGACGACGTGGATGAAGAACTGCTCGAACCGCACCCGACGACCGCCAGCGCGCACAGCGCCGGCAGCGCCCCCGATAGCCAGATCCTCCGTGAACGCATAGCGCTCCTCCTCATAGCTGAACACATCCCAGAAAGCCTGGCGGCAGGATAGGGAATCGCGGACCTGCGCGGCGGCCGCCCGAATGGACTTAACGAAGGCGTAGCCTTGTCCGGGATGGACGTGACCGTGAGGCTGTTCGCCGGGCTGCGCGAGCGCGCCGGCGCCGACCGGCTGGCGCTGGAGCTGCCCGACGGCGCGCACGTGCAGGACGCGTTGGCGCGGATCGCGGACCTGGTCGGGGACTCGCCGATGGTGATGGCTGTCAACCAGGAGTACGCCGACGGCGCCCGGGCGCTGGCGGCCGGTGACGAGCTGGCGCTGATCCCGCCCGTGTCGGGCGGCTCGGTGGCCGTCGCGCACGTGCGCGTAGTGACCGAGGCGCTGTCGATCGACCGCCTGACGGCGCTCGTCTCGGACCCCCGCGCAGGAGCGATCGTGACCTTCCTCGGTGTCACGCGCGACGTCGCCGCCCTCGAGTACGAGGCCTACGCCGAGATGGCGCAGCGCCAGATGCAGGAGATCGTCCAGGCGGCGATCGAGCGCCACGGGCTGTGCGCCGCGGCGGCCGAGCACAGGGTCGGCACGGTGGCGCTGTCGGAGGCATCGGTCGCGATCGCGGTCTCTGCGCCGCACCGCGCGGAGGCGTTCGCAGGCGGGCGCGAGATCATCGACGAGCTCAAGGCTCGGGCGCCGATCTGGAAGCGGGAGGAGGGTCGCTGGGTGGATGGCACCCTGCCGGCGCCGCCTGACGCGGCGTGAGCGCCCCCACCGGTAGACGCGTCCGCGTGTACTAGGCTGCGCGCGATGCCAACCTGCGTGGTCACCGGCGGCGCCGGGTTCCTCGGGTCGCACCTGTGCGACGAGCTGCTGCGACGCGGGCACCGCGTGATCTGCGTCGACAACCTCGAGACGGGGTCGCTGGCCAACATCGAGCACATCCGCTCCGAGGACTTCGTCCATCGCAACCTCGACATCATCGAGCCCTACTTCGTGCAGGAGCCGGTCGACTTCGTCTACCACCTCGCATCGCCGGCCTCGCCGATCGACTACCTGCGCCTGCCGCTGCACACGCTCAAGGTCGGCTCCTACGGCACCCATCACACGCTCGGACTGGCCAAGCGGCACCGCGCCCGCTTCCTGACCGCCTCCACCAGCGAGGTCTACGGTGATCCCCAGGTGCATCCGCAGCCCGAGAGCTACTGGGGCCACGTCAACCCGATCGGTCCACGCGGGGTGTACGACGAGGCCAAGCGCTACGCCGAGGCGCTGACGATGGCCTACCACCGCCAGCAGGGGGTGGACACCGCAATCGTGCGGATCTTCAACACATACGGCCCGAGAATGAGGCCCCACGACGGCCGGGCGATCCCGACCTTCCTACGCCAGGCACTTCAGGAC
>JBOGYE010000300.1:0-3788 GCA_050696635.1 Solirubrobacteraceae bacterium | reverse complement strand
GTCCGCGCCCACGTTCAATGCGCCGTCGCGGCGCCGGTTCCTGCCGGCCGTGCTCGCGAGGGTTGGGGAGTAACTACCGCATAGTGATCGCAAGCCCCCAACCCTCCGGCGGCCGGCGCGACCCCGTCACAGGAACGCGCGGCCGAACAGGTATCCGATCCCGAAGAACACCAGGATCACGATCGCGACCGTGACCGCGACCAGCGCCATCATCTTCAGCAGGCCGGGCTGATTGTCTCGGTCGTTCATCGCAGGTCCTGTGGCGCGGCCCGCTTACAGCGTCGATGCTCGCGCCCGCCGGCCGGCGGCCAGCAGATCGCCGACCAGGTACTGGGAACCGGTCACCACCACCAGCCCGCCCGGGGCCGCCAGCTCACGCGCCCGCGCCAGCGCCCGCCACGGATCGCCGACGACCTCGGTCTGCGGCCCCTCCAGCTGCGCCGCCAGCGACTTCAGCGTCGCCGGTGGCAGCACGCGGGGGTTCTGCGTGCTCGTCAGCACCAGCTGGTCGCAGGCCGGCATCAGCTCGGCCAGCATCCCGGCCGCGTCCTTGTCGTCCAGCACCGACACGAGCGCGACCACCGGCCTGCGGCCGCGCGACAGCTCCGGCAGCGACTCGGTCAGCGCCCGCATCCCGTCGGGGTTGTGAGCGACATCGAGCACCGTCAGCGGGTCTGAGTCGATCTGCTGCATCCGTCCCGGGACCCGCACCCGCGCCGCGGCCGCGGCCACCGCCGCCGGGTCCAGCTCGCGGTCAGGGGCGAGGAACAGCTCCGCCGCCGTCCGAGCGAGCGCGAAGTTCCGGCGCTGGTAGTGGCCGCCGGCTGCCAGCACCGGCACTCCGGGATCGGTGCCCGCGTGCACGATCCGCGCCCCGCGCTGCGCGCACACGCGCTCGGCCACGGCCACCACCTCCTCCGCCAGTCCCGCGCCCAGCACCAGCGTGCTCGAGGGCTGCACGACGGCGAGCTTCTCGCCGGCGATATCGGTCAGCGTCGGCCCCAGCCAGCGCGTGTGCTCGAGCCCGACGCTGGTCAGCACCTGGACCGAGGACGGGATCACGTTGGTGGCGTCGTAGCGTCCGCCCAGGCCCGCTTCGATCACCGCCACCTGCACGCCCTGGCGGGCCATCTCCGAGTAGGCCGCGGCCGTCAGCGCCTCGAACTGGGTCACGCGATCGTCGGGCTCCAACGAGCGATTCACCAGGTCGGCGGCGTGAGCGGCCCGCGTCACGGCGGCCGCGAACTCCGGCGAGCCCAGGTCACGGTCGCCGATCCTGATGCGCTCGCCGAACGAGACCAGGTGCGGGGACAGGTAGGCGCCGGCCGCCAGCCCGTGGTGAGCGAGGATCGAGGCGATCATCCGCGTGGTCGAGGACTTGCCGTTGGTCCCGACGACGTGGATCGAGGCGAAGGCGCGCTGGGGATGGCCGAGCGCGGTCATCAGCCGCCGCATGCGATCCAGCTCGAAGCGCATGCCGAATCGCTCCAGCGCGAGGATGTAGCGCTCTGCTTCGAGCGCGTTCACGGCAGCGGACTCCGCCCCGGGACGCGAGCGGTCACAACGCCTCCAGCTCGCTCCGCAGCCGCGCGAGCTTGTCGCGCTCGGCCGCCACCACCTCGGCGGCCGCGTTGGCGACGAACCCGTCGTTGGCGAGCTTGCGCTGCGATCGCTCGATCTCGGCCTCGAGCTTGCGGCGACGCTCCTGTAGGCGTGCCCGCGCCCCCTCCAGGTCCAGATCGGCGCCGGCGAGCACCACGACCCGGCCGCCGGGGATCGAGACACTCGCCGCCGACTCGCGGTGGCCATCGGCGCCGTCGAGGGGGCGCAGCCGCGCCAGGCGCGCGAGCTGCTCCGCGGTCTCCTCGTAGCCGTGCGCTTCGATCCGCGCGTCGAGCACCGCGCCGGCCCGGATTCCGGCCAGGTCGCGCCAGCGGCGAATCTGCGAGATCGCCTCGATCGCGCGCGCGATCGCCTGCTCGGCGTGGTCGTCGCGCGCGTCGACCGGCGATCCGACGACCCGCGCCGCCAGCAGCCCGTCCGCGCCCGGGATCCGGGACCAGATCTCCTCGGTCACAAACGGGATCAGCGGATGCGCCAGCGTGACCGTCTCGGCGAGCACGTACAGCAACGTCGCCGACAGCGCGGGGTCCCCCTCGCGCAGCCGCGGCTTGACCAGTTCCAGGTACCAGTCGCACAGCTCGCCGTAGACGAAGTCGTACAGCTCGAGCGCCGAGTGCGACAGGTCGAAGGCGTCGATCCGCGCCGCCAGCCGGGCGCGCGTGTGGGCCAGCCGGGACAGGATCCAGCGGTCCTCGGCCGCCGCGGGAGCGGGCGCCGCCGGCAGCTGTGCGGCGCCCACGCCCAGCAGGATCAGCCGGGCCGCGTTCCACAGCTTGTTGGTCAGCTGCTGGCCCTGCGCGACCTTGTCCTCGGAGAAGATCACATCCTGGCTTGACGACATCGCCAGCAGCCCCCAGCGCAGCGCGTCGGCCCCGTAGGCGGGGAACGCACCCGCGTCAGCCTGCTTGCCGCCCGCGGGGGCGAACACCGGCGGGCGCGGCCCACCGCCGATCAGGTCCAGCGGATCGACCCCGGTGCCCAGCGACTTGGACATCCGCCGCCCGTCGGGCGCCTGGATGATCGAGTGGATGCCGACGTCGGCGAACGGAAGCCTGCCGGTGAACTCCAGGCCCATCATGATCATCCGCGCGACCCACAGGAAGATGATCTCCCGTCCGGTGGACAGTACGTCGGTCGGATAGAAGGCCGCGAGCTCTGGCGTTTCATCCGGCCAGCCCAGCGTCGCGAACGGCCACAGCGCGCTGGAGAACCAGGTGTCCAGCACGTCCTCGTCTCGCGTCCAGCCGTCTCCGGGCGGCGCCTGGAGTCCCACATGGGTCTCCGGGGTTGGGTGGGTCCGATACCAGACCGGCAGCTGGTGGCCCCACCACAGCTGGCGCGAGATGCACCACGGGCGGATGTTCTCCATCCAGTCGAGGTAGACCTTGGCGTAGTTGGCCGGGTGGAAGCGGACCTGCCCATCGCGGACCGCCTCGATCGCGGGCGCCGCCAGATCGTCCATCGCCATGAACCACTGCAGCGAGATCAGCGGCTCGATCCGCTCGCCTGAGCGCTGGGAGAACGGCACCGAGTGCTCGTGGGGCTCTGAGCGCGCGATCAGCCCCTGGGCCTGCAACTCGGCGAGCACTGCCTGTTGTGCCGCGGCGACCGTCAGCCCGCGGAAGCGCTCGGTGGCCTCGTCGGTGATCCGCCCGTCCTCGCCGATCACCGACGGATGCGCAAGTCCGTGCCGCCGGCCGATCTCGAAGTCGTCGGCTGCGTGGGCGGGCGTGATCTTCAGCGCCCCGGTCCCGAACTCGGGTCGCACGTGCTCGTCGGCGATGATCTTCAGCTTTCTCCCCACGAGCGGCAGCACGGCCTTCTCGCCGATCAACCGCCGGTAGCGCTCATCGTGCGGGTTGACGGCGATCGCCGTGTCGGCCAGCATCGTCTCGGGGCGGACGGTGGCGATCGTGATCGCGCCCGAGCCGTTGGCCAGCGGGTAGTCGATGTGGTACAGCGTGTCGCGCACCTTGCGCTGCTCCACCTCGAGATCGGAGATCGCCGAGCCCGACCCCGGATCCCAGTTGACCAGGTAGCGGTCGCGGTAGATCAGCCCCTTGTCGTGCAGCGCCACGAACACCTTCAGGACGGCACGGGCGTAGTGGTCGTCGAGGGTGAATCGCTCGGTCGCGTAGTCGCACGAGGCACCCAGTCGCTTGAGC
>JBOGYE010000299.1:0-4117 GCA_050696635.1 Solirubrobacteraceae bacterium | reverse complement strand
GAGATCGTCGTCGAGTCGATGATCAGGCCGGGGTGCACGTCGTCGCGTGACAGCAGCCCCATGGGACCGGAGCACACCTCCTCGACGTCGGCGGAGCTGGCGACCATCGTGAAGACGATGTCGCGATCGGCGAGGTCGGCCGGTGAATCGACGATCGTGGCGCCGAGGTCGGCAAGGTCGGCCGCTTTCTCCCGGGTGCGGTTGTAGACCGCCACCTCGTGCCCGGCGGAGAGCAGCCTGGTGACCAGCGCCCGACCCATCCGCCCCACTCCGATCCAGCCCAGACTGGTCACCTGATCGCCATCCATACGCGCTTGCTCCCTATTGTGCAATCGTTTGCAGCAACTCTAGCCGAGCGGTTGAGACCCGTCAAGCTCGGGGGTATGCTTGCTGCAATCGTTTGCAATAGGAGGTGGCACCGTTGGGTCTGCACAGCTATGGCGTCATGGGCGTGGACTGGGAGGAGCGAGTTCGGTATGACCGGCTGCGGGAGGAGCGCCTGGCCCGAGCCAAGGCGATGCTCGCCGAGTCCGAGCTCGGAGCGCTGCTGTGCTTCGACATGTCGAACATTCGCTACCTGACCGCCACCCACATCGGCACGTGGGCGGCCGACAAGCTCAACCGCTTCTGCCTGCTGCCCCAGGGCGACGAGCCGATCATGTGGGACTTCGGCTCGGCCGCGCGACACCACCAGCTCTACAACCCGTGGCTCGCAGATGGCCGCTCGCGGGCGGGGATCTCGACGATGCGGGGCGCGATGTCGCCGCAGGCCGGGCGCGCCGAGGATGTCGCCGCTAAGATCCACGCGGAGCTGGCGCAGCGGGACCTGTTGTCAGAGCCGGTCGGGATCGATGCGATCGAGCCGCCGGTCCTGTTCGCGCTGCAGAAGCTCGGCATCACCGTCGTGGACGGGCAGCAGCTGATGCAGGAGGCGCGGATGATCAAGACCCGCGACGAGATCACGCTGCTGAACATGGCGTGCGCGATGGTCGACACCGCCTACGAGGAGCTGTATCGCGCGATGCGCGCCGGCTTCCGGGAGAACGACTGCGTGGCGTTGGTCAACAAGGTCCTCTACGAGCAGGGATCGGAGTTCGTCGAAGGCGTCAACGCGATCTCCGGCGAGCGCTGCAGCCCTCATCCGCACGTGTTCACCGACCGCCCGCTGCGCCCGGGCGACCCCGCCTACTTCGACATCCTGCACAGCTATATGGGCTATCGCACGTGCTACTACCGGACGTTCGCGGTCGCAAGCGCCTCGCGGCCGCTGGTCGACGCCTACAAGCGCTGCCGCTACTACCTCGACGCGGCGATCGCGATGATCCGCCCCGGGGTCACGACCGGCGAGGTCGTGTCGCTGTGGCCCAAGGCGCAGGAGTTCGGCTTCCCAGACGAGGAGGCGGCCTTCGCGCTCCAGTTCGGCCACGGCGTCGGTCTGACGATCTGGGAGAAGCCGATCTTCAGCCGCCTGGTCTCGCTCGACCATCCGGAGACGATTCAGGAGGGGATGGTGTTCGCGCTGGAGACGTTCTGGCCGGCGACCGACGGCTGGTCGGCGGCGCGGATCGAGGAGCAGCTGGTCGTCACCAAGGACGGCTGCGAGGTGATCACGCGCTTCCCGGCCGAGGACCTGGTGATCGCGGGCAAGCCGTACTTCACCGTCGGAGGGAGCCTGGCGCTGGAGCGAGACCCCCAGTCGCAGCGCAACACCGAGCTCGACGACGAGGCCAAGGAGGCCGTGCCGCGGGTTAGCCAAGCCAGCGCACGGAGTGGAGCATGATCTTGAGTTGCCTTTGGAGCTGAGCCGTACCGGGACCTCAGAGGAAGGCGACCAGCTGATGCCAGCTGTCGCGCATGCCTGGTGTGGGCACAATGACGGTAGATCACCTCGCTTTGACCGAGGTTGGGTGCCTGCGCTCGGCCGGCCTGGAGAAGCCAGGTCCCGCGCCGCCCACCGACAGTGATCGGCGTCGAAGCTGAGCTGGCCGGGTGCGGTGAACTGTGCGATCCGGGCGGACAAGCGGTGGCCCCAAGCGGATCGAGGTCGCATATGGCTGGCTGGTGGGTGCTGGCGTAGATCCGCCAGCGTTGGTCGGCGCGTGGGCGGATGCCTCCTTCGGTGACGAGCGTCGTGGTCGCGTTGACGGTCTTGATCGCGGTCTGCGCGGTCACGATCATGGGACCGCTGCCCTTCAGGTAGCGCTCGACGCGAATCCGCGCCGGGGAGGCGAGCGCCCCATCGGTGCCCGGCGCGGTAGTTCCCCGGAGGATCGTGCCGTCGAAGATGACCTTGGCTGCGGTGAACTGCTCGGATCGTGTCGGGTCCGCCCAGCTCGCGCTGGCGCCCTCAACGATGGTGTCCGACGATGCATGCGCGGTCGCCGGCGTGCTGGGCTGACTGGATGCTGCGAGCCCCGTGATCCCCCACATCACGAAGACGCTCGGCGCGCGTCCGCCTCCGGGCTGCCCGCGGCGATGCTCGCCATCTTCCCGGTCAGTGCCTCGTCATTCTCCCGGTCCAGATGTCTACAATCGCCCGGTTGAGATGTCGTACCGCCCGCGTGTCGTGGATGCACGACCCGTCACACGGGAGCGATGCGGATCGCCAGGCTGCGAATGCGCCCGATGTCGCTTTTCGAGACGGGTCGCAGCACCGGTGAGGTGTCTCTTGCTTCGCTGCTCATCGGCGCGGATCCCGCAGCAGCCGATCCTGGCCTGAATGTGGCGGACCTTGCGCACGCGATCGCCGTCGGCGGCTGGCCGGCGCTTCAAGACGTCGGCGTCGATGGTGCCTTGAGCACACTCCGCGGCTATCTCGACGAGGTGCGGCGCGTGGACATCAACCGGGTCGGCCCGACTGGCCGGCGTGACCCCGACAAGATCCTGCAGCTCCTGCGAAGCCTCGCGCGCAACGTCGCGACCGAGGTCGCAGCGGTCGAGTTGGCGAAGGACGCCGGCGGGTCTGACGGCGCGCTGGACGACGACACCGTCCGAGGGTACCTTGACGCGCTGGCGCGCCTGATGGTGGTCGAGAACCAACCGGCCTGGGGCCCGCACATGCGCTCGAAGTACATCCTGCGCCGCGCTCCCAAGCGCCACTTCGTCGACCCGTCGCTGGCGGTCGCCGCGATCGGCGCGACTCCCGAGCGGCTGCTCACGGACCTGAGCTATCTCGGCCTGCTGTTCGAGTCGCTCGTGGTCCGTGACCTGCGCGTCTACGCGCAGGCGATCGACGCCGCGGCCGACGTCCGTCACTATCGCGACAGTCAGGGCAACGAGGCGGACGCGATCGTCGTCCTGCCCGACGGCCGCTGGGCGGCCTTCGAAATCAAGCTCGGTGCAGGTCGAATCGATTCGGCCGTCGCCACCCTCAAGACGTTCTTGAAGCAGATCGACTTTGACAGGAGCGGCCCTCCAGCCACGCGCGGTGTGATTGTGGGCCAGGGCTACGCGTATCGACGGCCCGACGGGATCAACGTGATCCCGATCGGTGCGTTGGGGCCGTAGGAACACCGACGGCCGGCTGATTCAGCTCGACGACCGCGCGACCGAGACGACCGCGGCGACGATCCCCTCATAGCCCGTGCAGCGGCACAGGTTGCCGGCCAGCTCGGCGCGGATCTCGGCCTCGTCGAGCGCGGCGGCCCCCTCTCCGGCCCGCCGCAGGAGCGCGTCGGCCGTCATCAGAAAGCCCGCGGTGCAGAACCCGCACTGAAGCGCGTGATGATCCGTGAACGCCTGCTGCAGCGGCGACAGCTCGCCGCCGGGCCCAGCCAGCCCCTCGACGGTGCGCAGCGAGCGGCCGTCGGCCTGCACCGCCAGCATCAGGCAGGAGCGGATCGGCTCGCCCTCGAGCTGGATCGTGCACGCCCCGCAGACCCCGTGCTCGCAGCCGACGTGAGTGCCGGTCAGCCCGGCCTGGTGGCGGATGAAGTCCGACAGCAGCGTGCGCGGCTCGACTTCGCCCTCGTACGCGCGGCCGTTGACCTCGACGTAGATCCTCATCCCGACACCCGCATCAGCGCGCGCTCGGTGAGCGCGGCCAGGAGCGCCGCGCGGTGACCGCCGCCGGCGGCCGCCAACCCGGCCGGCCCCGCCGACCCGGCCGACCCCCCCG
>JBOGYE010000298.1:0-4711 GCA_050696635.1 Solirubrobacteraceae bacterium | reverse complement strand
GCGCCGAGCCGATCGGATCGTCAGGCAGCGGCCACGGCGACGCCACCGCCCGCAGCCACCGCTCAGCGTCAGCCGGCCGGATCCGGTAGCCGGGCGGCGCGCCGGACAGGCGCACACGGACCGCGGGAAGCGTCGGACACTCCATCCCGACCCCACGCCCGCTGGCGCCCCGGATCGCACGCAGCACCCGCACGTACACGAGCGTCGTCTGCGCAGCGAACCCGGCCGGCGAGAGCGTGTAGCCCGCCGCGGTGGCCTCGGCCAGTGACACGGGCGGTTCAGGCATCGCAGGCAAGTGTCCCAGCGTGCGCGGACGGGAACGCCAAGCCGAGCGTGCGCCGAGGCTGGGTTCAGCCGCCGAGCACCCGCGCCTTGGCGGCTGAGAACTCCTCGTCGCTCAGCGCTCCGCGCTCGTGCAGATCCGCGAGCCGCTGAAGACGAGTTCGGTCGCTGCGGATCGGGCAGCAGCGTCATTCTGCTGCCCGTAAGCACCGGAATCCGCGTGATCCGCGGACGAAGCCGAACGACGCCCGAGCACCGAACCTCCTGCAAAAGCGAAGAATCCGGCACCCGGGCGCCGCGGTCTGTCTCTAACTCCGGAGCGGAAGGTCGCAGGTTCAAATCCTGCCGGGCGCGCTCCGAAAACCCCGCTAACTCTTATACGCGGGTGGACCGGGATGGCTACCAGGTTTCCGCAGGACCGGGTTTCGTCGTGAGAGCCGTGCTGTCTGAGATCGGGCGTGGCCCGCAACCGGCGGGTTGCTCATAGTTAGACCGCCGATGCTCTCGCGCGTTCGCGGGCTGGCGCCGCCCTCCTCGACCGACGTGGCGTCGGAGGATGCCCTGGTCAGTCGAACGGGCCAGGGCCTCAGCCATTGCTACGCCAAGCTCGGCATCCCCTCTCGCGGGCAGCTTGCACAGACGCTGGCTGCTTCGGCGACAAGTGGCTGACCCCGTCGTTCGCGGTGGCCTCGGAAGTGCTCTCGCAGATCCGCTAGGTCGCCGTCGCGAACGTCTGGGTGAAGTCTCGGATCATCGCCTCCAGCACCGTGGCGACGGTCCCCTCGCCCATCGACGCGGCCTTACCGGTGATCTGTGCGGCAGTGTGCACGTTGCCGCCGCCGTCCGACAGCGTGAACGTGACGTCGGCGTTCGCGTGTCCTGAGCCGCCTGCCTCGCGCGATTTGACGCGCAGCAGCGCCCGGTGCGCGTCAGCGTCTGACTCGACGATGCTGACGGTGCCCGTGAAGCGCATCGACATGGCGCCCATCTTGATCTTGATCTCCGCCTTGACCGACTCGTCCGAGACCCGTTCGGTCACGGATCCGCCCTGCACGCAGGGGACGAGCCGCTCAAGGTCCAGGATCAGGTTCCAGCTGTCCTCGGTCGATCTGGAGGTGGTGAACGGCTGATCGAGCTGCACCATCGCAGAGGCTCCCTTCGCTTGTATGTTGGCGAGCACTGACCATCGTCCGAAGGAGGTCGCGCATGCCGATCGAACCTGGAACATACGAACTCGGACCGCAGGACGGGTCGCTGTCGGTCAACACGGCGCGGGCCGGCGCGGCCTCGAAGGCCGGTCACGATCTCCGCATCCGGGTGGAGCGCTGGGGGGCGACCGTCCAGCTGGCCGCCGACCGGGCGCAGAGCACGCTGCAGCTGACCGCCGACTCGTCCTCGTTGCAGGTGCTCGAGGGGACGGGCGGAATCAAGTCTCTGACCGACGACGACAGGCGCGGGATCGCGCAGACGATCACCAAAGAGGTGCTGAAGGGCACCGAGATCTCGTTTCGCTCGACCGCCGTGCGGCCCGATGCGGACGGCCAGTACCGGGTGACCGGCGACCTCCAACTCGCCGGAGGCGTGAGCCTGGTGGCATTCGATCTCGCGATCGGCGACGACGGCGAGGTCACCGGCAGCGCCGCCGTGAAGCAGACCGACTGGGGGATCAAGCCGTACTCGGCGCTGTTTGGAACGCTGAAGGTCGCCGACGAGGTGCGGGTCTCGATCGACGCGCGGCTGCGCGCGGCTGGCTGATCGCGGCTGGGATGCAGGTGCGCAAAGCCGGCGCGCAGACGGTGGCGCGCCCGCCGCGATCGTGCCAGAGTTTGCGGGCAGATCGGATCTCGTTGGAGAGGAGCTGGGATGAGCGACACGATGTCGGACCCGCGGTCGACCGTCGAGACGGTCGCGCAGCTGCCCCGCTCCGCCGCCGAACGGTTCGGCGAGCAGACGGCCGCCCGCCACCGACTCGGGAGCGAGTGGCTCCAGCTGACCTACGCGGAGGCGGGAACCGCGATCGAGGAGATCGCGCTCGGGCTGGCGGCGCTCGGGATCGAGCCCGGCGACAGGGTCGCGATCCTCGCCGACACCCGCCTCGAGTGGACGCTGGCCAGCTACGGGATCTCCAGCGCCGGTGCCGTGGTCGTCCCGGTCTATCCGACCAGCTCGGCAAGCGAGTGCGTATGGGTGCTCGGTGACTCCGGCACGCGGGCGATCGTGTGCGAGTCCGCGGCGCAGGTCGCCAAGATCCGCGCCGTCGCCTCGCAGCTGTCCGAGCTCAGGCATGTGATCTGCATGGAGGCCGGCGCCGGCGAGTTGACGCTCGACGGCCTGCGCGATCGGGGCGCCGCCGAGGATCGGACCGAGCTGGCCGACCGCCGCGCCGCCGTCTCGCCGCAGGACATCTACACGATCATCTACACGTCGGGCACGACCGGTCCGCCGAAAGGGGTCGTGCTGACGCATCGCAACGCGATCTCGGTCTGCGAGATGGTCAAGGAGCTGGCGTTCATCTCGCCCGGCGAGACGACCTACCTGTTCCTGCCGCTGGCGCACGCGTTCGCGCTCACCGCGCAGTTGGCCTCCTATGACCTCGGCACCTCGATCGTGTACTGGGGCGGCGACAGCACGCAGATCCTCGCCGAGTTGATCGAGACCAAGCCAACCTATCTGCCGTCGGTTCCGCGGATCTTCGAGAAGCTCTACACGGCCGCGATGAAGCTCCAGGACGGAGTGGATGAGGAAGCTCGCTCGCGGTTCGCCGCGGCGGTGAAGGTCGGCGTGCAGGTGCGGGGGATGCGCGCGCGCGGAGAGCCGGTACCGGCCGAGCTGGAGCACATCTTCGAGCAGGCCGCGGAGCTGCTCTACGGCCGCGTCAGCGGCCTGTTCGGCGGCCAGATCATCCAGGCGGTCACCGGCGCGGCGCCGATCGCGCCCGAGATACTCGAGTTCTTCTACGCCTGCGGGGTCCCGGTGCTGGAGGGCTGGGGGATGACGGAGACGACGGCCGTGGGGACCGTCGCGACGCTTGCGCACTTCAAGTTCGGAACGGTCGGGCGGCCGCTGCCCGGGATCGAGATCCGGATCGCCGACGAGGACTCTGAGATCCTGGTCCGCGGCCCGAACGTGTTCCGCGAGTACTGGCGAAACCCCGAGGCAACGGCCGCAACGCTCGCCGACGGCTGGCT
The DNA here is from genome assembly GCA_050696635.1 of Solirubrobacteraceae bacterium. Taxonomy (GTDB): domain Bacteria; phylum Actinomycetota; class Thermoleophilia; order Solirubrobacterales; family Solirubrobacteraceae; genus Palsa-465. Next base: position 1,241 of record JBOGYE010000298.1, on the reverse strand, counting down.
GCACACGGGAGACCTCGGCTCGCTCGACGAGGACGGGTTCCTGTCGATCACGGGCCGCAAGAAGGACATCATCATCACCGCGGGCGGCAAGAACCTGACGCCATCCAACATCGAGAACGACCTCAAGCAGAGCCGCTTCATCTCCCAGGCGGTGATGCACGGCGACCGGCGGCCGTTTCCGGTGGCGCTGATCACGCTCGACGAGGAGGAGATCGTGCCGTGGGCCGCCGAGCGCGGCCTGCCGTCGGAGATCGCCCAGCTCGCGCATCACGAGCAGGTGCGCGCGCTGATCGACGCCGAGCTCGCGAGGGCCAACGCCGCCTACGCCCAGGTCGAGCAGATCAAGCGCTTCGTGATCCTGGATCGCGACCTGACCGTCGCCGACGGCGAGCTGACGCCGACGCTGAAGGTCAAGCGTGCGGTCGTCAACGAGCGCTTCGCCGCCCTGCTGGACTCGCTGTACGACTCCTAGATGGTTGATTCCGCGGCCGCGTGGGGCCGGGGGATTCGGGGATCAAGCCGATCAAGGACGCAGAACGAAGCCAATACTGGAGGTATTGGCGAGTTCGAGGACGCCGATCCGGCGCAGATCATCCGAATTCGTCCGGCACGCGGGGTCGTGGAATCAACCATCCAGCTCTCGCGCGACATCTACTCAGGTGTGGCGGATCAGCGTCGGCGTGCCGAGCGGAATGTGGCGCAGCAGCCAGCGCCCCTGCGCGAGCGTCAGGCGCATGCAGCCGTGGCTGACCGGTTTGCCGATCGTCCACGTCTCGGGCGTGGAGTGGATCGCGATCCGGTTGCCGCCGGTCCAGTCGACGATCGGGTGTGGGGCGACGGCCGACAGCGCCAGAATGCAGCACCCGTACGGGCCTGACGGGTCGCCGGTCTGCAGCCGATCGGTGACGTCGAAGCGTCCCGTCGGCGTTGGATTGGCCGGAGCGCCGACCGCGATCGAGTAGCGCGCGCGGACACGCCCGTCGCGCAGCACCGTCAGCGTGCGTGCCCTGATCGACACCCGCAATGTCCACGAGTCGCGGCCCAGCGAGGCGTCGGCGGCCCGCAGCCAGCCGACGTGCTTGTTGCCGACCAGCGGATTGACCACGCCCAGCCATCGGCCGCTGTGGCGAACCACCCACATCACCTCGCGCGACCCGAACGGGGTGCGTCGTGGCAACCTGGCGAGCACCCGGCCTCCGGGCCGGGCGCGCAGCTCGGTGCGCCGGCGCACGGTCGCGATC
>JBOGYE010000297.1:0-5779 GCA_050696635.1 Solirubrobacteraceae bacterium | reverse complement strand
CCCGTGATGAAGGACGACTGATCCGCCGCCAGGAAGTGGACCACCCGGGCGATCTCGTCCGGGCGCCCGAGCCGCCCGAGCGGGATCTTCTCCCGGATCTGGTCGAGCACCTTGTCGGGCACCGCGGTCACCATCTCCGTCTCGATGAACCCGGGGGCGACCGTGTTGACCGTCAGTCCGATCCCGTCGTCGTCGAGCTTCCCCGCTCGGCGCAGCTGGAACGCCGCCTCCAGCGCCAGCGTCTTGGTCAGCCCGAACAGTCCCGACTTCGAGGCCGCGTAGTTCGCCTGGCCGATGTTGCCGGTCTCGCCGATGATCGACGAGATGTTGATGATCCGGCCCGAGCCGCGCTCGATCATGTGCGGCAGCACCGCCTGACTCATGAAGAAGGCGCCCGACAGGTTGACCGAGATCACCTTGTACCAGTCCTCGTCCGACAGCTTCAGCGCGGTCCGATCGATCGTGATTCCCGCGTTGTTGACGAGGATGTCGAGCCGGCCGTGCTGCTCGATCACCTCGGCCACGGTGCGCCGGCAGTCGTCGGCCGAGGCCACGTTGCCGCGGTGGATGCTGCCGTGCATGCCGTCTGCGGTCAGCGTCTCGATGAATTCCTGCGCGGCCTCGTGGTTGGAGCCGAAGCCCGCCGCGACCTCGGCGCCCTGCGCGGCGAGACTGCGGCAGATCGCCGCGCCGATCCCGCGCGTGCCTCCGGTCACGAACGCGACCCTGTCGTGCAGCCGCGGGCGGCGCATCTCAGACTCGGGGGTTACGACGATGGACATTGCCTCTCCCTTCCTCAGCGGCCCGAACGAGCGCGCAGCCAGTCCGCGAGCTCGGGCCAGATTTCGCGTTTGGCCCTGTTTCCGGCCATCAGTCCGATATGGCCGCCGGGCCGATCCAGGTGCGTGACGTCGGCGCTTGAGACCAGATCGAGCAGCGGCAGCGTTCCCTGCGGCGGCGCGATGTGGTCCGAGCCCGCGGTCACGATCAGCAGGTTCTGCTCGATCGCGCTCAGCTCCACGCGCCTGCCGCGCAGCACCATGCGTCCGCCTACCAGCCGGTTCTGCTTGTACATCCAGGTGATCCACTCACGGTAGGCGCGAGCCGGGAACGGCGGGTTGTCCGCCACCCACTTGGCCATCGCCTGGTAGGCGTCGCGCTGGTCGCGACCCTCCAACACGCCCTGCCACAGGCGACGGTAGGTCGTGAAGTGGTTGGTGACCGGCTTCATCAGCTTGTTGGCCCAGTCGATTCCGGCGCCTGGCACGGCCGGCCAGCTGTCCGCGATCAGGTCGACGTCGAACTCGTCGCCTCCGACCCAGCGCGCGTACAGCGAGTCGCTGGGGTCGATCGGCGTCGTCAGCAGGATTGCGCTGCGGACCGCGCCCGCCGGGTGCAGCGCGCAGTAGATCGCGCACAGGGTGCCGCCTATGCACCAGCCGAGCAGCGTCAGCTCCACCTGGCCCGCGGCGCGCAGCGTCTCGCGCACGCCCCAGTGCAGCTCGTCGCAGACGAACTGGGCCAGGCCCATGTCGGAGTCCTCCTCGTCGGGCACGCCCCAGTCCAGTAGGAACACGTCGAAACCCTCGTCGAGCAGGAATTGCACGAACGAGTTACCGCGGCGCAGATCGAACACCTCCGGCCGGTTGATCAGCGCGAACACCAGCAGGACCGGGATCGCGTGCTCGCGCAGGCCGGAGCGATAGCGGTACAGCGTGGTGCCGCGGTGCGTCCAGACGACGTCGCGCGGCGTGGGCCCGATCGGCGCGTCGGGCGTGGTCAGAATCAGGTTTGCGAACTCGACGGCGGCACGCGGGAGGCTGCTCAGCGTGCCCGCCCCGGTCATCGCCGTCGACCCGCGCGCTGTCGCGTGTTCTCGCCTGCACGGGCGCCGGCCGCTCGCTTCGTCGGCGGCGGCTCGGGTGGCTCGACCGCGTCGCGCAGCGCCTCGAGCTCCTGCAGCACGCGCTCGAGCTTGTCCTCGGTGCGCCCGAGCTGCCGCGCGAGCCGCACCACGTCGCGCCGGCCAGCTATCCGCAGGTTGCGCCAGGCCAGGTCGAGCGCGTCGCCGGACAGCTTCGACAGGGCCGCGATGTTCTCGGCGACCTGTCCCAGCAGCGCCGCGAACCCGCCCGATCCGACCAGGTGCTCACCGGCCTTGGCCGCCTCAGACTCGGCCTGCTCCCAGAACCGCTCGCCGGCTCTGGACGCCTGCTCCCACACGCCCGCCACCTGCTCGGTCGGGTCTGGGGGGTTGGCGGCTGCGTCCCTGTCCACGCGGATCAGGTCAAATCTACAGACGCACGTCCGGCGCCGCGAGCCGACTGCGCCAGGTCGTCAAATTGCTCTACCGCGGCTCCGAAGCACCCGAGCGCGACCTAGGGCCCCGGACACGGCAGCAGCTCGGAGATCATCGCGGCCGCCCGCTCCGCGCCGTCGCCCGGCACCGGCAGGTAGTCCAGCGGCCGGTCGATCTCCTGCACCAGCGCGGCCGCGATCTCCTCCGGCGACGAGTCCTCGTGCAGGCCGGTGCTCGCGCGCGAGCAGTTGCGCCAGGCGCTGGCTACGTTCGAGCGCCTCGACGCCGCGCCCTGGGCTGAGCGCGCGCGCACCGAGCTGGCGGCGACCGGCGAGACAGCGCGCCGGCGTGACCCGAGCACCGTCGACGACCTGACTCCCCAGGAGCTGCAGATCGCCATGCTGCTGGCCGGACGACGCGCGAAGCCACAGCAGCGCTGTTTTTGAGCCCGAAGACGATCGAGTACCACCTCCGACACGTGTACCGCAAGCTCGACGTCTCAAGTCGCCACGAGCTCGCGGCCCGCCTGCCCGCCCGCGACGCAGGGCCAGGTGCGCCCGCGGACGCCGCCCCGGGCGGTGAGATGCGGGCACGACCGGACGTAATTGCGCGAGGCCCTGCCGTGTCCCGACCCGGAAACTCGGTGCGTCAATGAGCGATGGCCGGAAGGGACGTCGGCGTGGCGGCGAACCAAGTCGTACTGGCGGGACGGCGGGCTCATCGCCTCACGTCAGACGCGTTCAGGCGCACGTCGAAACGCGCAGAACTTGCGGACGCGTGTACTAGTCGGCCGGTACCGCGGCACGCGGCGCAGCGGGCCAACTAGGCGATCGTGATCTCGTCGCTGGCGTAGACGTCCTGAATCGCGTTCAGGAGCGCGACGCCCTCTTCCATCGGACGCTGAAACGCCTTGCGCCCGCTGATCAGGCCGGTGCCGCCGGCGCGCTTGTTGATCACGGCCGTGCGGACCGCCTCGGCGAGATCGGACTCGCCCGACGAGGCGCCGCCGCTGTTGATCAGCGCGGCGCGGCCCATGTAGCAGTTGGCGACCTGCCAGCGGCAGAGGTCGATCGGATGGTCGGTCGTCAGCTCGCTGTAGACGAGCTTGGAGGTCTTGCCGTAGCTGGCGCCGTTGCGGTTCATGGCGCCATAGCCGTTGTTGTTCTCAGGCAGCTTCTGCTTGATGATGTCGGCCTCGATCGTGACGCCGAGGTGGTTGGCCTGTCCGGTCAGGTCGGCCGACAGGTGGTAGTCGGCCTCCTCGGTCTTGAACGCCGGGTTGCGCAGGTAGCACCAGAGCACCGTGAACATGCCCAGCTCGTGCGCGTGCTCGAACGCCTCGGAGACCTCCTGCAGTTGGCGCGTGGACTCGTCTGAGCCGAAGTAGATCGTCGCGCCGACTCCGGCCGCGCCCATCTCCCAGGCACGCTGGACCGAGCCGAACATCACCTGGTCAAAACGGTTGGGGTAGGTCAAGAGCTCGTTGTGGTTGAGCTTGACGATGTAGGGGATCCGGTGCGCGTAGCGCCTTGATGTTGCGCCGAGCACGCCGAGTGTGGAGGCGACCGCGTTGCAGCCACCCTCGATCGCCAGCTCGACGATCTTGGCCGGGTCGAAGTAGTCCGGGTTGGGCGCGAAGCTCGCGGCCGCCGAGTGCTCGATCCCCTGATCGACCGGGAGGATGCTCAGGTAGCCGGTCTGCGCCAGGCGGCCGTGGTTGAACATCTGGCGCAGGTTGCGGATCGTCTGGGTGCTGCGGTCGGTGTCGAGCATCACCCGATCGATGAAGTCCGGCCCCGGGACGTGCAGGCGCGAGCGGTCAATCGTCTCGCAGCTGTGACTCAGCAGGTCCTCGGAGTCGGATCCGAGCAGGTCGGAGATGCGGTCGATCGCTGATTGCGCCAGGCTCGCCATCGTTGGGGATCCTCCAGTTCGGGTTGGCCCACGACCCATCCGCTGGCCACCGGTCGCACGATAGCGTGGCCATTGCGCGATCATCGGTGGGCACGCCGAAACCGACCAAGGGAGAGCATCGTGGTCAGCCAGACATTCGTGATCGTGGGCGCGAGCCTCGCCGGCGCGAAGGCCGCCGAGGAGCTGCGCGAGCGCGGGTTCGACGGCAAGGTGATCCTCGTCGGCTCAGAGCCCGAGGCCCCCTACGAACGTCCGCCATTGAGCAAGGACTACCTGCGCGGAGAGTCGGAGCGCGACGCCACCCGCGTTCACCCCGAGGGGTTCTACGCAGAGCAGGAGATCGAGCTGATCACGGGCGTCGCGGTGACCGCGATCGACCCCGGCGCCGGCGAGGCGACCTTGGCCGGCGGGCGGACGCTGTCGTTTGACCGGCTGCTGCTGGCGACGGGCGCGCAGCCGCGGGCGATCGACGTTCCGGGCGCGGACCTGGACGGGGTGCACTACCTGCGCACGCTGGCCGACTGCGATGCGCTGCGCGAGCGATTGCAGCGGGGCGGGCGGGTGGCCGTCGTCGGCGCGGGCTGGATCGGCTCGGAGTTCGCAGCCTCCGCCCGCCAGCGCGAGCTTGAGGTGACGGTGATCGACCCGTTGGAGCTCCCCAACGAGCGGATCTTCGGCGCCGAGATCGGCGCCTTCTACCGCGACGTGCACGAGTCGCACGGGGTGCGGATGCTGCTGGGGCAGGGGGTGGAGGCGTTCGAGGGCGACGGGTCGGTCACGCGGGTGCGGACCGCCGGAGGACAGGTGGTGGAGTGCGATTTCGTGGTCGTTGGGATCGGGGCCGCCCCCGACACGCGGCTGGCAGATGGCGCCGGGCTGGGCATCGACAACGGCGTGCTGGTCGACGAGGCGCTGCGCAGCTCGGCACAGAACGTGTTCGCCGCCGGCGATGTCGCCAACGCCAGCCACCCGTTCTACGCCCGTCGCGTGCGCGTCGAGCACTGGGCCAACGCGCTCAACCAGGGTCCGGCGGCGGCCCGTTCGATGCTCGGCGACGCCGTCAGCTGGGACACGATCCCGTACTTCTTCTCCGACCAGTACGACGTCGGGATGGAGTACGCGGGGTACGCGACCGAATGGGACAGGGTCGTGTTCCGCGGCGATCGCGAGGGGGGCGAGTTCATCGCCTTCTGGCTAGCGGACGGGCGCGTGGTGGCGGGCATGAACGTCAACGTGTGGGAGGTCAACGAGCAGATCCAGGCGCTGATCCGCTCGCGTGCCGAGGTCGACGTGGCCGCGCTGACGGACGCCGACACGCCGCTGCAGTCGCTCGTCCCCTCCTCGGTGGAGGACGACACCTGAGACTGGCGCATGTCTCAGGAAAGGTCCCACTCGCGCGGCGTCGGCCGCCGGTTGGGACGTTGACCCTCCCCAGGACGGTGAACGTCCCACGCGTCTGCGGGCCGGGGTCGAGTGGGACGTTCACCGGCACGCGCCGGCTGGTGCCCCGCCGGCCGCAGTCGGCGCACGCCGGCGGTCGGCGACCCCCCGGCGGTCGGCGACCCC
>JBOGYE010000296.1:0-9810 GCA_050696635.1 Solirubrobacteraceae bacterium | reverse complement strand
CGGCTGTAGATGTCGAAGGCTCGCTCCCCGCGGGATGTCTGCTCGACGACCATCGGTACGAGTGGGCTCATCGTCCTCGCTTCTTTCGCGTCCTGCGCCGGAATCCTGCCCGACTGTAGCAACCGCGAGCGGCGGCGCGGGAGCGTCCAGAACCGTCCAGGAATACCCGCTCAGACGGGCCCGCGGGGGGGCTCAGTCGCCTGGCGTCCAGAGCTGTCCGGAGGCCGATGCGGAGGCATCCTGAGCGTCCCTGCCGGGCGTCCAAAGCTTGTCTCGCGCGCGCGCCTGCTCGACCGTGATCGCCTTTGCCTGCGCGACCAGCAGCTCCAGCGCCTGGCGTGCGGCGACGTCCTCGCGCAGCGACTGCAGCGTGCGCGCGGCCCGACGGCCGATGTCGCCGCGCCGCCCGACGCGGTCCGCCTGGTCGGAATCGCCGGTCTCGCGCAGCCTGGCGACCAGCTCCTCGGGGTCCGTGCCGTCGCGCTCGCTGGCCGGTCGCAACGCCGCCACCAGCTCGTCGTCGGATGGGGAGATCTCCTCGGCGGCCACGACCGCCGCCAGCACCGCCTCGCGGCGCAGCGCCTGGGCGGCCTCGGGCTCGGCGTCGCGGGCAAGCTCCTCCTCGTCCTTGCCGACGATCTTCAAGTACGTCTCGCGGTTGATCCCCTGGCGCGCCAGCGCCGTGAAGGTCCGCTCGAGCAGCTCGTGTGCGCGCGCGTGAACCAGCTTGCCGGGCAGATCGACCGTGGCCGCATCGGCAGCCGCCTGCAGCACGGCCTCCTCGAACTCCCGCTCCACCGCATGCTCGTCGGCGTGGCGCAGTCGCTTGGAGATGTCGTCGCGCAGCTCGGCGAGCGTGTCGAACTCCGACGCCTCGGCGGCGAACTCATCGTCGGGCTCGGGCAGTCGCTTGGCCTTGACCTCAGACACTGTCACGTCGAAGCTCGCCTCCGCGCCCGCCAGCTCGGAGGCGCCGTAGTCATCGGGGAACGTGACCGTGACGGCGCGCTGATCGCCGGCGCCGGCTCCCACCAGCTGCTCCTCGAACCCGGGGATCAGCCGACCCGACCCCAGCTCGATCAGCTGATCGCGGCCCTCGCCGCCCGCAAACGGCTCGCCGTCGACGCTGCCCGCGTAGTCGATCACGACGTGGTCGCCGCGCTGCGCGGGCCGTTCCACGGTGTCCAGCGTCGCAAGGCGCTCGCGCAGCCGATCGAGCTCTTCCTCGATCTCCACTTCGGCGACCGTCGGCTCGCGGCGACCCACCTCAAGCCCCCTGTACTCGCCCAGGGTGGCGACCGGCACGATCCCAATCTCCAGCGAGAACTGCAGCGGCGCCCCCGCCTCCGGAACGCCGTCTGTAAACTCGAAGTCAGGCTCGCCGACCGGCGTCACGCCGGCGCCGTCGATCGCGTCGATGTACCACTCCCCGAGCGCCGACCGCAACGCCTCGTCCAACACGGCCTCTCGGCCGAGGCGCCCGATCACGACCGCGGGCGGGACCTTTCCCTTGCGAAACCCGGGGATCCGCAGCTGGCCGCCGAGCTTGCGCGCGGCCGCCTGGAGGCGCCGCTCGAGCTCGTCCGCGGGAACCTCGGCGTCCACGCGCACGCGCGAGTCCGGCAGTTCGGTGACGCTCGTCTTCAGCTGGGCCATGGTTGCGCAGACGATAGCCGGGCGCCGCGGCCGGCCCCGGGCCCGGTGGTTCGCAACGGGGCCGCTTAGGGATTCTGGGACCTAGATCAGCTGGCCGGCGTCGGCGATCAGGCCGCGCAGCTGGCGCAGCAGCACCGGCAGCGTGGTCACGTCGTATTCGCGCGAGTCTTTGACATCGGCGAGCACGGAGTCGCAGCGTGCGACGTCGTCGCCGTTGCGGGCCAGCCAAGCCTCCAGCGGCCCCGCTTCGTCGCCGTGCTCGACCGAGCTGAGCAGGATCTCGCGCGTCAGCGACCGATGCAGCCGGTACAGGTCATCGCGCAGCGCTGCCCGCGACAGCGCCTGCCAGCGGTCATCGCGGGGCAGCTCGAGAATCCTGTCCCTGAGCCAGTCCAATCCAAGCCGCGAGCCGGCTCCGAAGTAGGTGGCCGCGACCAGTCGCTCTGAGACCCCGGTCGTGGCGGCGTCGACGACGACGTCGAATACCGACAGCAGCGCCTGCATGCTCGCCACGCGGTGCGCGAGCTTGGCCGGCACGCCCGACTCCTCCAGGTCGGCCTGCCGTGCCTCGAAGCGCTCGCGATCCTGGCCGCGCAGCACCTCGGGCAGCTCGCCCGCCAGAACCTTGGCCGCCGGCAGAAAGCGTGCCGTCATCGCGGTCACGTCGATCGTGTCCCGACCGGTCGCGCGCACCGCCCAGCGCGCGCCACGCTCGACCAGCCGCTGAGCCTCGGTCAGCATCTCCAGGCCGGTGTGCGGGTCGATCCGGTTGTCGAGCGCCTCCACGGCGGACCAGAAGTCGCGCATCTCGAACACCTCCCGTGCAACGGCGAACGCCCGCGCGAGCTTGGGCACGCCGGCCCCGGTCTCCTCGATCAGCCGGAACGCGAACGTCAGCCCTCCGCGATCGACCAGCTGGTTGGCGACGATCGTCGCGATCAGCTCGCGCCGCAGGCGGTGGGCGCGGATCCGATCGGGGAAGCGCTCCGCCAGCGGCGGCGGGAAGTAGCGCTGCAGATCGCCGGTCAGGTACGGGTCATCGGGCAGGTCGGAGTCCAGCAGCTCGGTCTGCAGATGGATCTTGCCGTAGGCCAGCAGCGTCGCCAGCTCCGGCGCCACCAGCCCACGGCGCTCGGAGTGGCGGGCGGCGATCGTCTTCTCGCTCGGCAGGAACTCCACCGCGCGGTCCAGCGCCGCGACCCGCTCCAGCCGCTTGAGCAACCGCGCGTTGACCTCCAGCATCGACACCGACTGGCTGCGGGCCAGGCTCAGCGCCTGGCACTGGACGTAGCTGCCGGCGAGCACGTGCTCAGAGACCGACTCGGTCATCTGCGCCAGCAGCGCGTTGCGCTCGTCGGCGTCCAACTCGCCGGCCGTGATCGCATCCGCCAGCAGGATCTTGATGTTGACCTCGTGATCTGAGCAGTTGACCCCGGCGACGTTGTCGATCGCGTCGGTGTTGACCTGCCCGCCGCCGCCGTCGGGGCCTCCGCCGAGCGCGTACTCGATCCGCCCGCGCTGGGTCAGGCCCAGGTTCCCGCCCTCCCCCACCACGTGGCAGCGCAGTTGCGCCCCATCGACGCGCAGGGCGTCGTTGACGCGGTCGCCCACCTCGGCGTGCGTCTCGCCGGTCGCCTTCACGTAGGTGCCGATGCCGCCGTTGTAGAGCAGGTCCACGGGCGCGCACAGCAACTGCCGGATCAGGTCGGCCGGCGACAGGTGCTCGCCCTCGATCCCGAGCGCGTCCCGTACCTGCGGCGTAATCGGGATCGACTTGGCGCTGCGCAGGTGAACGCCGCCCCCGTCGGAGATCAGCTCCGGGTCGTAGTCGCCCCAGCCCGAGCGGACGAGCGAGTACAGCCGCTCGCGCTCGGCGAAGCTCGCCTCCGGGTCCGGATCGGGATCCAGGAACACGTGCATGTGGTTGAACGCGGCCAGCAGCCGCGTCTGCCGAGAGCGCAGCATCCCGTTGCCGAACACGTCGCCCGACATGTCGCCGATCCCCACGACCGTGAACGGATCATGCTCGACGTCGGTCCCGAGCTCTGAGAAGTGGCGCTTGACCGCCTCCCAGGCGCCACGCGCGGTGATCCCCATCTGCTTGTGGTCATAGCCGTGCGAGCCGCCGGAGGCGAACGCGTCGTCGAGCCAGAACCCGTACTCGGCCGCGACGTCGTTGGCGATATCGGAGAAGCTGGCCGTGCCCTTGTCGGCGGCCACCACCAGGTAGGGATCGTCGTCGTCGTAGCGCACGACCCGGTCGGGCGCGACCAAGGTGTCGCCGTCGTAGTTGTCCGTCAGGTCCAACAGGCCGCGCAGGAAGGACCGGTAGCACTCGATCGCCTCGGCCACCATCTCGGACTGGCCACCGGCCGGGGGTCGCTTGACGACGAAGCCTCCCTTGGAGCCGACCGGCACGATCAACGCGTTCTTGACCATCTGCGCCTTCATCAGCCCGAGCACCTCGGTGCGGAAGTCCTCACGCCGATCCGACCACCGGATTCCGCCGCGAGCGACCCTGCCGCCGCGCAGGTGGATCCCCTCGACCCGCGGCGAGTAGACGAAGATCTCAAACCGCGGGCGCGGCAAGGGCAGCATCTCCAGCTGCGACGGGTCGAGCTTGAACGACAGCTGCGCCGGCGCCGCGCCGCCGCCACGGAAGTGGTTCGTACGCAGCATCGCCCGCACGACCGCCAGCACGCTGCGCAGGATCCTGTCCTCGTCGAGGCTCTGAACGGCGTCGATCGCGGTCTCGATCTCGCCGTCGAGCGCTTGCGCGCGCGCGAGATCATGACCCTCGGGCGCAAAGCGCGCGACGAACAGCGCGACGATGGCGACCGCGATCTCCGGGTTGCGCGCCAGGGTCGTGATCATGTAGGAGTCCGAGAACGAGCTGCGCGCCTGGCGGAGGTAGCGCAGGATCGCCCGCAGGACCGTGATCTCCCGGACGCCGAGCCCGGCCTGCAGGACGAGGGCGTTGAGGCCGTCGTCCTCCAGCTCGCCGGCCCAGACCGCCCTGAACACGTCGACGAACGCGTCCCCCGCGCGCGCCAGGCGCTCCGCGTCGCAGCTCAGCCCGAGGTCGTAGATCCACACCTGCGGCGCCCCGACCGGCTCGACCTCGTAGGGCCGCTCGTCGGAGACGGTCGCCCCCATGTGCTCGAAGGTTGGCACGAGGTCAGACAACGATGCTCGCGAGCCGCTCAGCAGCTGACAGCGGACCGACCGCTCGCCGTCGGCCGGGCGCCGGTAGACGGTCATGATCGGGCTGCCCGCAAGGTGCAGCTCCTCGATCCGCTCGATGTCGCCAACCGCGACCTCGGGGCCGCAGTCGGCCCGATAGCTGGGCGGGAACGCCTCGCCGTAGCGCGCGTACAGCTCGGTGCCGTAGCGCTCGCCGTGGGCGAGGATCAGCGCGGCGCGCAGCTGATCGGTCCAGGCGCGCGTCGCCTCCGCGATCCGCGCCTCGACGGCCTCCACGTCCACCCCACGGGCCAGCCCATCGGGGCAGTGGATCACGTAGTCGATCCGCACGACCAGCGACTCGGTCAGCTGTGGATGCCAGTCGACCTGGTCGCCGCCGAACGCGTCGGCCAGGATCTCCCCGGCCAGCCGCCGGTTCTCGGTGTTGAAGCGGTCGCGCGGCAGGCACAGGACGCAGCTCACGAACCGGTCCAGCCGATCGGCGATCACGAACAGTCGCACGCGCTGGCGCTCGCCCAGGCCGAGAATCCCGATGGCGGTCTCGAACAGCTCGTCCGCGTCGATCTGCAGCAGCAGGTCGCGGGGCAGCGTCTCCAGGATGTCGGTCAGCCCTTTGGCGTCGTGGCTGTCCGGCGGGAAGCCGGCCAGCTCCATGACCCGCGCCACCTTCTCGCGCAGCAGCGGGATCTCGCGCGGGTGCGCCTTGTAGGCGCTGGTCGTATACAGCCCCAGGAAGCGATGCTCACCGAGCACCCGCCCGTCCTCGGCGATCCGCTTGACGCCGACGTAGTCAAGGTAGGCGGGGCGGTGCACGGTAGCGCGGGAATTGGCCTTCGTCAGCACCAACGGAGCGGACCCGCGGGCGAGCTGGAGCGCCGGCCCGACCAGTGGCTTGGGCGGGCTGCGAGGGGCGCCGCGCAGGATCCCGAGCCCCGATCCGTGCACCGGGTGCAAGACCGCGGTCTCTTCGAGGTCGCGCAGCTCGTAGTCGCGGTAGCCGAGGAAGGTGAAGTGCCCGTCCGCCAGCCATGCCAGGAACGCTTCGTCCTCGGACAGCTCGCCGTCAGGCGCCGTCGGCGCCTCGGCGCGCAACCCGCTCGCGAGCGCGGTCATCTGGCCGCGCATCGGCAGCCAGTCCTCGACCGCCGCGCGCACCTCCTCCAGCACCAGCTCGACGCCGGCGCGCAGCACCGCCAGCCGATCCGGGTCGGCCTGGCGTGCGACCTCGGCATGGATCACCGACTCGATCGTGGCGGCGGGCGCGCTCGCGCCCGGGCCAAGCACCTCGCTCAGCGCCCCGTCGCCGTCACGCACGACGCGGATCACCGGGTGCACGATCAGCGCGATCGCGCAGCCCTGCCGGCTCAGCTCCATCGTCACCGAGTCGACGATGAACGGCATGTCGTCCGACACGATGTCGACGGCCGTGTACGGGGAGGACCAGCCGTCGCGCTCGGGATCCGCGTTGTAGACGTGGACCTTCGCCTCGCCCGGGGCTCGCTCGCGCGCCAGACGCCAGTGGGCGACCACGGCGCCGCACAGGTCATCTCTGGTGCGGTCGGCGAGATCCTGGGACGGAACCCAGTGGTAGTACTGGCGGACGAACTCGCGGTATGCGGCAGGCGCCTGGTCGGCGAGCCGCTCGCTGACCGCCTGACCGAGCGGCTCGATCAGGCCCTGCTCGATATCACCGGCCTTCACGGCCACTTCGTCACCGTCTCCGTCGATGCCTGCATCGCACAGAACGTACCCCCAACCGAGGACCGAATGTGGCGCCGCGGCGGACGGCTGGGCAACCCGGTCGTCGCCCGCCCCCTGGAAAGCTGATTGAGTATGGACCATGCTCGTGCTCAGACGCTGTGCACGGCAGGGGCGGCGCTTGGGCGCGGCGCTCGTCGCGGCGCTCCTGCTGGGGCTCGCGGGCGCCGTCGGCAGTGCTGCAACGGCCGTGGCCGCTACGGGCTTGCACGGCGCCGCGACGACCCCGATCGCGCACGGCAGCGCCGAGCAGGTGTACGTGGTCGGGCTGCGAGCTCACGAACGCATGTCGCTGCTGGATCGCGCGGGCACGACCGTTCAGACCAAGCCGGCCGACTCGCTGGGAGGGGTCCTGTTCCGCAACGTCGCGCCAGGATCCGGATATCGCGTTCGCGCCTTCCCAAACGGCCGGAAGTCGCGTCCGGTGACCGTGTTCTCAGAACGTCCCGCACCGCCGAGCACCAGCGTCTATGGCCAGACGATCCCAGATAGCGGATACAGCTATCTGACCACCCGCGACGGCACTCAGCTGGCGATCGACGTGCACCCGCCGCAGAGCCCGGCCGGCGAGCCTGGCCTGCCGTCCGGCGTGACGGCGCCGCCCGGCGTCGCGCTGCCACCCGGCGTCACGCTGCCACCCGGCGTCACGCTGCCATCCGGCGTCACCGCGCCATCCGGCGTCGCGGTGCCGCCGGCCCCGCCGGTCGGGCCGGTCCACGGCACGCCCCCGTCGAGCGTCGCCACCGGCCCGCCGTGGCCGACGCTGATCGAGTACTCCGGCTATGGGTATGCCGATCCCAGCGGCCCGCAGAACGGGATCGCGGTGCTGGCCAACCTGATGGGCTTCGCGGTGGTCGACGTGAACATGCGCGGGACCGGCTGCTCGGGCGGGGCCTACGACTTCTTCGAGCCGCTGCAGAATCTCGACGGCTACGACGTGATCGAGACGATCGCGCGCCAGCCCTGGGTGCGCAATCACAGGGTCGGCATGATGGGCATCTCCTACGGCGGCATCAGCCAGCTGTTCACGGCCCAGACCGATCCACCGCACCTGGCGGCGATCTCTCCTCTGTCGGTGATCGACAACACCCAGACGACCCTGTATCCCGGCGGGATCCTGAACACCGGCTTCGCCGTCGCCTGGGCTAAGGAGCGCGTGCACGACGCCGAACCGGCGTCGGCCACCGGCGGCCAGCCGTGGGCGTACCAGCGAATCCAGCAGGGAGATCAGACCTGCAAGGCCAACCAGGCCCTGCACGGTGAGGCGGTCAACCTGCTGGCCAAGGTCCGCGCCAACAGTCACTACGTCCCGGCGGTCGCCGGCCCGCTGTCGCCGATCACCTTCGTGAAGAAGATCCACGTACCGGTGTTCATGGCCTGCCAGTGGACCGACGAGCAGACCGGCGGACACTGCCCTGACCTGGCCCAGCACTTCACGGGCACTTCGCAGAAGTGGTTCACGTTCACCAATGGCGCACACATCGACTCGCTCGACCCGGGCACGTTCAACCGCTGGTACGACTTCTTGGAGCTGTTCGTGGCCCACCAGGCACCGATCGTCGATTCCGCCACGATCCACGCGGCGGCGCCGGTGATCTACCAGTCGGCGATGGGGATCAACGGCGTCACGCTGCCGGTCGACCCGATCCAGCTACGGCCGACGTACTCAGGGGCGCTGGCGGCATTCCACGCCCTGCCCGAGATCCGGGTGGCGTTCGACAACGGCGCCGGCGACGTCGGCCAGACGCCGGGCTATCCGTATCCGGGCTTCGAGCGGTCGTTCTCCCGCTTCCCGATTCCGCGGACGACGGCGCGCTCGTGGTATCTGGCCGCCGACGGCGCACTCGTTTCGCGCCCGCCCCGGCGCGCGGCCGCGGACGTCTTCACCTGGAACGCGCATGCGCTGCCGCCGACCGACTTCAGCGGCGACACCGGCTCGGGCTCGGGCGGCCTGTGGACCGCCACCCCCGCCTATCACTGGGACCATAGTCCGCCCGGCAGCGCCGTCTCGTACCTGACCAGTCCGCTGAGCGCGAACACGACCGTGATCGGCGCCGGCGCGGTCCAGGCCTGGGTCCGTTCCTCGACCCCGAACGTCGATCTGCAGGCAACGGTCAGCGAGGTGCGCCCCGACGGCAAGGAGACCTTCGTCCAGAACGGCTGGGTCCGGACCGACGAGCGCAAGCTCGATCGGCGCCAGAGCACGCTGCTCGAGCCGGTCCTCAGCCTGCGCGCGTCCGACGTGGCGCCGATGCCGCACGGACGCTTTGTGAAGGTCACGATCCCGCTCTACTACGAGGGCCACGCCTACCGGACGGGATCGCGGATCCGCGTGACGATCAGCGCGCCGAACGGAACCCAGCCGATCTGGTCCTTCGCCCAGGCCAGCCCTCGAGGCCACGCGACCGTCGCGGTCGCCTTCTCCCGGCGGATGCCGTCGCGCCTGATCCTGCCGGTCGTCCCGGGCGTCAGCGTGCCGACGGGACTGCCGCCGTGCCCAGGCCTGCGGGGCGAGCCCTGCCGGAACTACGTGCCGTTCGCCAACCGGCCCACCCGGCCCTGAGGTGGCCGCTAGGCGGCGGGCTCAGCCGACGCGCGCGCGGATCTCGGCGACGGGCTCAGCCGACGCGCGCGCGGATCTCGGCGACGGTCCGCTCGACGTCCGGGACCGAGATCACGAGCCGCCGGAAGCGCGCGCAGGGCCCTAGCTCGACGCGCACTGCCGGCCCTGACCCGTGCACGGCCGCGAAGTCAGGCGCGCCGCCGGTCAGCCGCCTGACCCCATAGGCGATGACCCCCGGGATGCCGGTGCCCGGGGCGCGCACGCCGCGCAGCGCGCTCCAGGGATCGGGCTCGGCGGCGATCGTCCGCAGCTGCGCCAGCGGGACCCTGACCTCGCGCCGGAACGAGGCGAACCGCTCCAGCGAGCTGAGAGTCACGACCAGCTCATCGCGCTGGACCGTCAACGTCGCCACCGTCCAAGCGTAGCTCGTGATCTCAAGCTGACCGCCACCACGGTCGATGCCCGGCTCATGAGCCCGATGACGGTCAGACGGTCGCTCGCGCTCGCCGCTGCGGCGGCGTGGCTGCTGAGCGCGGACGCGTTCGCCGCCGGGCTGCTGGCCTCGCGGGGGCCGGCTGTCGCGTGGGCGGCGATCGCGGCCGCCGCCGTGGTGGCGGCCGGCCTGGGAG
>JBOGYE010000295.1:0-36125 GCA_050696635.1 Solirubrobacteraceae bacterium | reverse complement strand
CCGACGCGCTGGCGAGGGCGCTGGGCGCGGCCGCCAGGGCCGATGCCCGGCTGCCGGCGCCGGGCGCGCGCGGACCTGACGCGAGTGACGAGCCCGAAGAAGGTGAGCCGGAAGCGGGTGAGCCGCGCACGCTGGTGGCGATGAGCGGCGGTGTCGACAGCGCCGTCGCCGCGCACCTCTGCGCCCAGCGTGGCGAGACGGTCGCGGTCACGCTGGAGCTGTGGTCGGACGCCGACAACGACGCCGAGCGCAGCTGCTGCTCGGCGACGGCGGTCGCGCACGCGAGGGCGCTGGCTCACCGGATGGGGATCCCGCACCTGACGATCGACCTGCGTGACGAGTTCCGGGCCGGGGTCGTCGAGCCGTTCATCGTCGGGCACCAGGCCGGGGAGACGCCCAACCCGTGCGTGAGCTGCAACGGCCATGTGCGCCTGGACGCGATGCTCGAGCTCGCCGAGCGCCTGGGGTGCGACGGCGGGCTCGCGACCGGCCACTATGCCCGCACCGCGGAGGGCGGCGACGAGCGCGGGCCGCTGCTGCGCGCCGCCGCGGACCCCGACAAGGACCAGACCTACATGCTCGCGGCGCTCTCGGCGGAGTCGCTGCGGCGGATGCGCTTCCCGCTCGGCGAGCTGCGAAAGGCACAGGTGCGCGAGATCGCCTCCGCCGCCGGGCTGCCGGTCGCCGCCAAGCCCGACTCGCAGGACCTCTGCTTCCTGGCCGGGACCACGCGCGAGCGCTTTCTCGCCCGCCACGGCGCGCCGGTTGGCGGCTCCGGGGAGATCGTCGACTCCACGGGCGCCGTGCTCGGCCGGCACGACGGCCACCAGCGGTTCACGATCGGTCAGCGCCGCGGACTCGGGCTGAGCGCGCGCGAGCCGCTGTACGTGCTTGCCAAGGATGCGGGCAGCGGCCGGGTCACGGTCGGTCCCCGTGCGCAGTTGCGCACGCGGGCCGTCAGCGTGCGCGCGGCGCGCCTTCACCGTGCCGGCACGCGGGTGGACCGGGTCAAGCTGCGCTACCGCTCGCGTCCGCTGGCCGCCACCGTGACCGGTGCCGCCGCTCCCGGCCGCCACCGGTCGCTGACGCTCGCGCTGTCGGAGCCTGCCGAGGGAGCGGCGCCGGGGCAGCTGGCGTGCCTGATGGACGGCGAACTCGTCGTCGGCTGGGGCACCATCGACCGCGCCTCGTAGGCCGAGCGCGGCGGGCGCCCACGCAGCGCCGCACCCCTGGTGCGGCAGGCGCCACGCCTACACTGCACAGCCCATGACCTCAGACGAGATCCGCGCCACGTTCACCGAGTTCTTCGTCGCCCGCGACCACCTGCGCCTGCCCTCGGCGTCCCTTGTCCCGGCCGAATATGACCCCTCGGCGTTGTTCACGGTCGCCGGCATGCACCCGCTGAAGTCGTACTTCGCCGGGGTCGAGCGCCCGCCCCACCCGCGCGTGACGACCTGCCAGAAGACGTTTCGCACCGTCGACATCGAGATCATCGGCACGACCACCCGCCACCTGACGTTCTTCGAGATGCTCGGAAACTTCAGCTTCGGCGACTACTTCACGCGCGAAGCGGCGGGCTTTGCCTGGGAGCTGTCGACCGAGGGCTTCGGCTTCTCTCCGCAGGACATTTGGATCACCGTGTTCGCCGGCGACGAGGAACTCGGGCTCGGACCCGACCAGGAGGCGATCGACGCCTGGATGGAGATCGGGGTCCCGCGCGAGCGGATCGTCGAGTGCCCGCGCTCGGAGAACTTCTGGCAGGCGGGCCCGACCGGGCCGTGCGGGCCCTGCTCGGAGCTCTATCTCGACCGGGGCCTCGCGCACGGTAAGGCCGACGACCTTCCCGGGGGCGAGAACGAGCGCTTCCTGGAGTACTGGAACCTCGTCTTCATGGAGATGAACCAGGAGCCGGTCAACGTGGTCGCGTCGCTGCCGGCCAAGAACATCGACACCGGTCTCGGGCTGAACCGACTGGCCTGCATCAAGCAGGGCGTGGAGACGGTGTTCGAGACCGACCAGTTCGCGCCGTTGATCGGGCTCGGGGAGGAGCTGTCGGGTCGCCGCTACGGAGCCGCCTTCGAGACCGACCGCGCGCTGCGGGTGCTGGCCGACCACGGCCGCGCGATGACGTTCCTGCTCGCCGACGGGGTCGTGCCGTCGAACGAGGACCGCGGATACGTGCTGCGGCGGGTGATGCGGAGAGCGATCGCTCGGGCGCGGGGACTCGGCCTGGAGGCGGGGTTCCTGCACCGTTACGCGGACCTCGTCACCGAGTTGATGGGCTCCGAGTACCCGGAGCTGCGCGAGCAGCGTGAGACCGTCCGCGGCTGGATGGGGTCGGAGGAGGAGAGCTTCGGCCGGACGCTGGAGCAGGGCCTCAGACGGCTCGACGAGCTGATCGCACACGCGCGCGACGAGGGGGACGAGGGAATCGCGGCCGCCGACGCGTTCCTGCTGCACGACACGTCCGGGTTCCCGATCGACCTGACGCTGGAGATCGTCGCCGAGCACGGCCTCGGTGTCGACGAGGAGGGGTTCGAGGCGCTGATGGAGGGCCAGCGGACCCGGGCGCGCCAGGGCGCCCGGGGGGAGCAGGGCCGTGGAGCGCTGCGCGAGCGTGCCGCGGCGCTCTCCAGCGGCGCGGAGTTCGAGACCGAATTCGTCGGCTACGAGACCACCGAGGCCGAGACGACGATCGGCGCGGCCGCCGATCAGGACGGCGAGCTGCTGGTCAAGCTGCTGGAGTCGCCGTTCTACGCGACCGGCGGCGGCCAGGTGGCCGACGCGGGTGTGGTGGAGTGCGAGAGCGGCGGCTGCCGAGCGCGGGTGACAGACGTGATCCGCCTCGGCTCAGACCAGGTCGTGAAGCTGGCGCCCGAGCACGGCGCGTTCGTCCCCGGCGAGCGGGTCCGGGCGCTCGTGGACCGGTCGGCGCGTCACGCCACCGCCTGCAACCACACCGCCACCCACCTGCTGCACGCGTCGCTGCGCCGGCGCCTGGGCGCGCATGTGCACCAGGCCGGCTCCTACGTGGGACCAGACAAGCTGCGGTTCGACTTCACGCACGGCAGCGCGCTGACCGCACAGCAGCTGCGCGAGGTGCAGGATGACGTCAACGGCTGGATCCTCGCCAGCCATCCGGTGCGCGCGCTCACGACCACGCTGGACGAGGCCAAGGCACTGGGCGCGATGGCTCTGTTCAACGAGAAGTACGGGGAGATCGTGCGCATGATCGAGGTCGGCGACGGGTCATTCTCCCGCGAGCTGTGCGGGGGCACGCACGTCCGGGGGACGGCCGAGATCGGGATGTTCAGGATCATGGCCGAGACCTCGAGCGCCGCCAACGTACGCCGGATCGAGGCGATCACCGGACCCGAGGCGGTGGCGCTCGCGCGCGACCGCGACCGTGAGCTGGAGCTGGCCGCCGAACGGCTGCGGGTCCCGCCGGAGCGAGTCGCCGAGACGGTGGCGAGGCTGGCCGAGCGTGTCCGTGAGCTGGAGCGGGCGGCCCGTGACGCGAGAGGGCGTGACGGTGGGGTGGACGTGGATCGGCTGGCGGCGGAGGCGACCGAGCTGGATGGCGCGAGGGTGCTGACGGCCGCCGTCGAGGCCGCCGACGGCCAGGCGCTGCTGGCTCTGGTAGATCGGCTCAAGGGCCGGCTCGGCGACGCGGCGATCGTGCTCGGACGCGTGGGCGACGGGCGCGTGGACCTGGTGGTGAGCGTCACCCCGGCGCTGGTCGCCCGGGGGGTCCGTGCCGGCGAGGTCGTCAAGCTCGCGGCGGCTGAGGTCGGCGGTGGTGGCGGCGGCCGCGACACGCTGGCGCGCGCCGGCGGGCGCGACCCCGAGCGTCTGGATGAGGCGATCGAGGCGGCGCGCACGGCGATGCTGGCGACCCTGGAGGCCTGACGCGCGTGCGGGTGCTGGCGCTCGACTATGGCAGCGCGCGGTGCGGCTGCGCGGTCTCCGACCCGTCGGGAACGCTCGCGACTCCACTCGAGCCGGTCGCGGCGGCGCGGACGCGCACGGGGCTGGCCCGGCTGCGAGAGCTGGTCGCCGAACTGGGGGCGGAGCGCGTGGTGGTCGGCCTCCCGCTGTCGCTGTCGGGCGCCGACTCGGCCCAGACCCGCGCGGCGCGCGAGTTCGCGACCGCGCTGGCGCGCGCGGTTCCGGTCGCGGTCGAGTTGTGGGACGAGCGCTTCACGACCGTGATGGCGCAGCGGGTCGGAGGCCGCGCGAGCGAGGACTCGCGCGCCGCTGCGCACCTGCTCGAGGGGTGGCTGGCGCGTGGCTGAGGGGGGCGAGCGGACCGCGGCGGAGCGCGAGGCGGCGCGTCTGGAACGAGAGCGCCGGCGGGTCGGCGGGGTCTTCAACGCGCCCGAGACACGGGCGTTCGTCGACTTCGAGCAGCTCGAGGACGAGTTCCGCGTGGGGGAGCCTGAGAGGGCGGCACCCGACGTCGCGCAGCCACACCGAGACGAGCCCGACGAGCCAGTAGTCGCGCATGAGCCCGAGCCGTTGGACGTCGAGCGATCGTCGGACGTCGAGCGGCCTTCCGGGACGCGTCGCGTCAGCCACCAGGACCGGCATGCCAAACGGGTCGCAGCGTCCTCCGCGCGGCGCGGCGGACGGCACCGGCGCCCAGTAGCGGGACCGGCGACCGCGGTCGGCGGCCTGCGCGGGTGGTTCCGCCGAGGCGCGGCGCTGGTCGCGCTGGTGCTGGCGGCGGCGCTTGCCTGGTTCTTGATGTCGCTGTTTCAGCCGTTCGGCAGCTCGCCCCACGGCCACGTGACCGTCGTGATCCCGCACCACGACAGCTCCAGCCAGGTCGCCGACCTGCTCGCCAGCGACGGCGTCGTCGCGTCGAGCTTCTTCTTCGAGTTGCGCGCGACGCTGGCCGGCGAGCGCGGCGACCTGCGACCCGGGACCTATCACCTCCGGCTTGGGATGAGCTACGGCGCGGCGCTCGCGGCGCTGACCAAGGCGCCCCGCGCCAGCGTCCTCAAGACCACCGAGCTGACGATCGCTGACGGCCACACTCGCCAGTACGTCGCCAAGCTGCTGCGTCGGCAGGGGATCCGCGGCGACTACCTCAAGCAGACGCTTCATTCCCCCTTGCTTGACCCGCACGCCTACGGCGCGCCGCGGCATGTGCCGTCACTGGAAGGGTTCCTGTTCCCCGACACGTTCAGCCTGACCGACCCGGTCACCGTCAAGGTGCTGGTAGCGGAGCAGTTGCGCGACTTCAAGCGGCGCTTCGCTCGGGTGAATCTGTCCTACGCACACGCGCACCATCTGAGCGCCTATGACGTGCTGACGATCGCCTCCCTGATCGAGGGCGAGGCCGCCCGGGCGCGCGATCGCCCGCTGGTCGCGTCGGTGATCTACAACCGCCTGCGCGACGGGATGCTGCTGGGGATGGACTCGACCACCCGCTATGCGACCGGCAACTTCACGCGCCCGCTGACATCATCGCAGCTGCGGTCGCGCTCTCCGTACAACACGCGCACGCGCGCTGGCCTGCCCCCGACGCCGATCGACAGCCCCGGGACGGCGGCGATCGAAGCGGCCGCCCACCCGGCCCACACGGACTACCTGTACTTCTTCGCCAAGCCGTGCTCGAATCAGAGCGTGTTCGCGACCAGCTTCGCGCAGTTCCAGCATCTGCTGGCCGTCGACTACCGGCCTCACTGCAAGAAGTGACAATCGTGTCGCGCACGCGGCTAGGCGTGCTCGGCTGGCCGGTGGCGCACAGTCGCTCGCCGGCGATCCACAACGCGGCGCTGGCCGCTGCGGGGCTGGAAGGCTGGCGCTATCAGCTGCTGCCCGCGCCCCTCCCGCTGCTGGGCGAGCTGGTCCGGGCACTCCCTGGCGCGGGGTTCGCGGGGGCAAATGTGACGATTCCGCACAAGCGCGCGGCGCTGTCGCTGGCGACCGGCGCGAGCGACCGGGCGCGCGCCATCGGAGCCGCCAACACGCTCGTGTTCGGTCGCGGCGGCTCGGGCGAGATCGACGCCGACAACACCGACGCACCGGCGATCATCGCGGCGCTGCCACTTGACCCGCGGGGCCGCACAGCGCTCGTGCTCGGCGCGGGCGGCAGCGCCCGCGCGGCGGTCTGGGCACTGCTCGATGCCGGAGCCACGAGCGTGGCGGTCTGGAACCGCACGGCTGATGGGGCTCGCCGGCTGGCCACGGAGCTGGGCGCTAGGGCCGTATCGCGGGTCGGCGCGGCCGACGTGCTGGTCAACTGCACCGCCGTCGGCCTGCTCGGCGGCGAGCTGCCGGTGGACGGGGAGCTGCTGGCCGACTGCGGGTGCGTGGTCGACCTCGTATACGCCGAGCGCGAGACAGCGCTGGTGGCGTGCGCGCGAGCGCTCGGGATCCCGGTCGTCGACGGCTTGGAGATCCTGGTCGGGCAGGGCTCGCTCAGCTTCGAGCGCTTCACCGGCGTGGCCGCGTCGCGGCAGGCCATGCGCGCCGCGGCCGGCGCTGCGGCCGGGGGAAATCTCGCCCCGAACGGCGCCACGGCCTGAGACGGTGCAGAAACCCCCGCCGGACGGGGGAAATCTCGCTGGCTGCGCTTTGCAGACGGTTGGGGGTGCCAAAACCCCCGCCGCGTGCGCTCCACGCCTCGCCAGCTAACCTGCGCGGCCGTGGCCAGCGATGAGCCCAGCGCGACCGACCAGACCTGCACTCCGTGTCGGGGCACCGGCCGGCTGACCTCGGGGTTGGGCGGCACGCCG
The DNA here is from genome assembly GCA_050696635.1 of Solirubrobacteraceae bacterium. Lineage (GTDB taxonomy): Bacteria > Actinomycetota > Thermoleophilia > Solirubrobacterales > Solirubrobacteraceae > Palsa-465. Next base: position 29,379 of record JBOGYE010000295.1, on the reverse strand, counting down.
CACGAGGTCGTCTGCCCGTGGTGCCGCGGCGGTGGCGTGCGGATCCCGGGGATCGACGCGCAGCAGACGCCCGCGGAGACCGGCGCGACTGACGCAGCCTCCGCCGCCTGATGACACTGACTCTGACCACCGCGGGCGAGTCGCACGGCCCCGGCCTGACCTGCATCGTCGAAGGGTTGCCGGCTGGCCTTGCGATCGAGCGTGGCGTGATCGATCGAGATCTGGCCCGCCGTCAGTTGGGCCACGGTCGTGGCGGGCGGATGAAGATCGAGCGCGACCGCGTGCAGGTCACCGGCGGCGTCCGCCACGGCCGCACGCTCGGCGGCCCGATCGCGCTCGCGGTCGCAAACCGCGACTTCGCCAACTGGGAGCAGCGGATGAGCCCGTGGCCGGTCGACGATCCGGTCGCCGAGGTCCATCTGCCGCGTCCCGGTCATGCCGACCTGGTCGGCACCAAGAAGTACGGCCTGCGCGACGTGCGCGACGTGCTTGAGCGCGCCAGCGCGCGTGAGACCGCGGCGCGGGTCGCGGGGGGCGCGCTCTGCAAGGCGTTCTTGGCCGTACTCGGGGTCAGCGTGCACTCGCACGTGCTCCAGATCACGGGCGTCAGCGCCCCTCGCCGCGAGGATCTGACCGCGGAGGACTTCGCTCGCGTGGACGAGTCGCCCGTCCGCTGCCTGGACGAGGATGCCGCGCGGGCGATGGTCGCCGAGATCGACAGGCTGCGCAAGGCCAACGAGTCACTAGGCGGAGTGTTCGAGGTGCGCGCCTTCGGGCTCGTGCCGGGGCTCGGCTCGCACGTCTCATGGCGCGAGCGCCTGGACGGCCTGCTCGGGCAGGCGCTCCTGTCGATCCAGGCCGTCAAGGCGGTAGCGATCGGCGACGGGCTCGAGGTCGCAGGACTGCCGGGCTCGCAGGCCCACGACGAGATCTTCTACGACCAGCGGCGCGGCTTTCACCGTGTCACCAACCGCGCCGGCGGGCTCGAGGGCGGGATGACGACCGGCGACCCGCTGGTGATCCGCGGCGCGATGAAGCCGCTGCCGACGCTGACCAAGCCGCTGCGCTCGGTCGACATCGCGACCCACGAGCCGGCTGAGGCGCTGCGTGAGCGAACCGACTCGTGCACGGTGCCGGCGGCCGGCGTTGTCGGGGAGGCGATGGTCGCGCTGGTGCTCGCCGATGCCTACCGGGCGAAGTTCGCCGGCGACCACATCGATGACGTGCGCGCCGGGGTGGCCGCGTACCGCTCGCGAATTGGGTGGCCGACGGGGTGAGCGCGCCAACCGTCGTGCTGGTCGGCTTCATGGGGGCCGGCAAGTCGACGGCGGCGGTCAATGCCGCTCGGGCGCTCGGGGTGCGGGCGCTCGACGTCGACCGCGCGATCGAGCAACGGCTCGGCAGGCCGATCGCGGACGTCTTTGACCACGACGGCGAGGCCGCGTTCCGCGCCATTGAGGAGCGGGTCACGCTGGGCATGCTCGCAGCGCCCGCGCCCGCCTCCGAGGCGCCGGAGTTGCTCGCAGCGCCCGCGCCCTCCTCCGAGGGGCCGGCGCTCCGGCTCGCGCCGGAAGCGCCGGCCGGCGGCGAGGAACCCCGCGTCCTGGCGCTGGGTGGGGGCGCCCTGCAGTCGGCGGCGATCCGCGACGCGCTCGGCGACTGCGTTGTCGTGTGGATCGACATCGATCTCGAGACGGCCTGGGCACGCTGCGGCAGCAGCGGACGACCGCTGGCCGCGGACCGGGCGAGCTTCGCGCGGCTGTACGCCGAGCGCCAGCCGGCCTACGAGCGGGTCGCCGACATCATCGTCGGACCCGAGCGCAGCGGCGCGATGGCCGCCGTGCTGCACGCGTACGCCGGCGTTCCGGCCGGTGTCACGATGCTGTGGGCCGCAAGCGCGTCGGGCGACTATCCCGCCTATATCGGGCCGGGGCTGCTCGGGTGCCCGGGCACCGGCTTCTGGCCGCAGACCGTGGCCGGGCGCCGCTTCCTGGTCACCGATCACAACGCCGGGCGTCTGCACGGCGCCGCGCTCGGGCCGCTGGCCGGCCGCGTCACGATCGTGCCGGGCGAGCAGTCCAAGACGATCGCGCACGCGGAGATCGTGTGGACCGAACTGGCGCGCGCCGGCATGACCCGAGCGGACGTGGTCGTGGCGCTCGGCGGAGGCGTGGTCGGCGACCTCGCCGGCTTCTGCGCCGCCACCTACCAGCGCGGCGTGCGCGTCGTCCAGGTGCCCACAACGCTGGTCTCGCAGGTCGACTCGGCCTACGGCGGCAAGACCGGCGTCGATCTGGAGCACGCCAAGAACTACGTCGGCGCCTACCATCAACCGCGGGCCGTGATCGCCGACACCGGCACGCTCGTGACGCTGCCCGCGGAGGAGCTCGCGGCCGGATACGCCGAGGTCGTCAAGACGGCTCTGCTCGCGGGCGGCGCGCTGTGGGAGCGCGTGCGCGCCGGCGCCGAGCCGACCGACCCGGATGTGATCGCCGCATGCGCGCAGACCAAGCTGCGAATCGTCGCCCGCGACGAGCGCGACGGCGGCGTGCGCCAGACTCTGAACCTGGGGCACACTGTTGCGCATGCGATCGAGACCGTGACCGGCTATGCGACCTACCGTCACGGCGAGGCGGTGGCGCTCGGGCTGCTGGCGGCGCTGCGACTGTCGGACAGACCCGAGCTTCGAGACGAGGTCGCTGAGCTGTTGCGCGCGCGCGGGCTGCCGACCGGCGGCGCCCGCGTTGACCCCGACGCCGTCGTGATGGCGACCGCGCGGGACAAGAAGCGGCTCGGCTCGGGCCAGCGGGTGCCGTTCGTGCTGCTGGCGGGGCCAGGCGACGCGCGCCACGGCCAGGAGGTCGAGCCGCGCGAGCTGATCGCGGCGGTCCGCGAGCTGACCAGCTAGCTTCCCGGTATGGATCGCAACCGCATCGAGGTGATGCACGGGGTCAACCTCGATCAGCTCGGGCGCCGAGACCCGCATCACTACGGCACGCTGACCCTGGCCGAGCTGGAGCGCGGGATCGCGGCGGCGGCCGACGATCTGGGCCTGCGCGCGAGCTTCTTTCAGACCAACCATGAGGGTGAGTTCGTCGAGCGCCTGCACTCGCTCGCCGGGAGCGCCGACGCGATCGTGCTCAACCCGGGTGCCTGGACGCACTATGCCTACGCGATCCGTGACGCACTTGAGCTGACGGGACTGCCGGCGGTGGAGGTGCACCTGTCCGATGTCGACAGCCGTGAGCCGTTCAGGCGCGTGTCGGTACTCGACGATCTGTGCATCGCCCGCGTCGCCGGCATGGGCCCCGACGGCTACCGCGAGGCACTGTCGAAGCTGGCGGTGAAGCTGGCACGGGATCGGGTGACCGCATGACCGCACGCGCCGACCGTCTGGCCGCGCGCCTGCCCGGACTCGGCGCCGACCTGATCCTGGTCAGCTCGCTGGTCAACGTCCGCTACCTGACCGGATACACGGGCTCCAACGGGCTGGCGCTGATCGGGCCCGACACACGGCTGTTCCTGACCGATTTTCGCTACATCGAACAGGCCGCGGCAGAAGTGGGGGAAGCGTTCGATCGCCGGATCGTGTCCCAGGAGCTGATCGACGCGGTCGCCGAACTGGTCGGCGAGGGCGAAAGGCGGCTGGCGTTCGAGGACGCCCACCTCAGCGTGCGGATGCACGCGCGTCTGCGCGACACGCTGCCCGAACGCGTGGCGCTGGTCGCCGGCGGCGACTCGGTGGAGGAGCTGCGGCTGGTCAAGGAGCCCGACGAGCTCGAGCGCATCGAGCAGGCGTGCGAGCTGGCGGACGCGGCGCTGCGCCAGATCATGGAGCAGGGGCTGGTGGGTCGGACCGAGCTGGCGGTGGCGACCGCGCTGACGCGCGCGATGATCGATCTCGGCGCCCAGCGCCCGTCGTTTGATCCGATCGTCGCCGCCGGGTCGCACGGCGCGCTGCCGCACGCCGAGCCCCGCGACGTGGAGATCGGCTCCGATCAGCTGGTCGTGATCGACTGGGGAGCGCAGCTCGACGGCTACTGCTCTGACTGCACGCGCACGCTGGCGACCGGAGAGCCCGGCGATGACGCGCGTGCTGCGTACGAGCTCGTCCGCGAGGCACAGGTCGCCGGGCTCGGCGCCGTCCGTGACGGCATCAGCGGTCGCGACGCCGATGCCGTCGCGCGGGCGGTGATCGACGATGCCGGCCACGCCGAGCACTTCGGCCACGGGCTCGGCCACGGCGTCGGGCTGGAGATCCACGAGGCGCCGCGGCTGTCCAAGCGCTCGGAGTCGATGCTCGCCACCGGCCAGGTCGTGACGGTCGAACCAGGCGTCTACCTGCCGGGACGGTTTGGGGTGCGGATCGAGGACCTGGCGATCGTGACCGAGGACGGCACCCGGGTGCTGACTTCGGTCCCCAAGGACCTGATCGCCGTCAGCTGAGCGATGGCCCGCCGGACCGAGCAGCGGCGCGCCGCCGTCTGGGCGCTGTATCAGAGCGACCTGCTCGGACGTCCGCTGGGCGAGACGCTGCCGCGGGACGTGCACGCGTTCACGTTCGCCCTCGCCGAACAGGTGCGTGAGCGCCAGCCCGAGCTCGATGCGCTGATCGCCGAGCACGCGAGCGACTGGCCGCTGGCGCGGATCGCGCCTCTGGAGCGCTCGATCCTGCGCGTCGCGCTGCTCGAGTTGCTGCACCCTGAGGTGCTGCCGGGCGAGCGGCCGATCCCACCGGAGGGGGCGATCGACGAGGCGGTCAGGACCGCCAAGCGCTTCTGCGGCGCCGGTGCGCCGGCATTCCTGAACGGCATTCTCGGGACGATCCTGCGCGAGCGCCCCGGCCCGCAGCCGTAAGACCTCTGTAGGAATCCCGCCCCGGCCCGGCGCAGCGACGACAATTGCGCTCGATGAGACTGCTGGTAGTCGACGACGACCGCGCTTTGCGCGACGTGCTACGCCGCACCCTGTCGCTATCAGGCTACGAGGTCGCGCTCGCCGGCAGCGGCGCTGAGGCGATCGCGCAGGTGGCGGCGACGGTCCCGGATGCGCTTGTGCTCGACGTCGGTCTGCCCGACATCGACGGGCTCGAGGTCAGCCGCTTGCTGCGCCGCGAGGGCAACCGCGTCCCGATCTTGATGCTGACCGCGCGCGATGCGGTATCGGACCGGATCGACGGCCTCGACGCCGGCGCGGACGACTACCTCGTCAAGCCGTTCGACATCGATGAGCTGCGGGCGCGGCTGCGGGCGCTGCTGCGCCGCGCCGGTGGCGAGGGCGACGTCGACGGCGAGCTTACGTTCGGCCCGCTGCGGCTCGACCCGTCCAGGCATGGGGTGGAGGTGTCAGGCATGTTCATCGAGCTGACGCGGACCGAGTATCAGTTGCTGGAGCTGTTGATGCTCAATCCCCGGCGCGTGCTTCCCCACAGCCTGATCTACGATCGCGTCTGGGGGTATGACTTCGGCGCCACCTCCAACGCGCTCCGTGTCTACGTCGGCTATCTGCGCCGAAAGCTCGAGGACGCGGGCGCGCCGCCGATGATCCACACCGTGCGCGGCGTCGGCTACGCGCTGCGAGATCCCGAAGGGTGAGTCTGCGCGCCCGCATGGGGCTCGCGAGCGGCGTCGCCGTAGCGATCGCCGTGATCGCGGTCGCTGTGGCCGCATACGCTGGTGCCAGCACACAGGTCAGAAGCCAGCTGGACCAGTCGCTGCTCAGCCTGACCGGAAGCATCCAGGCGCGCGCTGGAATCGCCCCGATGCCCGGTGGTCCAGGCGGCGGCGCCCAGGCCGATGGCGGCCACCCGCCGTCGCCCGGCGACATCAGCGACCCCGACGAGGGACTGCACCTGGACGCGGACAACGGTCCGGCGTTCGGCGGTGCGTCAGGAGACGTGACCCTGATCCACGCCGACGGCTTCGCCTATCACCCGCCCGGGCAGCAGGGCTTCGTTCCGGCCGGCCCGCGCGCAAAGGCCCTGGCGGCCCGCGGGGTCGGTCATTACTACGAGGATCTGACCGTGGGCGGCACGGCGATTCGAGTCCTCGCCAGCGGGATCGGCGGGTACGGCGCCCTGCTCGTGGCGCTGCCGCTGCACGACGTCGACCGCACCCTGGACCAGCTGCTGCTGCTGCTGGCGGTGATCGCGGCCGCCGGGATCCTGTTTGCCGCCGCGCTCGGCCTCGTCGTCGCCCGCACGGCGCTGGCGCCGATCGCGCGCTTCACGCGCCAGACCGAGGCGATCGCGGATAACCCCGAGCGTCTGGAGACCGAGCGGCTCGACGTCGACTCCGACGACGAGCTGGGCCGCCTGGCGAGCAGCTTCAACCGCACGCTCGAGGCGCTGGCGGCGGCCGTGCAGGCGCAGCGCAACCTGGTCGCCGACGCGTCGCACGAGCTGCGCACCCCGATCGCGACGATCCGCGCCAACCTACAGCTGATGCGCGACGAGGAGAGGCTCTCTCCTCAAGACCGCGATGCGCTGCGCGCCGACGTGATCGAGGAACTCGACGAGCTGACGGCGCTGGTCGCCGACATCGTCGAGCTGGCGCGCGGGCCCGCACCGACGCTCGGAGACGACGAGCTGCGCCTGGATGAGGTGGTCGCCGCTGCGGTCGCGCGCACCCGGCGCCGTGCGCCCGAGCTGGAGATCGATGCCGACCTGGAGCCGACGCTGATCCGAGGAGAGGGCGCGCGGATCGGCCGCGCGGTCGCCAACCTGCTCGACAACGCCGTCAAGTACGGGGCCGCCGGCGAGCGAGTGGAGGTGGCGCTGCGCGATGCAACGCTGACCGTCAGCGATCACGGCTCCGGCTTTCACGAGCAGGACCTTCCGTTCGTGTTCGACCGCTTCCACCGCGCGCCCGACGCGCGCTCGAAGCCGGGCTCGGGCCTCGGACTGGCGATCGTGCGCCAGACCGCCGAGGCGCACGGTGGTTTCGCGGAAGCGGCTAACGCGCCGGGCGGCGGTGCGATCCTGCGGGTCGGATTCGGCCCCGAGCTGGTGCTCGACGAACCGGCGCCGCACGACCCGGTCGGGAGCGGCGACTGAGCGCGAGCTATGGCGCCGCGAGCGCGGATCCGGTCGCGACCGCGATCGCGCGTCCGTCGGCGCCGGTCACCTCGGGGCTCGCGACCGAGATCCGGCGACTACGTGATCGCCGCGCGCGCCATCGGAGCATCTGCGACGATCATCGGGGGCCCCAGCGAGATGCTGCCGTCCGGATCGCACAGCCAGTCGGTCAACGGCAGCGTGAACGTCGTCGTGCCGTCGTCGGCCTTCGCCAGCGCCAGCCCGATCAGCCGCGACAGCGGTGGCTGCGGCGCCTCGCCGCTCAGCACAGCGCGGAGCAGCTCCATACCTGGGCGTGCGGCGACGCTGGGGCCAGGATGGCCGCCGCGCACCGGCTCGCGCCATGGGGCACCGGCGGTGCGGTCGTGCTCCTGTGCGGACTGCATGCGCCTATCCTGACAGTCGCCGTGAGCGCCGCCGGTTATGAGGTGCAGTCCGAGCTGACGATCGATTCCGCCAGCACGGCGCTGGTGGTGGTCGACATGCAGAACGACTTCGTCTCCGCCGGCGGAGGCCTGTGCGTCCCGGATGCAGCGGCGACGCTGCCGGCGATCGCGCGGCTCTTGAAGATGGCACGCGGCGCGGGCATGCGGGTCGTGTTCACCCAGGACTCCCACCAGCAGGGCGATCCGGAGTGGCGGATCTGGCCTGAGCACGCACGCATGGGCGGCTGGGGGTGGCAGATCGTCGACGAGCTCGCCCCAGTGGCCGGCGAGACGGTGCTGCCCAAGCTGCGCTACGACGCCTTCTACGGGACCGAGCTTGATCACCTCCTGCGGCTGTGGGGCGTGCGCACGCTGGTGATCTGCGGGACTGTGGCCAACATCTGCGTTCACTACACGGCCGCCAGCGCCGCGCTGCGCTGGTATGAGGTCGTGATCGTCAGGGACGCCGTGTCGGCGCTCGAGCCGCTGGACATGGAGGCGTCGCTGCGCCAGACGGCGTCCCTGTTCGCCGGCAGGATCACGACCGTCGCCGGTCTGCGTGTCTGATCTGAGCGTCCCCGTGACCGCGGCCCGGCCGGCGGTCAAAATCGGACACGCAACGCGCTGACGACGGCGGCGTGTGCGATTGTGCCCGCCCCGTTGGCACTTTCGGACACGCTCTGCGATTTGGGTCGGTGCGTGTCCGACAATGCCCGCGCGACTACGACACCGGTCCAGGGCAACGCCAAACCCTCCCGCGCCGGGTCGTGGCTGCCAATGCCTGACCTGGCATGGCCAGCCACCACGATCACCGCCGAGTCCGCTCGCCGCGCGTCCGCGCGCGATTGCGGGCGGGGGCGCGGTGCTCGCTGCTGGCGGCGCTGACCATGGCGCTGCTCGCTGCGCCCGCGCAGGCGGCCGTTGGCGGCCGTGGCCGGGGCGCCGGGAGCGGCGGTGGCCGAGCTGCCCGAAGCGGCAGTGGCCGGGCGGCCGTCAGCGCCCGTGGCCGCGCTGCCGCGCTGGCCCAGCTGACCGGGCTGCGCGCGTCGCAGTTGCGCGCCGCGGACACATGTCCGCCGGTCGCCACCGGGCATGCGCGCTGCGCCGCCGAGGCGATCGTGATCAGATCCGACGGGCAGCTGGTCCGCCCGCGCATCCACCGACGGCGCCGGTTGGCGCGGATCGGCCCGCGGTTCGCCGGGGCATTCGCTGCCGCCGACGCCGGTGTCGGCCTCCCCGCACCGACGGCTGGCACGCCGGCCTATCTCCAGCAGGCCTACGACCTCACGTATCTGTCTCAGATCGCCGGAGGCTCCGACACGGTCGCGGTCGTCGACGCCTACGACGATCCGACGGCCGCGTCGGATCTGGCCAGCTTCCGCGCGACCTACGGCCTGCCGGCCTGCACCAGCGCCAGCGGCTGCTTTGCGAAGGTCAACCAGGACGGCGTCGCGGCGCCGCTGCCGCAGGCCGACAGTAACTGGGAGACGGAGATCTCGCTCGATCTCGATGCGATCTCGTCGCTGTGCCCGAACTGCCACATCCTGCTCGTCGAGGCCGCCAGCACGAGCATGAGCGACATGCAGCAGGCGGAGATCGAGGCCGCCACGCTCGGCGCTCGCCAGATCTCGGACAGCTGGTCGGTCGATTCGTTCTCGCCGATCTCGGGCACCTACACATTCCCGGGCGCCGCCGTGCTGGCGGCGACCGGCGACAGCGGCTACGACGGTCCCGGCTGGGACGCCTACCCCGCCGCCCTGCCCGCGGTCACCGCCGTCGGCGGCACGAGTCTGACCGCCTCTACCTCGGCGGCGCCGAGCGCGCGCGGCTTTACCGAATCGGCCTGGTCGCTGAGCGGCGGCTGGGGCGGTGGCTCGGGCTGCGACGCCAACGAGGCCAGGCCCAGCTGGCAGTCCGACACCGGCTGCGGCGGCCGTTCGTACTCCGATGTCTCCGCCGACGCGGATCCGGCTACCGGCCTGACCGTGTACGACTCGGGCGCCGGTGGCTGGCTGCTGGTTGGCGGTACCAGCCTGGCCACCCCGCTGGTGGCCGCCTACGAGGCCGTCACCGGGGTCGACGGCACCACGCCGCAGTGGGCCTACGCCGACAGCCCGCTGCTCAACGACCCGGTCACGGGCTCCAACGGCGACTGCTCGATCTCCTACATCTGCAACGCGCAGCCCGGCTTCGACGGTCCGACCGGCGCCGGCTCGATCTCCGGGGCGGTGGTCGCCGGCGCTCCTGGGATCGGCGGACCAAGCGTCGGCGCTGGCGATGGCAACACATATGCCCAGACGGTGACACCTGGCACCGCCACCCTGGCGGCCGGCATCTACCCCAACTCGCTGGCGACCAGTTACTGGTGGCAGTATGGGCCGACCGCGGCCTACGGGCAGCAGACGCCCGCTGCACAGATCGGCTCGGGGACGGCGCCGACGTCGATCCAGACGGAGTTGACCGGGCTCGCGGCGGGCTCCACGTATCACTGCCGACTCGTGGCCGCCAACGCCGACGGCACCAGCTACGGGTATGACTTTACGGTCACGACCGCGGCCGGACCGCCCGAGAGCACCGCCGCGCCGGCGATCTCGGGAGCGGCACAGCAGGGTCAGACGCTGACGGCGGCGAGCGGCGCCTGGAGCCCGAGCGGCACCGTTGCGTATCAGTGGCTTCGGTCCAGCGACGCGGGCGTCACCTGGGCGGTGGTCCCCGGTGCGACCGCAGAGGGGTACACCCTCGCCGCCGCCGACGCCCGCATGCTGGTGCGCGTCGTGGTCACGGCCTCCAATCAGTTCGGAGCTGGTTCGGCCGGCTCGGCGGCGGTGGGGCCGGTCGTTGCCATCGCGCCCAGCGTGCCGGCAACCCCGCCGGCGCACGATGGCAGCGGCGGCCACCGCCGACGCGGCGCCGGCTCCGGGCAGCCGTCGACGGTCCTGTCGTTCGGTCGCCGCACGATTCGCGACGGCCACGGCGGCCGGCTGGCGATCGTGGCGCTCGGCCAGCCGGTTGCGAGCGCGGCCGCGCGCGGACGTCACGTGGCGCGCCGCTGGCTGCTCGTGCACCGCGCGCCCGGCGTGCAGGGCCGGATCCGGGTCTGGGCCTGCGAGACCTCGGGCGCGGACGCGCACCGCTGCACATCGAAGGTCGCGCTGCGCTCGCGGGTCCGCCTGAGGCTTCCCTTCTGGATGCACGGAGCGGTGCGCGTGTTCGTGTCCGCCCCGCGCGTCGCTCAAGGCTTGCGCCGGCTCCAGCACGGCGCCCGCCGCCAGCGCTGAGCGCCCTCCGCGGCTGTTAGCGTGTTCTGATCCGATCGTCCTCCGTCAGGGAGCTCCTGACCGCCGGCGCCGCACGCCGATCCCGCACCGCGGTCCTGCTGGCGCTTGCCGCGCTGGCCCCGGCGGCCTGCGGCGGTGGCTCGGGGTCCTCCAAGCATGGGACGGCGGGACGCGCGCAGGCGCGGCCGCAGGTGGTCGAGCCGGTGGCCGGTCAACAGGCGCTCGCGGCCGCCGCGCCGGTGCCGGTCGGCGACCCGAGCGCGCACGCTCCCCCGCTGGCACAGGTCAGGCGCGAGCTGCGCCGGGAGGCTGTCGTTGCGACGGCGACCGCGGCCACGTACGTCGATCCGCTCCGGTACGTGACCCACTGGGGCCGCACCGACCAGGGCGTGGACGCGACGATGCCGGTCGGCGCACCGATCCTGGCGCCGGGCACGGTCAAGGTCCTGGCCGTGACCCCGGATTGGTACGCCGGTCAGCCGCTGGTCTACTTCGAACTGCTCGACGGGCCCGACGCCGGTTCCGTGCAGTACGTCGCCGAGCAGATCACCGACATCGCGCGCCCGGGCAGCACGCTGGTGCAGGGACAGACGATCGCGCGCTTCGCGGCGCAGGGCACGGGGATCGAGTATGGCCTGTCGACGCTTGATGGAGTCACGGTGGCGCGCGCGACGACCGGTTACGAAGAGGGACAGGTGACGCCTGCCGGGATGCGGATGCGGCAATGGCTGAACCGGCTCGGGGCCGGCGCAGGCCCGAGCTGATCGCGACCGGTCAGCCGGGGGTCGCGGCCGGGTCGGGCAGTTCGCGTATCTCGCCGGCAGCCGTCGTGTCATAGCCGCCGAGCGCATCGATCGCCGCGCGGACCGTGGGGTCCCCCAGCGCCTGCACGAGCGGCTGCGCCGCGGCCAGCGCGTCGGCGGGCAACACGATGTCGTACTCCTCCCAGATCAGTGGGACGAAGTCGAGGCCGAGCGCGGTTGCGGCCGCGCGCACCGCCAGGCCGGTATCGGCGATTCCCGACGCGACCGCGAGCGCCACCTCCAGATGCGACCCAGCCTCCGGGCCGGGCACGGACTGGGGCGCGATCCCGGCGTCGGCGAGCATCCGGTCCAGCAGGATCCGGGTTCCGGCACCGAACTCCCTGCGGGCGATCGTGCAGTCGCCAAGGTCGGGCGCGCCCGTCAGCCCAGCGGGGTTGCCGGGGGCCACGAGCAGTCCCTGCTCGCGACGCCAGAGGTGGATCAGCGTCGGTCGCCGACCGCGCAGCAGCGCAGTCGCATAGGGCGCGTTGTAGGCACCCGAGCGGTGCAGCAGGTGGATCGCGGCGCCGTCGGCGCTGCCGCGCCACAGTGCGGTCAGGCCCTGGAAGCTGCCGCGCGCGCCGACGGTGACAACCGATGCGCCGGCATGGCGCAGGGCGAGGTCAAGTGCGGGGTCGTCGCTGCCGGCCAGCCTCAGCCTCCGGCCCGCGCCGAGCAGCCGCTGTGCAGCGACGCGGGCGCCGGGCTCGATCCTGGCTCGGCGACGATCACCGGCGGAGATCACTCCCGCCTCGGCGAGGTGGTGGTAGGCCCGACTCACCGTGGAGGCGGTGGTCGACCGTTCGCGAGCGAGTTCGCGAACGCTCGGCAACTCGGCTCCCGGCTCGAGCTTGCCGGCGTTCACCTGCGCGGCGATCGTCCGAGCGATGTCCAGGTAGCGGGTCACGCGCTCCTCGCGCGTAGGGTATCGTACCGAACTGAACTGCTACAAAAGGGAACAGCTTGAGCCGGCGCCGGAGATTCGCACTTTTGATGTCGCTCGCACTGGTGCTGGCGGGCTGCGGCTCGCAGTCGAGCAGCAGCACCGGCAGCACCAGCAGCACCAGCGGCGCGGGCACCACCGGCGCCGCGAAGCCGGCGGCAGCCAAGGCGAGCGGCACGCTGATCGTGTTCGGCGCCGGCACGCTCGCCAACCCGTGGGCGCAGGAGTTCGCCGCGTTCAAGCAGCTGCGTCCGGGAGTCACGATCCATTCGGAGTTCAGCGCCAGCGGCGACCGCGTCAAGGCGATCACCCAGCTGCACGAGCCCGCCGACGTGCTCGGAGTGGCCGACTACTCGCTGATCCCAAAGCTGATGTTCGGAAGCGGCGGCGCCAAGCGCTACGCGAACTGGTACGTCGGCTTCGTCTCAAACCAGATCACGTTCGCATACACAGCCAAGAGCAAGGGCGCGTCGCAGCTGACGTCCGCCAACTGGTACCACGTGCTGGCCCAGCCAGGGGTGAAGATCGCCCGCTCCAGCCCGGCTGCCGATCCATCCGGCTATCAGGTGCTGCAGATGCTGAAGCTGTCCGAGGGCTACTATCACGACCCCTCGCTGTCGGCCTCGGTGCTGCGCAACTCTCCGCCTTCGCTGGTCGCCGAGACCGAGACCTCGCAAATAGCGGCGCTGCAGTCTGGGCAGATCGACTACCTCGGGATCTACCGCTCCGACGCGCTGCAGAACCACTTCCGCTACATCCATCTTCCGCCCCAGGTCAACCTTTCGGATCCGGCGCTCGCCGGCCAGTACGCCAAGGTCCACACGCAGGGGGCGACCGGTTCGAGCGTCGCCGCAAAGCCGATCATCTACGGGCTCACGATCCCGACCAACGCCCCGAACAAGGCGCTCGCACAGCAGTTCGTCGCCTTTCTGCTGGGGCCCAAGGGGCAGGCAATCATGGCCCGCAACGGCTTCGTGGTCGACAATCCGGCGCTCGCCTCAAGCCAGAGCGCGCTGCCGCCGGCGCTGCGGCCGCTGACCAGGAGCTGGACCGGTTTGGGGTCGTGACCCCCTAAGAGCCCGCCGCCCCGGGGGTGGCTTCGCGCTGTCGGCCTGGGTCCTCGGCGGCCTGCTGATCGCGTTCATCCTGCTTCCCCTGGCGCGGCTGGTCGCGGGCTCGTCGGTGGCGAGCCTGCGCCAGGCGGTCGCCGCCGCCGAGATCCGCGACGCGATCGTCTTGAGCCTCAAGGACGCGGCGATCACGGCCGTGATCGCAACCGTGCTGGGCACACCGCTGGCGTACCTGCTCGCGCGACGGCGGCTGCCGCTGGGACGGCTCGTGCAGGCGATCGTCGACCTGCCGCTGGCGGTGCCGCACACGGTCGCGGGGATCGCGCTTCTGTTCGTGTTTGGACGCACCGGCTGGATCGGGGCACCCGCCTCGCACATCGGGATCTCCTTCTACGGAACGGAGTGGGGGGTCGTTGCCGCGATGCTGTTCGTGTCGGCGCCGTTTGCCGTCAACAGCGCGCGGGTCGCGTTCGAGGCGATCGATCCGAGCCTCGAGCGGGCCGCCCGCAGCCTCGGCGCCACTCCGGGCTACGCATTCCGGCGCGTGACGCTGCCGCTCGCTCTGCGCGGCGTGTTCACCGGCACGGTGCTGGTCTACGCGCGCGCGATCAGCGAGTTCGGCGCGGTCGTGATCATCGCCTTCTACCCGGTCACGGCGCCGGTTGAGATCTACAACCTGTTTTTGCGCTCGGGGCTGACGCAATCCGCCGCGGCGGCGGTCGTGCTGCTGCTCGTGTCGCTGGCGACCTTCCTGGTGCTGCGCACGCTCGCGACCGGCTGGAGCGCGTGGGGACCGCACGTTGACAGCGACTGACCCGGGACTCGAACTGGACGGGTTACACGCACGCGCCGGGCGCTTCGCGCTGGGACCGGTCGATCTGCGCGTTGGCGCTGGGAAGGTGCTGGTGGTGCTCGGCCCGTCCGGGGCGGGTAAGACCACGCTGCTGAACACGATCGCGGGCTTCGGCATGGCCGGCGCGGGGCGGATCTCGCTCGCCGGCCGCGAGCTGGCCCGGTTGGCGCCCGAGCGGCGCGGGATCGGAGTCGTGTTCCAGCACGGGGCGCTGTTCCCGCACCTGTCGGTGCGAGACAACATCGGCTTTGGTCCCCGCGCGCGCGGCGGCTCGCCCGCGCGCGTCGATCGGCTGCTGGCGCGGTTCGGCCTGGACGAGCACGCGAACCGGCGGCCGGGGACGCTCAGTGGCGGCGAGCGCCAGCGGGTGGCGCTCGCCCGCGCGCTGGCATCCAATCCGGACCTGCTGCTGCTCGACGAGCCGCTGTCGGCTCTTGACCAGCCGACCCGGGAGGAGCTGCGCGGGGTGCTGCGCGAGCTGCTGTCGGGGCTCAACATCCCGGCGGTGCACGTGACTCACGATCGCGATGAGGCGCTCAGCCTCGCCGATGAGATCGCCGTGATCGTGGGGGGCCAGATGCGTCAGCTCGACGTGGCGCGCAAGGTCGCCGCGCGCCCCGCCGACGCCGACGTCGCGCGGCTGCTGGGCTGGACGGCGCTGGGGCGGGGACAGCTGCGCGACGGTGCGATCTCGCTTGGCGACCTGCGCATACAGGCACCCGGTGCGCTCGCGACCGGGCCCGTCGAGGTCCTGTACCGCCCCGAGGCGATCGTGCTCGAGCCGCCCGATGGGACGTCGTTGATCCGGACCGTGGCCGAGCTGGTGCCGACCGTGCCGCTCGCGCGGGTGCTGCTCGATGGCGATCCGCCGCTGACGGTACTGGCCCTGGCGCGCGAGCTGGAGGCGTTGGACGTGCGCCCCGGGCGGCCGGTCGGCGTGCGGGTCGACGTCGATGCGGTCAGCGCGTTCGGCGTTTGAGCTGCGCGATGATGCGCGGGTGCGCTTCGAGATCGACTCCGACCCGTCCCTGTTCGCCGCCGCGGCGCGCCCGTTCCTGGAGGCGCGGGTCGAGCACAACCTGCTCGCAACCGTGGTGACCGCCGTGCTCGCCGGTCGCCACCGGGGCACGCCGCCGATGCTCGTACGGTGCCTCGACGACCAGGATCGGCTGACGGCCGTCGCGATCCGAACGCCACCGTGGCCGATGCTGCCCAGCGAGCTCGACGGCGATGGCGCGCGGGCGCTGACGGCGCTGTGGCTGGACCGCGATCCCGCTTGCGCGGGAGTGACGGCGCCGGCCGCGACCGCGCGCGCGATCGCGGCCGCCTGGGCGCAACTCACCGGCGTCGTCACCACCTGCGGGCGGCGAACGGCGATGCACTCGCTGCAGGCCGTGGTCGACCCGCCGCGTCGCGCCCCCGGCCGGCTGCGGGCCGCGCGGCGCCGCGAACTGGGCCTGCTGGCGGAGTGGTGGCGGGCCGCTGTGCGGGAGATGAACAGTCCCGGACATGCCGCGGCCGAGGCGGAGGCGATGCTGAGCGCGCGTCTGGACGACGGCTGCCTGTGGCTGTGGGAGGACGCGGTCGGCGAGCCGGTCTCGATGGTCGGGGTCAACGCCGCGGTTGCGGGCGTGGTCAGGGTCGGACCGGTGTATACGCCGCCGCAGCAGCGCCGCCGCGGGTATGCCGGCGCGGCGGTCGCGGCGGTCAGCCGCCGGATGCTGGGGGGCGGGGCGCACACCTGCGCGCTGTTCACCGACCTCGCCAACCCGACCTCGAACAAGATCTACGCCGAGCTCGGCTACCGGCGCCTGTCCGATTGGGAGGAGCATCTGTTCAGCGCGCCGGAACCGTCCGGTGGCCCGACGCCGCTTCCATCCGGTGGCGCGACGCCGGCTCCCGAGGCGCACGCGTAACGGATCGGGGCCAGGCGGACAATGGCCGGTCGGATGCCTGAAGATGAGGATCGCCGGGCCGCGTTCGAGCGGCTGTTCGAGGCCAACCACAGAGCGGTGCGGGCGTACGTCCGCCGTCGCGCGCCGGGCGCAGTCGAGGATGTCGTGGCCGACACGTTTCTGGTCGCCTGGCGGCGGCTGGACACGATCGGCGATGACCCGCTGCCCTGGCTGCTCGGGGTCGCCCGCAGAACGCTGGCCAACCACTTTCGAGCCGAACGTCGCCGCGGAGACCTGGCGCTCCGGATCGAGCGGGCGACGGTCGCCGACGAGCCGCCGTGGGAGCCGCCCGCGACGATGAGCCGTGAGCTGGCGGCGGCCGTCGCGTCGCTGTCGGCCGCCGAGCGCGAGGCGCTGCTGCTGGTCGCCTGGGAGGAGCTCGAGCCACGCCGCGCAGCCCGCGCGGCGGGATGCAGCCCGGCTGCGTTCCGGGTGCGACTGCACCGCGCGCGCCGCCGGGTCGCGGCCGCCCTACCCGAGCGGCCGCAAGACGGCAGCCGGATGATCGCCGAGGAGGCCCCCTGATGTCAGATGACACCGTGATCGCGGCACTCGCCGCGGCCAATCCCGTTCGCGAGCCCGTGACCGAGGATGCGCAGGGACGCGCGGAGGCGCACCGCATCCTGGCCAGGGTGCTGAGCTCGCCCCCGCCGCCGCGGCCCGGGCCGGCGCCGGGTCGGCCCCGTCGCTGGTCGGCGCTGGCGCTGGTGACGAGCGTGCTGGTCGTGCTCGCGGTCGCCGGCGCGATCCTGCTGGCCGGCGGTCGCGGCAACGGGCGCCAGCAAGCGGCCGCCGGAGGCTCGCGGCTCGTGCTGCAGGTGCGCCCGGCCCAGCGAGCGCCGAGGGTGACCGATGCGGCGCTGGCGCGCGAGGTGCGGCAGTCGATCGATCAGCTGGGCGTCGCCCCGGGCACGGGCGTCGCCGCGGGCACCTTCCACATCGCCATGGCAGGCCACGATCGGCTGCTGGTGACCATCGCCGGCGTCTCTGCTGTGGGACGCGACCGGGTCCTCATGCAGCTGCGGTCGGCTGGGCAGCTGGACTTCTACGACTGGGAGGCCGATGTGCTGCTGCCCAACGGCGAGCCCGTCGCGCAGGGGCTGCGCGCGCGTGCGCCAGAGGCGATCCTGATCAGCCGGGGCGTCAGGGTTGGCCCCGGTGGCGCGGACGCCGGCGGGCTGTCGCTGTACCGCGCCGTGCGGCTGGCCTCGACCCGTCCCGTCGAGCTCTGGCGCGGGCCGCTGTCACGCACCGGGCCGCAGTACTGGATGTTCGGGGCGCTTGGCAGCTCGGCCTGTGCGGCGGCCGCGAGCGCCGACGGGGGCCACGGCTCGGCGGTCGCGGCGGGCGATGGTCACTGCGTCCTGTCCGGCCCCGCTGGATCGATCGCTGCGCTCGATCAGGGGCTGCCTCCGGGGGTCGCGCCGTCGGCTGGCGAAGCGCTGGCGGTGCCGCAGGGCACGGTCGTGCTCGGCGCGGTCGGCTCCCGTGGCACTCCGCCGGCACGCTTCTTCGTGCTGAACGACGAGGTCATGCTCGACAGGGCGGCGATCGCCGATCCGCACGTCGGCGTCGATACGGGCGGCGAGCCCGATGTCCGGTTCAACTTCACCCCGACAGGAAGGACCGAGTTCCAAAAGCTCACCGCGACGATCGCGCATCGCGGACGCAACCTCAGTACCGGCGGCGAGATGCTGCCACAGCACTTCGCCGTGGCGTTTGACGGCCAGCTGCTGACAATCCCCGAGATCGGGTTCCACTACTATCCGGACGGGGTGAACGTCGGCTCCGCGGATATCACCGGCGGACTCAACAAGGGATCGGCGGCGGCGCTCGCGGCCGAGTTGCAACTGCAGAAGGTCCCGCTCGCGGTCAGTGTCGTGGGCGGATAGCGCGCGCGACGGCGCCGTGATCGCCCGGTTCCGGGGATCAGCTACGCTCGGCCCGATCTCACGGCCCGCGAGAAAGCAATTGACGGTCTCGTATGGCCGCGATGCCGCGCGGCCACTCCGGATCCGGGGTAGCCGGACCGCATGAGTGACGGCGCGTCGCGCGGCCGGATCGCCTTCGTGCTGGGAGGAGGTGGGCTGCTGGGCGCGCACGAGGTCGGAATGCTCGCCGCTCTGGCAGACCGCGGCGTCGTGCCGGACGTGATCATCGGGACCTCGATTGGCGCCGTCAACGGCGCGGTGTTCGCGGGGGAGCCGGGACCGGTCGGGGTCGAGTGCCTGCGTGCGCTGTGGGCATCGGCGGGCTCGGAGTCGGTGTGGGCGACCGGCCCGCTGCAGCGACTGAGCACGCTGGCGCGGACCGGCACGCATCTGCAGCCGCTGGGGGTGTTGCTTGACCGGCTGCGCGAGGTGCTTCCGGCGCAGCGCGTGGAGGAGCTGACGGTCCCTTTTCAGTGTGTGGCAGCATCGATCGAGCGCGCCGCCGAGCACTGGTTCACCGAGGGGCCGCTCGCCGAGGTGTTGCTAGCGTCGTGCGCGGTTCCGGGGATCCTGCCCCCTGTGCGAATCGGCGATGAGCACTTCATCGACGGTGGGATCGTCAACTCGATCCCGGTCAGCCGCGCTGTCGAGCTGGGCGCCGATGCCGTCTATGTCCTGCAGGTCGGACGCCTGGAGCAGGCGCTGAGGCCACCGCGCTGGCCGTGGGAGGTTGGGCTGGTGGCCTTTGAGGTGGCGCGTCGCCACCGCTTCGCGCGCGATCTCACCTCCCTGCCCGAAGGGGTCGCCCTGCACGTGATGCCGACCGGCGGCTCGGCCGCCCCGGCCTACAACGATGTCGCGGCGCCGCTGCGCATGCGGCGGCTGGCGGCGACGGTGCAGCGCCAGATCGATTCCGCCCACGCCGCGTCGCTCGAGTACCTTGACGGGATCGCCTGATGCCGGGACCCTGGCTGCGTCGCCCGGTGACGGTCGCGGTGTCGGTGCTGATCGATGGCAGCTGCCTGGCAGCGGCGCCGCTGCTGCTCGGCTTGGGCGTGCTTGTTGCCGTCGTCACCGGCGACCGCCGGCTGCTGATCATGACCCGGATCTTCCTGGTCTACT
Source organism: Solirubrobacteraceae bacterium (assembly GCA_050696635.1). GTDB lineage: Bacteria > Actinomycetota > Thermoleophilia > Solirubrobacterales > Solirubrobacteraceae > Palsa-465. The sequence continues at coordinate 9,924 of JBOGYE010000295.1, read as the reverse complement.
TCGCGCGCGAGCTGACCACGCTTGCCGCCTGCGCGGCGCTGTGGCTGTTGTCGGGTGCCGGCGCGCTGACCGGCACTCGCACGCTCCAGGCGCTCCACTGGCGGCTCCTTGGCTGGTTTGTCGGCGGCGTCGCCGGCGCCGTCCAGCGCGAGCTCGAGCTGCGCGTGGTGCAGGAGGCCGGCTCGGCGACGGCCGCCGAGGCGCTCGCCGGAACGGCGCCGCTGCTGGTCTTCAGCCGCCATGCCGGACCGGCAGACACGATCTTGCTGATCGACCGTTTGATCTTCCGCTTCGGTCGCCGTCCGAGCGTCGTCTTCAAGCAGGCCGTGGCGCTCGACCCGGCGGTCGACCTGCTCTCAGGCCGCCTCCCGCACGCGGTGCTCGACCTCAACGACCCCGCCGAGGCCCGCCGGGCGATCTCCGACACCACGGCGGCTCTTGGGGCGCGCGGGGTGCTGCTGCTGTTCCCCGAGGGCGGCAACTTCACCGCGCCGCGGCGCCGCTCGGTGCTGCGCTCGCTGCGCCGCCGCGGTCTACGGACGGCGGCCACGCGAGCCGAGCAACTTCACCACGTGCTACCGCCGCGACCTGCGGGTGCCATCGCCGCACTCGACGCCGCTCCGCTGGCCGATGTGGTGTTCGCGGCTCACACGGGACTCGGGCTAGCGGCCTACCCGCTGCAGATCTACCGTGAGCTGCCAGTTCGTGCAACGATGCACACGCGCATGTGGCACGTGCCGCGCGCCGAGGTCCCACTTGACGAGGACGGTCGCTGCGCGTGGCTGAACGAGTGGTGGCGGCGGATCGATGCCTGGATCGGCGACGAGCACGCGGACGGAGATACCGCCACGGGCGCGGCGGTCTGAATCGCCCCGGGTGAAAGCCGGCCCGCACCCGAGTAGCCCCTCATGACGCGACGCACCGCCCGTCGCAGGTCCGATCGGCGAGGTCCATACCGGCCGACCGGCGGGAGCGATCCCGCGAGAGGAGATGACCGGGCGCAATAGCGCGGCGCGGTTCGTCGCCGAGGCGATCGCCAGCGTCGGGACTGCAACCGTGACTTCATTCGTGCTCGTCTCCAACATCTCCAGCAGGCTCCGTTCTCGCCCTCAGCGTCATGTCGCGCCCGGGCGAGGGGCGGAGCGGCGCATAACGCCGTCCCGATGGCGTCCACCGGCGTTTGGGGATGTCCGGAACGTGTTGGTGATGGTCGGCGGCGGGCGCGCTACGCTGAGGGGGTCAGATAGCGACGGCGACCAGAGGGCGAGACCTTCTTCTGAATGTCCCCTTCCCGCGAAAGCAGCCTGATCTTCTGATGGCCGAGAGTCCACCCACGGGTGGGCTTTCCGCGCTTAATGGGCGCGCAGTCGGCCTCGTGCCGCGCGGCGCCTCCAGACGCGGCGGATCACGGCAGGATGTCGTTCAGGGTCGCGGTGAACCGGTCGCCGGACTCCTCGATGTCGCCCTCGATGTGCAGGCGGGCCGGGCCGGTCTCGGTCCACAGATCGAGGAAGTAGACCCAGCCCGGCAGGTCCGGATCGTCTGACTTGGTGATCGCCTCGACGCCGTAGATCTCGCGCGGTGGCAGCACCAGTGCCTCGGGGCAGTCCTCCTCGACGCGACGGCGCACGTCCTCGACTCTGAGCCGATCGCCAGACAGCTCGCGGAGCTCGTCGTACTCGCCATCCACGATGAGGCCGACGACATCCTCCAGTGCCCGGTACATCGGCTCGGGCATCAGTTCCAGCGGTTCGGCAATCTCTCCCCGTCCGCCCAACTCGCACCCCGGCGCCAGGTCGAGCCGGCTGTAGAAATAGTCCTCGCACGCCGCGCGCGCTTGGCGGCAGATGCCCTTGGGCAGCCCCGCGGCGCTGAGCGCAAAGACCGCCCCAGCGATCGCTTCCTCAAGCGTTCGGTGCCGGCGCGTCAGCTGCGCGGTGACCGCGCGACCGTGCTCCGTGTCGCGCGCCATCGAAGAGCCGTCCAACAGTATCGAGGGGGCGTCGTGGCGGCTGTAGCCCGCGCAGGACTGCACCGCAGAGTGAAGAACGATGAGATGGTCGCCCATTACGCCCCCATGAGTGATCGGTCGACGGATGTCATCCCGATCGGCCAGGTCGCCGCACGCGTGGTCGTAGCGCTGCCACGACCGAGCATCCTACGAACAAACACCCCCGGCCGACCGCGCTGATGCCGACCGCGGTCGCGATGAAGACAGCGCAGCGCCAAGCGCCGTTGGCAGGATCCTGTCGATCACGCGCTTCGCATGCGTGTCTGCCTTCAGGCGCTGCGGTGAACAGAGGATTCCTGCCGATCGGTCGGCGGGGTGGCCGGGAGGCTGCATGTTCGGCTTGGTCATGGCGCTGGCTCGGAAATGGATGCGGTGAGCGCGGCGAGGACCTGCTTCTCGGTGGGCAGGTCGAGCCGGCATGAGGGGCCGGGCGCAGGGGTTCGGCCGGTGACGTCGATCCCGTCGATCAAAAGCGTCGGGGACGGGTACGGCCCTTCGACCTCGTCGATCGTCACTCGGACATTCGTCTTGGAGAGACTGCGTCTGAGCGTGGCTCTGACTGTGCTAGGAGCGGGCAGTCCGGTACGTGACGCAGCTGGATGTGAACGAGCGGCCCGGTCTGGCCTGGATCGTCGCTGTGAGGAGCGCTGCGGGTGCTTCGTTCATCTCGTCGTCGCCAGTCGGGGCAGCCAGCCCAGCTTCTCGATGTCGCGGCGGGACTGCTCGAACGCATCGACGACCGTGAGCACGCGTCCGCCGGGGTGCTCGCTGACCCATCCACTCGCCGCGTCGACGGAGGCGAAGAAGTGGCCGTGATCGCAGACGTTGTGTCTGAGGTCTCCGAGAAGGGAGCGGTCAAATAGTTGCGACACGACCGCGCCTGCCGGGTCCAAGGACACCACCGCGCTAGGGATTAGCTCCATCCGAATCGGGATCGAAGTCGTAGGGCAGTTCGACTCGGCGACCGCCGGCTCTCCGAGGATGTGGGTGAACGGCAGCGCGTCGGTGGCGCAGAACGTGTACAGAGCACGGCCAGCAATGTTGTAGCGATGGGCGGTCGGCCGCAGCGTTAGGCCGAACCCGAAGAGCCGCCCGTCCGCGTCCCAGTCCGTGCCCGGCTGACCCAGGAGCATCCGCTCGACGCCGCTGACCGGCAGCGAAGCGGCGTCGGCGAGCTCCTGGATCGAGACGGGCGCGCCCTTGGCGATCGCACGAACCAGGTAGAGGACGACCTCGAAGCTGGGCAGCTCGGATACGAAGCTCGCGACCTCGCCGCGGTGCGTCTCGTCACTCATGCTCAGGACCTCCTGGCTTTGACTTCGGTTTCGATGGCATGGAGCAGCGGGCACTCGCGGCGGTCGCGAGGCAGGGCGATCGCCTGGCGCGCGAGCGCCCAGTAGCCGTCGATATAGGAGCGCAGGTGATCGGCGAGGTTGTCCGGGTCGTCGAGCAGCTGGTGAATGCGCAGCCGGCTGCGGTTGAAGAACTGCTGTCCGGCCACCTGCCGGAGCGCCAGCTCGGGGTTCTCGACGCCGGAGGCTTGCATCCGACTGGCCTCCTCGAACACCCGGTCTCGCGTCGTCTCCATCACCTGGTCCAGCCGACGCATCACGATCAGCGGCAGGATCACCGGCGTCAACAGCCCGCTCGACGCTCTCCGCGCTCCGGCTGCTCGCTCTCAGCCGACCGCGTCCTCGCAGTCCAAGACGCTGCTGACCCTGAACGCTGCCCGGCGTGTACGGCCCCCTTCGGCATAATCCCGTCTCCGTGAAACCCGGTCTCTCCCACAGCTACGTCCAGACGCCGGCCGGCGACGTGCATCGCGCTGCGATCCTCGTGCGCGACACGGCTCGCGACTTCATCGGTTCGTATCGAGACTGGATCGAGCCGTTCCTCGCAGAAGCAGAGTCCTGACGGAACCCAAGGAGCGGGGCGTCACGCGAACGCCCGATCTACCGCGTCCGCCTCCTGGTCGCTTGGCTGGGGTCGCCGGACCCTCCGCGGACGGACGGTTAGGCTCGCGCCACCCGCCGGCCGCCACTACGAGCGGGGTCGCCCCGGCTCAGCGCGTGCCGATGATCAGCCGCTCGCGGTCAAACAGCGCCGACACAAGCCGCCAGCCCACCCGGTTGGCGACCAGCAGCCCGATCCCGAAGCCCAACGCCAGCTTCGCGGAAGGGTGGATCACGTCGAGCGACAGCAGCGTGGTCATGGCGATCGTGGGGAGGCTGACGAGGTAGCCGAACTGCTGTGCGACGCGCACGTCGCCGGCCCGGGTCGAGATGGCGACGGCGAGCCAGATCGACCAGCCCGCGACCAAGGGCGTGAACACGACCTGGGCGAGCAGGTCCGGGCCGCGGAGCAGTGCCGACGCGACTCCGGCATCGGCGAACAGCTCGACCAGCACGGCGAACGCGGCGAACACCACGTAGGACACCACGACCGACGGGATGAACACCGCGAGCGCCTTGCCGAGCACGAGCTCCTCGCGCCGGATCGGCGTTTCGAGCACCGGCTCCAGCGTGGCCTCCTGGCGCTCGCCAGCGATCGCGTACGCCGCCAGCGTGGGCGGCACGAGCGCCGGAATCCCGAGCATATAGAGCAGCTCGTGATGGTGTGAGAGTCCAGTGGCGGCCGAGGCAGACAGCGCAAACACCGCCACCAGCGGCTGCGCCAGGAAGATCAGCGGGATGATCGACATGCCGGCCACGATCGAGCGGTTGCGCCGGTAGCTGCGCAGCTCCTTGCGGGCGATCGCGCGCACCCGACGCCGGCTCAATTGAAACCTCATCGCTGCACCGCCTCCGAGTCCTCGCCGATCAGCTCCAGGTAGACGTCCTCGAGCGAGCGGCGCGACTCGCCGATGAACAGCACGTCCGCGTCGGCGGCGACCAGCGCCCGGGTCAGCCCCGGCGCGACGGCCTCGGCGTCGGCGACAGCGACCACGTAGGCACCGTCGCCGTCGGTCTGCCAGCTCTGCACGCCTTCCAGCGCACCGAAGACGCCGCTCGGATCGGGCAGCGGCGCCCGCGTCCTGACCGTCAGCGCCCTGGCGAATAGCCGGTCGCGCAGCTCGGCCGGACGGCCGATCATGCGCAGCGTCGTGTTCAGGATCGCGACGCGGTCACATAGCCGCTCTGCCTCCTCGAGGCGGTGCGTGGTCAGGAAGATCGTCACGCCGCCGGCGCCGAGCTCGGCAATCAGATCGTGAACATCGCGGCTCGCGACGGGATCGAGGCCGGCCGTCGGCTCGTCGAGGAACAGGATCTTCGGGTCTGAGAGCAGCGCTCGGGCGAGTGCGACACGCTGGCGCAGGCCCTTGGACAGGGCGCCGCAGGGGTCGTTGGACCTGTCGCTCAGGTGCACGGCCGCAAGCGCCTGCTCGATCCGCTCCCGCGGGTCAGGCACCTCGTACAGATCGGCGAAGCACTCGAGGTTCTCGCTCACGCTGAGCCGCCGGTAGAGGCCGGGACTCTCCGGCATGATCGCGATCCGCCGGCGGATCTCGACCCCGTTCTCCGGCGCGAGCGGGATCCCGGCGACGGTCGCCGAGCCGGCGCTCGGCGCGAGCAGCGTCCCGAGCGTGCGCACCGTCGTGGTCTTGCCGGCACCGTTCGGTCCCAGGAAGCCGAAGATCTCCCCCCGTGCGATCTGGAACGAGACCCCCTCGAACGCGGTGCGTTCGCCGAAACGCTTGCCAAGACCTTCGGCCCGCAGCGCTGTGTCATCGGCGTCGGTCATCGCACGGGAACATCGTCCCGGGACGCACGCGCCGTCGCGTGCGCGCGTTGACGGTCCGGTGAGGACGCGCCGTCCTCGTCGGACGGCGGCATCTCGCCCGGGCGGGGCTTTGAGCGGCGGTGCGGCAGGCGCCCCGCCTGGCGTGCACGGTCGGTCAGCAGATACTCGATCTGGCCGTTGATGCTGCGCAGTTCGTCGTCGGCCCAGCGCCGCAGCGCCTCGAACAGGGCGGGGTCGAGTCGGAGCAGGAAACGCTTGCTGTCCGGCACGGCAGCCCAACGCTCAGCTGTACAGCGAGCCGGTGTTGATCACCGGCGTCGGCGAGTGGTCGCCCGACAGCACGACCATCAGGTTTGCGACCATCGTCGCTTTACGCTCGGGATCGAGCTCCACCAGGTCGGAGTCGGCCAGTTGCGCGAGCGCCGTCTGCACGAGCCCGACCGCGCCCTGGACCATCGTTCGGCGCGCGGCGAGGATCGCCTCTGCCTGCTGGCGGCGCAGCATCACCTCGGCGATCTCGGCGGCGTACGCGAGGTGGGTCAGGCGCGTATCGAGCACCTCGATGCCGGCGGTGTCCAGCCGCGTCTGCAGTTCGGCCAGCAGCGTTTCGCCGACCGCGTCGGCGTTGCCGCGCAGCGAGATCCCGTCCTGCGCGTAGTCGTCATAGGGGTACTCGCCGGCGAGCCGGCGCACGGCGGTCTCGCTCTGGACGATCACGAAATGCTCCATGTCGTCGACGTCGAACACGGCGCGCGCGGTGTCGAGCACGCGCCAGACGACGACCGCGGCGATCTCGATCGGGTTGCCGCTGGCGTCGTTGACCTTGATCCGCTCTGATTGGAAGTTGCGCACCCGTAGCGAGATGCGGATCCGCCACAGCACCGTGAACGGGTTGACCCACCACAGGCGTGGTTCGAGCAGGGTCCCGACGTAGCGGCCGAACAGGATCAGGACGCGCGACTCGTTCGGTGAGACGACGACGAAACCGGGGGCGATCAGCGCAGCCGCGACCGCCACCACGCCGGCCACGATCCGCACCCCGAGGCTGAACCCGCTCAGCGCGATCGCCACGGCCACCAGCCCGAGCAGGCCCAGCGCCACGGCCGCGCCCGGGGGACAGGCCAGGGCCTCAGCGGGTCGCTGCTGGTGGGCGCGGCGCGGGGACAGCCCGCCAGAGCGCGCCGTCTCGTCGATGGGCGTGTCAGGTTGTTCGATCATGATGGCGTAGTGATATCAGATTGGTAGCGCGCCTGCAAGGGACTCGTGGCGCCGTCGGTCGGTGCCGAACGAGTGCGGCAGCCGGCGGGGGCGATCAGGTGAGGCGCGCGCTAGCGTGCCGATCGTGTCGGCGCCCGAGCAGCGCATCCGCCATCCCGTATTCGCGCGCCTGTACGCGCGCTGCAGCGCGGGAGGGGAGGCCCGCGGGGTGGCCGAGCACCGCCGACGGCTGCTCGCGGGTCTGCACGGTCGCGTGCTCGAGCTTGGCGCCGGCAGCGGACTGAACTTCGCGCACTATCCCGCGACCGTCTCCGAGGTGGTCGCCGTCGAGCCTGAGCCGTACCTGCGAGGGTGCGCGGTGGGCGCCGCCGAGCAGGCACCGGTCACGGTGACCGTGATCGAGGCGGCGGCGGCGCGCCTGCCGTTCTCAGACGCGTCGTTCGACGCGGCCGTGACGTCGCTGGTGCTGTGCTCGGTCGCCGAACCGGCCGGCGCGCTACGTGAGCTGCGCCGGGTGCTGGCGCCCGGGGGCAGCCTGCGCTACTACGAGCACGTCGTCTCGCATCGACCCGCGGCCGCCCGGGCCCAGTGCGCGCTGGACGCGACGGTCTGGCCGCGGATCGCCGGCGGCTGCCACCTCGCGCGCGATACAGGCGCGCTGATCCGCGCGGCCGGGTTCGAGGTCGAGACGGAGGAGCGGATCGCGGTCAAGCTCAGCTGGGCCCAGCCGACGATCCCACACCTGCTCGGTAGCGCACGCGCCGGCTGACAGCCGGGCGCTACGCCACACTCCGGGCAGGCCGTGAGCGCTCCAACAGACCCGTCCGTGCTGATCCTCGGGGACCCCGGCGGTGTCGGCGACGCGCTTGTGATCCAGCTGCAAGCGTGCGGCACCCCGGGGGTGCGCTCGCAGGCTGACAGCGATGCGGCCGTGCGCGACCTGCTGCTGGAGCCCCGCTGGCGGGCGGTCGCGATCGTCTCGCACGACGACGTGCTGGTCCTGCGGCTGGCGCTGCTGTGCGCGCATCTGCGACCCGACCTGCCGGTCTGGGCGACGCTGTTTGACCGCACGATCGCCCACCAGCTGCACGAGACCGTCCCAGGAGTGCGGACCGTGAACTCGGCGGAGCTGGTCGCATCCCAGCTGGCCGACCAGTGCTGTGCGGTCGCGGGCGTCCCGGGCGCAGGCTGGCGCTCGGGGGTCCGGGTCGTGGACGACGCGCTGCGGCTGCTGGTGGCGGCCAGCCTCGGGCTGGTCGCAGTGCTGATCCTCCAGACCGTGACCTCGATCGTTGCGCTTCACGAGAGCGTCGTGGACGCGATCTACTTCGGGACCCGGGAGCTGGCGACGATCGCCGACGCTCCCGGTGCGGCGGTTGCGCCGGTCTGGTGGAAGCTCGTCTCGACGGCGACCTCGGTGATCGCGGTGGTGCTGATAGCGGTCCTGACGGCCGCGATCGTACGGCGGCTGAGTCGCCCGCGGCTGACGACGCTGGCCGGCCGGCGACGCTGCCCGGCCACCGGTCACGTGCTGCTGGTCGGCCTCGGCCAGGTCGGATTCAGGCTCGCCCAGGCGTTGACGAAGCGGGGCTTTGGCGTGGTCGCGATCGAGCGCGGCGCCGATGCGCCTTGCGTGCGGCTCGCGCCCGACGCCGGGATCCCGGTGGCGATCGGGCGCGGTGACGACCGCCGCGTGCTGGAGCGCTGCGGCGTGCGCCGCTGCGCGGTCGTGGCGGCGGTCACCTCCGACGATCTGATGAACGTCGCCGTCGGGCTCGCCGTCAAGGAGCTCGCGCCACAAACCCCGCTGGTGCTGCGGCTCGGCGACGGCGAGGTCGTCAGCGAGACCGACTCGCTGCTGCATCTTGGCCGCGTCGTCGACGTGCACGAGCTGGCCGCGGGCCGGCTGGCCACGGAGATCGCGGGGGTGCGGGTCGGCGACGCGACGCCGGTGAGCTGACCGCGGCGCTCAGCGGAAGGCGACCAGCACCACGTGCGCGCGCGCGAACGCCGCCCCGGCGACGATCGTCGCGTAGGTGCCGAGCTGGTTGCCGCGCGCGTGCATCAGCAGCCGGTGACCGGCGGGCGTGAGCTTGAACAGCAGGTAGCCGAGCTCGCCCGCGCCCAGCGTCTCGGGCGCGGTCTTGGCGATCACGCTGTGTCCGGCGACCAGCGTGGTCGTGGTCGCGCACGGCGTCGGCGAGCTGCACCGCGCCAGCACGCCGCCCACCCACCCGTGTGAGACGAACTCGGTCAGCCCCACGAACGCCAGCCCCGACGCGCGGCCGGCCTTGCGCCCGGGCGTCGGATCGGCCGTCGAGAAGGAGGCCAGCGTCAGCCTGCGCGAGGCCGAGTGGCCCGTCGAGTCGCGGACGGCGACCGTGACGGGGATCTGGCGATTGCGGTTCGCGCTGAGCAGCGCACGGCCGTGGCGTGAGAGCTTGAAGAACACCAGTCCGCTGCCGCTTCGCAGGTGCTCGGGCCGAGTGCGTGCGAGCCTCGTGCGACCGGCGAACACCTTGGCGGTGACCCAGCACGGGCTGATCGAGAAGCAGCCGACCGGGACCCCGCCGAGGCCGCCGACGGGCATGAACGTGCTGGCCCCGAAGATCGCCAGCGCCGACGGGTTGGCGACGGGAGCCGAGGTGCCGAGCACCTGCCCCGCCGAGCCGAGCGCCTCGATCGCCCAGTAGGCCAGCTCGTCGTTGGCGACGATCGGCATCGGCGAGCCCACCGGGGCGCTCGGCGCGACGGGGGCGAGCGCGGTCGGCGTAGCCCCAGCGACCGGTTGCCAGGCCGCGATTCCCGGCTCGTAGCTCCAGGTGGGCGTCAGCCTGACGCTGCCATCGGGCCCGGACGAGATCGACAGCGACGGTGCCGGTGCCGGCGCCGGCGCGATTCCCGGACCGTTGCCGGCGGCGGCGGTCGGCGCATCGACGTAGTCGCCATCGATG
>JBOGYE010000294.1:0-8286 GCA_050696635.1 Solirubrobacteraceae bacterium | reverse complement strand
AGCATCGCCTGCACGGCGTGCACGACGCCGGCGCCGCCGAGCAGCGGCGTCCGGTGTCGTCGGCGGATCGTCAGCGACATGGGATCGCATGGGGTGGTGGGCTCGGTCGCGGCCGCGAGCTGGGCCGCGCTCGCGAGCGCAGGCCCGCCGGTCGTGCGACGGAACGTCAGCGTGACCACCGGCGCAGCCGGCAGCTCCGCGGGACACGAGTAGGCGCCGGGCTGGACGACCGGCAGCCGGTCGATCATCGCCGCGACCCGGCGCACGCGGGTCAGGTTGGTCACGGTCCGCGCGACGGTCGGCCGTCGGCCGGGGCGCGCCAGCGTCACGTCGAGCACCCGGGCCCCGGCCGGGATCACCTCGCCGGGCGCGCGCGGAACGATCACCTGCACCTCGGCATCCACGCGGACGCCGGTCTCGTTGCCGGCCAGCGGCTCCAGGCCGACGATCAGCTGGCGCAGCGGTAGCCGGCCGACCCCGGGAGGGAAGACATCCTGGACGAAGTCCTCGTCCTGGTCCCCGTTTCCGCCCCAGCCCAGGAGCTTGGCCCGGGCCGGGAGGTGGCGGCGCAGAAACGCGAACACGGCTCGTTCGGACTCCGGGACCGTCCACCAGCCATGCGCCCCGGCGACCTTCATGTCGGCGTAGCTGAGGGCCGGCTTTGACAGCAGCGCCCGCGCGCCGGTCGGGTCGGCGGAGACCGGGGTCGCAGCGGGCGGGAGCACCGCCCGCTTCAGCAGCGTGGCGGCGCCGCGCTGTGCGGCGGCCCGGTTGGCGCGATGCGCCGGGGCCGTGCCGATGATCGCCTGCGCCGCGGCGAGCGATGCGGCCGTGAGCAGCAGTCCCACAGCCGTGAAAGCAATCCGGCGAGCCGCGCGCCGCATGCCACGGAGGCTACCGCCGCTCCGCATGCCGCCGAGGCTACCGCCGCCCCGCATGCCGCGGGGCTACCGCCGCTCCGTTGCATCCCGCAGGCCGACCGTCCACCGCTCCTCGATGCGCCCGAAGTGCCAGATCGCGAGCGCCAGCACCCACGTGGCGAGGAACATCCCGACGATCACGAAGCCCGCGGTGTTGATGTTGAAGCTCTCGACCAAGCTCCACGGCGAGCCGCCGAGGCGCGCCTTCGACGCGATGATCGAGACGATCTCGATCGTGCCGATGAACAGCGCCACCGCCACCGACAGACCGGTGATCGCGATGTTGTAGAAGACCTTGCGCACCGGGCGCAAAAACGCCCAGCCGTAGGCGAAGTTCATCATCACGCCGTCGAGCGTGTCGAGCAGCGACATCCCGGCCGCGAACAGGATCGGCAGGCAGATGATCGCGTAGAACGGGAGCCCCGCTGCGCCCGCGCTGCCGGCGATCACGAGCAGCCCGATCTCGGTTGCCGTGTCGAACCCGAGCCCGAACAGCACCCCGACCGGATACATCTGCCACGACGCGCCGATCCGATTCAGCAGACGGCCAAAAATCCGTGTCATCAGCCCGCGGGAGGCGAGCTCGCGCTCGAGCTGCTGCTCGTCGAACTCGCCCCGGCGCATCCGCACGAACACCTTCACGATCCCGACGAGGATGATCAGGTTGAGGATCGCGATCAGGTAGAGGAAGCCGCCCGACACGCCCGTTCCGACGTAGTTGGTCACGTTGTGCAGCGTCGAGTTGCTGTTGGCGATCGGATCGTCGAGCGCTCTGATCCCGATCGCGATCAGGAACGCCAGCATGAACACGATCGTCGAGTGGCCCAGCGAGAAGAAGAAGCCGACGCCCAGCGGGCGCTTCTCCTCATTGAGCAGCTTTCGCGTGGTGTTGTCGATCGCCGAGATGTGGTCGGCATCGAACGCGTGTCGCATTCCAAGCGTGTAGGCCGTGATGCCGGTTCCCAACGCAAACGCGCCGCCGCTGCCGAGGCTGTGGTGGCCTGAGATCACGAACAGGAGCAGACCGAACCCAGTCACGTGCAGGCCGAGGACCACCGCGCCCATCCCGCCGATCCGCCTCCACTCGGCCGTCGTCAGCGCTTCGCGGACGCGCGTGCGGCGAGCGCGCGACGAGGGCGGCCTGCGAGCGCGATCCGAGCGCATCTGGGCCGAGGCTAACCGCGACGCGCCCGTTGATGCAAGCGGCCTGTAATTACGGAAACTCGCGTGAGGTCGATGCCGGCCCGGCTGAGCGGCTTCCCGCAGGTCGTGACGGTTCAAGCGCTGGCGCTGTTGACATTCAAGCCGCTTGTCGCCACAATTGTGGCGTGACTACTGAGCCTTTGCGGACCGTCCGCGACCACCTATCGGAACTCGTGGACCGAGTCGAGCGTGAGCACGACCGCGTCCTCATCACACGCAACGGCCGGGAGGCGGCCGTTCTGATCAGCCCAGACGACCTTCGGCAACTCGAAGAGACGGTTTCGGTTCTCAGCGATCCCGGGGCCCTCGCGGACATCCGCGAGGCCGACGCCGCCTATCAGCGGGGAGAGGTCATCCGCGGGATCGACGCCGTTCGGCGCCTGCGGTCGTGACGCCTGGCGAGCTCTACGAGCTTGTCGTCACGCCCCCAGCCGCTCGAGCGCTGGCCGAACGGCTCTCCGAGCCGGTCGCCGCTGCGGTCATCGAATTCCTCACCACCACGCTGATCAACGAACCGCGGCGAGTCGGCAAGCAGCTTCACGGACAGCTCGCCGGAGTCTGGTCCGCGCGCCGCGGGACCTACCGCGTGCTCTGCCGGATCGCCGACGATCCCCGTGAAGTGGTCGTCCTGCGGATCGAACATCGCCGCGACGCCTATCGACCCAGCTGACCAGCCTTCGGCTCTGCCGGGGAGGACGGGTTCGCGTCTGCCGACGCGGCGATGGTAGAGGTGTCCCCAGATTCGCGCTAGCCAACGATCAGCGGCCCGGGGCGAGAGCGGCACCGACCTCGATCAGCTGCATACCGATCTAAAGCATCGCCGAGCACGCCAACGGTGAATGACCCGCGCCGGCGGGTCGTGGTGATGGCTCCAGCGCGGCGCCAGTTTGATCGCCTTCCGATCGAGGTGGCTGGCGCGGTTTTGGAAACGCTTGAGGCGATCGCCAACAATCCGCGACGCCTGGTCAGGCGTTGATGTTCGAGCACGAGGGACGCTTCTCGGCCCGCCGCGGGCCCTACCGCATTTGAGCCGGACAGCGGCCGGCTCGGAGAGTGCCGCGGCGGTGACTGTGTGGCTCAGTGGCGGTGGCTGTGCGAGGGCTTGGCGCGAGGTCCGGCCGGCGCGCACTCGGCGCACAGGCCGACGATCGCGAAGTGCGTGAATCGCGCGGCGTAGCCGAAGCGCTCGCGGATCTGCTCGCGCACCGGGTCCAGCTGCGCCGGCGGCACCGCGGTGACTCTGGCGCACGACTGGCAGTACAGGTACTCCGCGTCGGTGCGACCGGCGAGCACGTACAGCCCGGGGCCGTGGCCGAGGTGCACGTGCCGGATCAGGCCGTGCTGCTCGAGCAGTTCCAGGTTCCGGTACACCGAGGACTCGTCGATTCGCAGCGACCGTGCCAAATGCGGCGCGGACACCGGCCCGTCGGCGGCGAACAGCGCCTCGATCAGCAGCCGCCGCGCGGTCGAGAGGCGCAGCCCGCTGGCCCGCAGCCGCGCGATCGCCTCGTCGGCGTCCTGGACCACGACCGGACTCACATCGGGCGCATCGCTCACCGACGACGATTGTGACGGACCGGCGGCCGTCGCCCGCGTCAGCACGGGCGGATCAGGGGGCCTGGTGCTCGTCCGACGGTCATGCTCGTCCGAGGGTAATGCTCGTCCGACGGTCATGCGAACATGTGTTCGATGATCGTCTGCGTCCTGATCCCGCGCTTCGCGCTCACCACCGCGCTCGGGGATCGTGCCGAGCTGCTGCGCAGCCCGGTCGCACTGGCGCCCGAGCCGGGCGCGGCGCAGCGGGCATCGCGACCGCAGGGCGCGGTCGGCGAGGTCTCGCTGGCCGCCGAGGCGTTCGGGGTCCATCCCGGGATGCGGCTCGGCGAGGCGCTGGCGCGCTGCCCGCGGCTGGTGCTCGTCCCGCCCGATCCGGCCGGTGTCGCGGATCGCTGGGAGCGGCTGCTGGTTCGCCTGGAGTCGATCGGGGCCGCGGTCGAGCCTGAGCGGCCCGGGCTGGCGTGCTTTGACGCGCGTGGGCTGGTGCGCCTGCACGGTGGGGTGGAGGGCGTGCTGAGGGCCGCGCGAGAGGCGCTGCGCTCACCGGCGCGGATCGGGGTCGCGCCGTCGCGATTCGCCGCCGTCGGCGCTGCGACTCGGGCGCGCGTGCGTCATCCCGAGATCGTCGGCGGCGCGCTGGGGGGCGGCTATGACCCCGCCGCCGGCAGTGGACGGGACGGCGGTTGCGACCCCGCCGCCGGCCGAGAGCGGGCGCGGGCCTATCTGGCGCCGCTGCCCGTCTCCCTGCTGCGCGCACGCCCGGCGCTGGCCGAGCTTCCGGAGGCACTGGAGCGGCTGGGGATTCGCACGCTGGGAGAGTTGGCGGCGCTGCCGGCGGCTGCGCTGGCGGATCGCTTCGGCAGGCTGGGGCTGATCGCCCACGAGCTCGCCCGCGGCGGCGATACCGAGCTGCGACCTCGGCCGGCGAGCGAGTTCCTGCGCGAGGCTCTGGACCTCCCCGAGGCGGCGTCGGGGCTCCAGCTGGAGCGTGGCCTGGGGCTGCTGATCGACCGCCTGCTGGCCCGGCACGAGCGGCGCGGGCGGACGCTGCGCGCGGTGACGCTCGCCGCCGTACTGGTCGCGCAGGGGGGGACCTGGCGCCAGCAGGTCGTGTTCAGGGAGGCGCTCGCCGACCCGGTGCGGATGCGGCTCGCGCTGGCGCCGCGCCTGGGGTTGATGACCGCCCCGGCGCAGCGGCTGGCGCTGGCGGTGCAAAGCTTCGGTCCACCGGCCGCCGACCAGCGGGCGTTGCTGGAGGATCCTGCCGCAGCCCGCCTCGCGCGTCTGCGCGAGGCGATCCGCCAGGTGCGCGTGGTGGCCGGCCCCGAGGCCGCGATGCGCGTGCTGGAAGTCGACCCGGACTCGCGCCTGCCCGAGCGCCGCGCCGTCCTGACCCCGTTTGAGGGCTGACGATGCTCAGGGGATTTGCTGCTGCCGGCGAGCGCACGATGACCGGACGGCTGGCGCCGGCGAGCGCGCGATGACCGGGCCGAAGCGGTTGTCGATGCCCCGGCGAGTCGCGGTCGGCGCCGCGGCCGACGGCCGGCCGCTGGTCGTCGACGGGCGCGAGGTGGATGCGGTGCGCGAGTCGTGGCTGGTCGAGGATCGCTGGTGGACGGAGCGACCGACTCGGCGGCGCTACTGGGAGGTGGTCACGACCTGCGGCCGCGACGAGATCGTGTTCCACGACCTCGTCGGAGAGGGGAGGTGGTGGCGCCAGCGCTGAGCGTTGCCACCTCGCACCCTCTTCTCACTCGGGCAAGAGCGTCAGGTGGGCCAGGTGCAGCGGGCGCACGACGCTGAAGTGGCGCCTGTCCAATGTGGCGAGCTTCGGTTCTCCCAGGCGTTCGACGCATGCCAGGACGGTCGCGTCGACCAGCCCGAAAGAAAGTTCGGCGTACTCCTCGACGAGCGCGCTCGCGCGCGCGAGCTCCGCGGGGTCGGGGACGTGAACCTCGAGACGCCCGGCCTGCACATCGTTCATGAGGCGCGCAAAGCCGCCCTGCCAGGGTCGGAGCTGGTACTCGATTTCGACCAGCGTGCAGACCGGGACAAGCCGGACTTCGGTCGCGGCGTTGATCAGCTCGCGACAGCGCTCGTGATCGGGGTCGCTGCGGTCGATGAGCGCGACCAGCGGCCCGGTGTCGAGAATCAGCGCCACATGTCCGGCTGATATTCGCGCTCTCGGGCGGCGCCTTGGCTGTCGACCGTTCCCGTCGACACCAGAGGCTCTCGGACGTGATCGCCGAGCTCGTGCTCCAAGGCGTCGCGTACGAGCTGCGGGAAGGTGACTCCCCGCTGGCTGGCGGCCTTTCGGGCGCGAGCGAGCAACGCTTCGTCTGCCTGGATCATCACCCTCCGCTGCATCTGCTAGCAATGATAGCAATGGCCGGCCGAATCAGCAGCCGGTTGCGTCACGCAGGGTCCGGCATGCCTGCGCCATCCGCTGCGTCGAGAGTTGTGTCACCGACCGGCGGAACGTGGACCTGGGAAGCGTGTGGATGTTGTCGAAGTTCACGACGCAGTCGCTGGGAACGCCATCGTCGTCGGCGGTGAGGATCAGTTCGCTGACGAGTCCACGCCTGGTCCTGGTCAGCGCCGCCACGACGACGGATCCAATCCGATCAGCCACAGGGTCCCGCGTGAGCACCAGCACCGGTCGATCGCCGCCCGGGGTGGCCGCGAACCAGATCTCACCTCGCTGCATCGCCCCAGTCTGACCAGTCTTCGGCTGGGCCCCAGTCCGCGATGGACTCGAGCGACCGTTCGAGTTCGGTCGCTGGCTGTTGCTGCCATCGCTCGGAGTCAAGTTCGCCCTGCAGGACGACGAGATGGCGGTGCACGGCGTCGCGGAGGATCTCGGAGCGATCGATCCCAAGGGCGTCGGCCCACTGCTGAACGGCGGCCGCGTCTTCGTCTGGGACCCGGAAGCTGAGCATCGTCATACGATCGAGAATAGCTCGTATGACACGAGTTGCCCCCACGGGAGCTTGAAGCGCGAACCTTCCGACTCGGCGACCGTGCTCCTGGTCGTCTTATGCCAGCCGGTGACCGTCGCTAGTACACGCGTCCGCAAGTTCTGCGCGTTTCGACGTGCGTCTGAACGCGTCTGACGTGAGGCGATGAGCCCGCCGTACCACCAGTACGTCTCAGCTCATCGCCTCACGCCAGCCACGCCCAGCCACTCGCCGACTCCACGCAGAACCTCCGGACACGTGCACTAGACCGTAGACTGGGACGGGCGATGACCGAGCCTCGCGCCCACCACGATCCCGGCCGTGTAGCCGTGGGGACCTGGAGCGGCGGACGCTTCATGCACTTCGGCTCGCCGATCGACGACGCGCGCTTCCAGACCATGGTCAGGCCCGGCGACGGGATCGACACCGTGATCACGGCCGACGTGTACGGAGCCGGCGAGGCCGACCGGATGCTCGGGCGCGCGCTGGCGGGTTGCCCGCGCGACGGGTTCTGCCTGGTCGGCGCTGTGGGGCACGACTTCTATGACGGCGAACGCAACGGCGCAAAGGGCTTCCCGCGCTTCACCGAGCCCGCGCTGCGCGGCCCCGACCGCTACGCGGACTACCTGCGGATGGCGACGGAGCGCAGCCTGGAGCGCTGTGGCGTTGACGGGTTCGACCTGCTGCTGCTGCACAACCCCGACCGCACCGGCTACACCAGCGAGGCCGTGTGGAGCGCGATGGCCGGTCTGCGCGACGCGGGCCTGGCGCGGATGATCGGCGTCGCCCCCGGGCCGGCCAACGGCTTCACCCTGGACCTGATCGACTGCCTTGAGCGCTTCGGCGCGCTGCTCGACTGGGCGATGATCATCCTCAATCCCTGCGAGACGTGGCCGGGCGAGCTGTGCCTCGAAGCGGCGGCCGCCGCCGATGTGCGCGTGATCACGCGGGTGGTCGACTACGGCGGCCTGTTCTTCGACGACCTGCGCCCCGAGCAGGAGCTGGCCCCGGGCGACCATCGTGGCTTCCGGCCCAAGGGCTGGGTGGCCGCCGGGCGCGAGCGGATGGACCGGATGCGCCCGATCGCCGACCGTGCCGGCCTGACGATGATTCAGCTCGCGTGCCAGTTCAACCTCGCGCACCCGGCGGTGTGCACCGTCGCCCCGACGTTGATCCAGGAGGTCGGCGACGGCGCCCGCCCGCTGGAGGACAAGCGCGCCGAGCTGGCGGCGCTGCCGGCTCAACAGCGCCTGACTTCGGCCGACGTCCAGGAGATTCGGGCGATTGGAGACAACACCGGCCGCATGGCGCTGAAGGGCGCATCGCCGCGCCACGAGGGCGATGAGCAGCCAGACCGGTGGGCGCTCGACGCGCGGCTGGCGGAGGTCGCCGGGCGCTGGCGGATCGATCCCGACCGTGATTTGGTGGCGGTGACGGCGTGATTTCGGCTCCGCCCGTACCGGCGGCGGTGACTGCGTGATTCCGACGGGCGGCGGGCAGGGTCCGGCGCTGCCGATCACCGGCGGCTGTCTGTGCGGCGCGGTTCGCTTCGAGGTCACCGCGCCGTTCACGTCGGCCAGCTACTGCCACTGCACCCGCTGCCAGCGGCGCACGGGCACCGCGGCGTCCGCCAACGGCCGGATCGACGC
>JBOGYE010000293.1:0-4251 GCA_050696635.1 Solirubrobacteraceae bacterium | reverse complement strand
ACGAGGTGTTCGTCGGGCGGCTGCGGCGCGACGAGTCGCATCCGCGGGCGCTTCAGATGTGGGTCGTATCCGACAACCTGCGCAAGGGCGCGGCGACCAACGCGGTGCAGATCGCCGAGCTGCTGGTCGCCGACCGCGCCGACCGCGCCGACCGCGCCGACCGCGCCGACAGCCCGGGCCGCGTGGCCGGCTCGGCGGTCGCTTGAGGCCCGACCTCTACGAGACGATGCACTGCGCGCCCTCGACGCGGCGCTTCACCGACGAAGAGGTCCCGCGCGAGCTGCTGGAGCGCGCGCTGGACAACGCACGGTTCGCGCCCAGCGGCGGCAACCGGCAGGGCTGGCGGGTGGTGGTGGTCTGCGAGGGCGAGGCGCGGCGCGCGTTGCGCGAGTGCTACGCGCAGCCATGGGAGGCGTACATGAAGCGCACCGGCGGCCGGGCAGCGCTGGACGCCGCGGACGCCGGCTCCGACACGGGACTGACCCCGGCGCGGCTGCGGTCGCTGCGCGCCGCCGACGAGTACGCGCGCAGCTTCGACCGAGTGCCGATCCATCTGGTGGTGTGTGTGGAGCTGGGCGCGCTGGCGATCACCGACTCAGAGCTGGACCGGCCGAGCATCGTCGGCGGCGCGTCCGTCTACCCGTTCGTGCAGAACCTGCTGCTGGCGCTGCGCCACGAGGGCCTCGGCGCCTCGTTCACGACGCTGCTGGTGCCCGCCGAGGAGGCGGTTCGCGCGCTGCTGGCGATCCCGGACGGGTTTGCGGTCGCGGGTCACATCTCGGTCGGCTGGCGGGCGGACCCGTGGCCTTCGCGGTTGGCGCGGCGGCCCGTGTCCGAGTTCGCGTTCGGCGAGCGGTTCGGGCGCGCGTGGTGACGCGCGGCTAGCCCTCGTGCGCTCCCGGGGTCCAGCTCATCAGGCGCGTGTCGGCCACCACTCTGAGATGGCGGCGCATCGCGCTCTCGGCCGCGCGCGGGTCGGCGCGCCGGATCGCGTCCGCGATCCGGCGGTGATCCGCCAGCGAGCGCGGTGGTCGTCCAGGCTGGCTGAGGGACTCCAGCCGCGTCTCCTGGATCGGGTCCTCGAGGGCGGCCATCACGTCGAGCAGCAGGCGGTTCTTGGCCGCCTGCGCGATCGCGAGATGGAAGCGCCGGTCGGCGGCGTCCCCGATCGCGCCCGAGGCGATGTCGGCCGTCATCTCCGCCAGCGCAGCGTCGACCGCCGTCAGCTCCTCGTCGGTGCGCCGCTGGGCGGCCAGGCGCGCGAGCATGCACTCGATCGCTTCGCGCGCCTCGAGCACATCCGGCAGCCGCTGGCGTCGCGTCAGCATCTCCTTCAGCCGCTCGGGGTCGACGTTCAGCGAGCGCACGTAGATCCCACCGCCGTGCCTGACCTCCAGCAGTCCCTGGACCTCCAGTGAGACGGTCGCCTGGCGCAGGGACACGCGGCTGACCTTCAGGGCGCTCGCGAGCGCGCGCTCCGATGGCAGCCGGTCGCCCGGCTGCAGCCCCGTCTCGCGCACGTACTCAGCCAGCAGGCGCTCGATCTGCTCGTAGAGTCGCCGTCCCTCCGGAGCGCGCAGGCTGCTTACGTCGGTCGCCTTGCGCCGCACCGTATCGGCCATCGGCTACTCCTCGACGACCCCGCGCACGATCCCAAGCTCCTCGAGGTCCTCGGGCGCCAGCCGCAGCCGGCTCGCGATCGAGGGCACCTCGTCCTGCGGGCACTTGAGGATCGCGGTCGCGGCCTCCGGGGCGATCACCGAGAAGTAGCCGTCGGCGGTGATCCACAGGTTGTCCGGCGATGTGAGCGCGAGGGTGCCTCCGGAGCCGCCCTGGCCGATAGTCAGCGACAGGATCGGGACCCGCGACGCGGCCACCGCTCGCAGCAGGTCGGCGACCGCGCTGCCGACCCCGGCCGCCTCGTTGGCGGCGCTGTCGTCGGCCCCTGGCGAGTCGATCAGTGTCAGGATCGGCAGCTGGAGCCGACCCGCGAGCTCGACCAAGCGGCGGGCCACGCGGTAGCCGGCGGCCCGGGTGCTAGCGCCCGACTGTGCGATGAAGGCGATCGTGCGCCCGCCGTGGTGACCGAACCCGCAGCGGACGCTCGGGTCAACGCCACCGACACGGTCGCCGTGAATCTCGAACACACAAGCAAAATACTCGCGCAGGTAGTCGTCGGATGTCGGGCGCCCCCGGGCGCGGGCCCGGCCGACCTGCTCCCAGCCCGTGAGCAGCTTGCCCGTGCTGCGACCGCGGGGCAGCTCGGGCAGTACCGGGGCCCCGCGGGTGGTCGGCGAGAGCAGCTCCAGCAGGAGCGCGAGCTGCGCCCGCAGCTTCGCGCCGGGATGGACGGCGTCGATGAACCCGTTCTCGGCTTGGCCGGCCGCGGAGAAGGTCGAGTCGGTATCGGCCGGCAGCCGAGGGGCGCCTGCGCCCCCGAGCGTCCGGTGGCGCACCCGCGAGCCGGCGAACGCGACCTCGGCTCCCTCCTCCGCAAGGATCACGTCAGCGGCGGCGCCAAGCGAGGCCCAGACCCCGCCGGTGGTCGGATGGCGGACGATGCTGACGTGCGGAAGGTGGGCCGCCGCGAGCTCGGTCAGCCCGCGCGCCACCCGCTGCATCTGGATCAACGACCGCATTCCCTCCTGCATCCGCGCCCCGCCCGAGCGCAGCACGGTGACCAGCGGCAGGCGCTCGTTGGTGGCGACTGCGATCGCGGCGCCGATCCGCCGACCCTCGGCCTCGCCCATCGAGCCGCCCATGAACGCAAAGTTGAACGCCACCAGCATGCATGCGTGTCCACCACACTGCGCCCGCCCGGCGGTGACCGCCTGGTCGTCGCCGGTCCGCTGGCGGGCGCGCTCGAGCGCCGCCGGATAGCCCGGCCACGCGAGCGGGTCCTCGGTGAGCGCCTGATCCGCAAGCGGCGCGAAGTCGTCGACGAGCCAGTCCATGCCGGCCAGCAGATCGGCGTCGGGGACAACGCCGTCAGCCCGCATGGCGCGAGGATCGGTCCGGACCGCCGTCGAAGCTCGCGCGCAACTGCGTCGAGTGCTCGCCCAGCACGGGCGGCGCCATCGCGGCCCCCAACGGCGAGCCGTCAAAGCGCAGCGGTCGGCCCGGTAGCGAGATGTCGCCGAGCGTGCTGTGCGAGACCTCGAGCACAAGTCCCTGGTCGCGCACCTGCTCGCTCGCGTACACGCGGTCCAGTGCCTTGACCTCGCCCGCGGGTACGCCGTGTGCCGCGAACAGCTCGATCCAGTCGGCCACGGAACGCTCGCCCAGGCGCTGCTCGATCGCGGCCCGCAGCCGGGCGCGGTTGGCGACTCGGGTGCGATTACCGGCGTATGCAGGGGTCTGCGGGTCGATCCCGACCAGCGGCGCGAACCGCTCCCAGGTCGGCTCGTTGCCGACCGCGAGGATCAGCTGTCCGTCGGCGGCCGCGAACGTGCCGTACGGAGCCACCGTCGGGTGGTGGTTGCCGGTCGGGCCCGGAACCTCGCCGGCGACGAGATAGCGCGTCCCCTGGAAGGCGTGCAAGCCGATCTGGCCCGCGAGCAGCGACGTCTCCACGGTCTGCCCGCGGTTGCTGCGCGCGCGCTCGTGCAGCGCGGCCAGCGCGCCGATCACGCCGAACAACCCGGCCGTCAGGTCAGCGATCGGGACGCCGATCCGCAGCGGCTGGCCGTCCTCGGGGCCGGTCACGCCCATCAGACCGCCCTCGGCCTGGAGGATCTGATCGTAGGCCGCCCGGTCGCGCTCGGGACCGCTCGAACCGAAGCCGGTGATCGTCAGAACGATCAGCGCCGGGTTGATCTCGGCCAGGAAGTCGCTCGTCAGCCCGAGGCGGTCCATCACTCCCGGGCGGAAGTTCTGCACCAGGACGTCGGCCCAGACGAGCATGCGGTGCAGCAGCCGGAGATCCTCGGAGTCCTTGAGGTCGAGCGTGATGCTCCGCTTGTTGCGGTTGGCCGAGAGGAAGTAGGTGCTCTCCTGGCGCCCCTCCGGGCCGACGAAGGGCGGGCCCCAGGCGCGCGTGTCGTCGCCCACCTCGGGTCGCTCGACCTTGATCACCTCGGCGCCGAGATCGCCGAGGATCATCGCCGCGTACGGGCCCGCCAGGACCCTGGAGATGTCGAGCACGTGGATGCCGGCGAGCGGCGGCTCGCGCCCACCGGCGGCGGCAGGCTCCGGACGCGCGTTCGCGCCGGGGGCCGGTTCGGGCGGCGAGCCTCCGGCGGCCGACCCGGC
>JBOGYE010000292.1:0-7803 GCA_050696635.1 Solirubrobacteraceae bacterium | reverse complement strand
GCACTCCCCGCGGGAGAAGATCTTCCAGGCGGTGATCGACCAGGTGGAGGTCAAGCTCGTGCGCGACCTGTCGCCCCGGGAGATCGAGCACGACAACCCGGAGTTCCGCCGCGTCGACGAGATGATCCACTTCCTGGAGCAGATCTACGGGCGCAAGGTGTCGATGGAGGACACTGTCACCGTGGTGCGCTTCTCGCAGATCATCGAGCAGCCGCCCGATCACATGCGCGATCGGATCCACGGCCTCGGCGGCGCGCGCAACTGAGGCACCGCGTCCGCGCCGGGCGCTCACGCGCGACCGCGGCTCCGAGACCGTCGTTGCGACTGGGCGTCCTGGACCTAGCCAGCCTAGGGCCGCTCGGGCCGGCTGGAGGACGTCGGGGCGGCGGCGGTCGTCACGACGAGGCCGAGGACGGTGTGGGCGCTCCGCTGTGGCCGGCGGTCGTTGTGGGGTTGGCGGCCGGTTCGCGCCGGTCGGGTACGGGCGCCGGTTCGGGGGGGCCGGGGCTCTCGTGGATGCTTCCGCGCAGGTGGATCTCGGGAAGCAGCCAGGTCAGGGCGAAGGCGGCTGCGGCGACGGGAACGGCGACGAGGAAGACGGTGTCGATCGTGGACGAGTAGGCGGCAGCGACGCCTTGGTGCACGGCCGGGGTGAGGTGGTGCAGCGCTGATGGGGTTACCGAGGCGCCAAGGCCTTTGGGGATTGTCAGGCCTTTGAGATGGCTGGCCAGACGGCCGCTGAGCAGGCTGGCGAAGATCGCGCCGAAGATCGCGGTTCCGAAGGATCCACCGACGGAGCGAAAGAACGTCGCGCCGGCGGTGGCGACTCCCAGATCGCGATGTGCGACGGCGTTTTGCACCGCGATCACCAGCACCTGCATGACCCCGCCCAGTCCGAGGCCGAGGATGACCATGTAGGCGTACATGGTCAGGTCAGAGGTGCCGGCGTTGACGGTGGACAGCAGATACAGGCCCACGGTCATCACCGCGGTGCCGACCACCGGGAACACCTTGTAGCGTCCCCACCGCGAGATCAGGACCCCTGAGACTGTCGAGGTGACCAGCAGGCCCGCCATCAGCGGCACCAGCTGCAGCCCCGCGTTGGTCGGGTCTGCGCCCTTGGCCACCTGCAGGAACACCGGCAGGAAGGTGACGACGCCAAACAGGGCGAAGCCGACCACGAACCCGATCGCGCTGGTGGCGGAGAACACCTTGTTGCGGAACAGCTCCAACGCCAGGATCGGCTCGACGGCCCGGCGCTCGACCAGCGCCCATCCGATCAGCAGCACGACGCCGGCGACGGCGAGGATGACGATCGGAGCTGACACCCAGGCATAGGTGCTTCCCCCCAGGCTGGCCAACAGCACCAGGGCGCCGACGCCCAGCGTCAAAAGCACAGCGCCGGCGAAGTCGATCACGTGGTGCACCCGGGTCAGGTTGCCCGGAAGCACCAGCCCGGTGACCACCAGAGCGACCGCCCCGACCGGCAGGTTGACGTAGAACACCCATCGCCAGCTGGCGTCCTGGGTGAGGAATCCCCCCAGCAGCGGGCCGATGACCGTCGAGACCGCGAACACGGCTCCGAACATGCCCTGATACTTGCCCCGCTCCCGCGGAGAGACGACATCGCCGATGATCGCCTGGGCGCCGACGATCAGCCCGCCTGCGCCGAGGCCCTGTAGGGCGCGGAACGCGACCAGCATCACCAACGAGCCGCTCAGTCCCGACAGGGCCGAGCCCGCCAGGAAGATGACGATCGCGGCCTGAAAGAACGTCTTGCGGCCGTAGAGGTCCCCGAGCTTGCCCCACAGTGGGGTGGACACGGTCGAGGCCAGCAGGTACGCGGTGACGATCCACGCGATGTGCGACGCGCCGCCCAGGTCGCCGACGATCGTCGGCAGGGCGGTGGACACGATCGTCTGGTCCAACGCCGCCAAGAACATCCCCAACAGCAGAGCGCCGACGACGATCAGCACCCGCCGATGCCCGATGTCACCGACCGGCGCGACCTCGGGCCCGGCCGGGGGTGCGGTGACGATCGGCTCGCTCATGCGACGACGCTGGTCGCGGACTCGGTCAGGCCGGTTCCCAGGACGTCGAGATGAGAGGCGAGCTCCTGCGCCAGCGGTACCAGTCCCGCCTTCTCGCACCAGGACATCATCGCCACCCGGCAGGCCGCCAGAGTTGTGGCGACCACCAGCGAGGCGTAATGGTCGTGGTCGGCGTCGGTGCCTCGACGCTCGGCCAACACGCCCACCAGCAGCCGCTCGGTGTCTCCCCAGCGCGACGCATAATGAGCCACCAGACGGGGATCTGAGCGAATCACCCGCAGCCGCTCCAGCGACTCTCGGTGATCGGCGTCTGACCTGGAGAGCACTTCCAGCAGCACCGCCCGCAACGCGACCGGTGCCGCCTCCCCGTCCGGACGCCCCCGCAGTCGATCGATCATCTCGGCGATCACCGCCGGATCCCAGCCGCTGACGGCGTCCTCCTTGGTGGGAAAGTAGTTAAAGAACGTCCGCGGCGACATGTCCGCGCGCGCGGCGATGTCCTCCACGGTCACCGCCCCCAGCCCACGATCGGCCACCAGGGCCACCGCGGCGCGACACAGCGACTCGCGCGTCGCGCGCTTCTTGCGCTCCCGCAGAGACCCCGTCAAGGCCACGCTGCTCCTCACGCCTGTATCAACCATGCCCATACAGTGCAGTATACGCACTCTTGCACGAACTGCAAACTTGCGCTCTAAGCAGCCAGAGCCCGCTCGCAGGCCCTTGGCAGCAGCAGAGCCAGCCGCGTCTACAACGCGCGGCACGCCCGGAGCGGTAGTACGGTGGGGCGGTGGCGAGGGATCGCCTGAGCGTGGTGCTGGCGGCGATGGCGAGCGTCGATGGGGCTGCCGCTTCGGTGATCGACCGGGTGTGCGTTGCGGCGGTGATGCTGCTGGGGCTCAGTGGCGCGGGGGTCTCGCTGATGGTCGATGGTGAGCTGCGCGGCAGCGCGGGGGTGTCTGAGTCCGGGGTCGCGGCGATTCAGGAGCTGCAGCTGTCGTTGGGGGAGGGTCCGTGCGTGGATGCGTGGAGCCAATGCGAGCCGGTGCTGGAGCCCGATCTGGCTGCTCCGGAGGTCGATCGGTGGCAGTCGTTTGCGCGGGTGGCCGTCGAGGCTGGGGTGCGGGCGGTGTTCGCGTTCCCGCTGGCGCTGGGCGCGATCCGGATCGGGGTGTTGGTGCTCTACCGCAACCATCCCGGCGCGCTGGATGGCGAGGAGCTGGCGCAGGGGCTGGTGCTGGCCGACGTCGCCAGCCAGGTGGTGTTGGCGGTGCAGGCCGGCGCGCCGGACGGGGCGGTGCACGAGCTGCTCGCCGGCGAGCCTGCGCATTGGGCCGAGGTGCATCAGGCGACCGGGATGGTCGCCGTGCAGCTGGGAGTCTCGATGGACGAGGCGTTCGTGCGTCTGCGCGCCCGCGCGTTTGGCGATGGACGCCCGCTGCGCGACCTGGCCGGCGACGTGGTGGCGCGCCGGTGTCGAATCGGCAGTTCGGAATGACCTTCGGGGCTGGACGTCGGCCCGTGGTGTTGGCAATATTTTGCGCGTGTGTGGGCGCGGCGCGCGCGTGCAATGAGAGCGGAGGGTCGTGAATAGGGAACAGCAGATCGTGCAGGCGTTCGTGGAGCTGGCCGACACGATGGTCGACGACTTCGACGTGGTCGAGTTCCTGCACCGCCTGGCGGATCGATGCGCGGAGCTGTTGGATTGCGCGGAGGCGGGGATCCTGCTCGCCGACGCGTCCGGGGCGCTGCGGGTGATCGCGTCCTCCAGCGAGCGCTCCGAGGCGCTTGAGCTGTTGCAGTCCCAAAACGAGGAGGGGCCGTGCTTTGAGAGCTACCGGCGTGGGCGGCCTGTTTACAGCGAGGACCTCCAGGCCGACCAGGGGCGCTGGCCTACATTCGCCCCCGCCGCCGTGCAGCGTGGTTTCGGGTCGGTGCAGGCGCTGCCGATGCGAGTGCGCGGACACACGGTGGGGGCTTTGAACCTGTTTCGCTCAGACCCCGGCCGGCTGGACGACGCCGACCTGCCGGTGGGGCAGGGGATGGCCGATATCGCCGCGATCGCGCTGTTGCAGGAGCGCGCGGTGCGCGAGTCGCGCGACGTGACCTCCCAGGTGCAGGGCGCGCTGAACAGCCGGGTGGTGATCGAGCAGGCCAAGGGGATGCTCGCCGAGCGCGCCGCGATCAGCGTCGATCAGGCGTTCGGGCGGTTGCGCGCCCACGCCCGGGCTCGCAACCGGCGCCTCTCAGACGTCGCCTCAGAGCTGGTCGACGGGCAGCTTGACGTCAGCGAGCTGAACGCCGTCCCGTAGCCCGCCCGGGGTCCTGGGCGCGGCAGGTTGTCAGCGACCGGACAGCAGGTTGCGGCCCCCCCGCTGAGGTAAGATCAGCACCGCTAGACCGTCTTTTCCCGTGCTGCCCCAGACCCTGGTGGCGTCCCTGATGTCATGTTCAAGGAGCAGCAGCCGATGCGCATCACGACGAGTGAGGGAGCAGTCGCGGCCATCACCGGCGTCTGGTGCAGCGCCATCGTCCCCGTTGCGGGCGGCAGCGATCAGGACGAGCAGTACTCGGTGCCGGCATGACCGACACCGCCCAGGGACCCGAGGCGGCCGCGCTCGCGCCCGAGACGTTCTCGATCGTCGTCGAGCCCGACCGCGAGACTGTGCTGCTCGCTGTCGCCGGCGAGCTGGATCTCGCGACCGGCCCGCAGTTGGTCCGGGAGGTGGACGAACTGGCCGACGCCGGCTTTGCCCGGCTGGTGATCGACCTGCGCCACCTGACGTTCCTTGACGCGAGCGGCCTGCACGCGATCCTGGACGCGCACGCTCGCTCCACCCGCGAGGCTGGCAGCTGGCGATCATCCCCGGGCCCTGGGCGGTGCAGCGAATCTTCGAGCTCACCGACACCCCTGAACCGACTGCCGTTCACCGCCGCCACTACCAGCCGACGGCCGTTCACCGCCGCCTTTTCGTGACCGACGGCCACGCTTCCTGGTCAGGGCCCGATGAAGGTCCGGTGGCCACCGCCCCGGGCTCGTCCAGATGAACGCGTCGGCGCACTCGGCCGGCAGGGTCAGCGACCCACGAGCGCTCGAGACGGCGACGAACTGACGAGCAGAGGCCATGGCCCAGTGCCGATTCGACGGACACGTGCATTAGCATCGCCGGGCGATGATCTCCACCAACCAGCTCAAGAACGGGAACCACATCGAGGTCGAGGGCACCGTCTTCAAGGTGCTCGAGTTCCAGCACGTCAACCCCGGCAAGGGCGCCGCCTTCGTGCGCACCAAGCTGCGGCGCGCGTCCGACGGCGCGGTGATCGATCGCACATTCCGCGCCGGCGAGAAGTTCCGCTCGATCCGTACCGAGGTGCGCCGGATGCAGTTCCTGTATGGCGACGGCCAGGACGCGCACTTCATGGACTCGGACTCCTACGAGCAGATCACGGTGCCGCAGGCCCAGCTCGAGGACGAGCTGCGCTTCACCAAGCCCAACGACGAGGTCGAGCTGCTGGTGATCGACGGCCAGCCGGGCGGTCTGCAGCTGCCCAGCGCCGTCGATCTGGAGGTCACTCAGACCGAGCCCGGGCTGCGCGGCGACACCGCGTCGGGCGGCGGCTCAAAGCCCGCCACGCTCGAGACCGGCGCCACGGTACAGGTGCCGCTGTTCATCTCGATCGGCGAGACGGTGCGGGTGGACACGCGTACCGGCCGTTACCTGTCGCGCGCATAGCTCGCGGACCTCTGACGGCCCGCACGCCGTAGTCGGGGCGTGAGACCATCACGAGCATTCCCGGCGGCGGCACTGGTCGCCGTGCTCGTCGCGCCGGCCGGAATCGTCGCGCCGGCCGCGAGCGTTGCGCCGGCCGCGAGCGTCGTGCCGACAACCGCCGCCGTGGCTGGCTGCGCCGGCGGTCGTGCGTGCCAGACGCGCCTGCCGGCACCGATCACGATCGAGGCAGGCCGCCTCAGCTACCGGATCGCGCGAGACGGTCGGATCACGCGCATCCACCGTCCGCGAAGCGCGTTTCCCCCAGGCGTCAGCTGGTTTCCCGCCAGCGGCACATGGTTCGCGTTCCGCAACCGGCATCTGGTGGTCGGACTCGGCAACCGGACCCTGTGGCGCTCGCACGCTGCGCTCGCGCGCAAGCGCCGCCGGGGATGGCAGACCGGGTTCGGCGTGGTCCTCGCGAGCCCGCGGATGGTGGCGTTCCAGTATCGCCACCGTCTCTATCTCGCCCGGCCGCCGGGTGCCGAGCACGCGGTTGCCGCTCGCGAGCTGCCGATCGGCTGGGCCCCCGGCGGCCTCTACACCTACAGCTATCCCCGGCGGGAGCTGCTGCTGCGCAGCGCCGCGGGCCGGGTCCTGGCGGTGATCGCGCGCCGACCTTCCGAGTACTTCGTCCACAACGGCACCCTCTACTTCCTTTCCCGCAATGCGCTGATCGCCGCCACCGGAGCGCGGAGGAGCCGGCTCGCTTCGCTGCCCCGCCTGCGCCTGTCTTCGCGCTCCACCTTCGTTCAGGCCGCCGGGCCGCTTCTGCAGCTTGAAGACAACGATCGGCTCGTGCTGCTGGGAGACGACGGCTCGACCTTCGCATCGACCTCGCTGTCTGGCCGGCATCACCTGCCCGCGGGCATCTGGGATTCGCTCGCCGTCGCCCCCGGAGGGGCCGCGGTGGCGTTTGTGGCGCCGTTCCGACTCGTCGACACCGGTCCGGATGGCCGCGGTCCCCAGGTCGGCGCCGTTTACCTGCTGCGCCGCGGCGCATCGGCGGCGGTCGCGCTTGCGCACGCGACGGTGCAGTTTGCGGTCTGCAACGGCTACGCCGCCGTGCAATGGCGCGGGGCGTGGCTGCTGCTGTCCAGCTCGGGCGGGACGCTGACAGCGGTCGACACGGCCGGCCGGCATCGTGCGATCGACCTGAGCGCGGCCGTCCGGGGGCTGCGCGGCGCGCGCAACGGGTTCAGCGCCGCCTGGGGGTAGCCCGCCGAGGGGGCGTCCTCAAAAGCCGGGCCGCCCCTGCCCGAAATGCGTTGGACGGCGCCCCCGGCGGCACCGTCCCAGAGCTCGGCAGGTCAGGTCTCTACCGAGTCGCCCTCGCCCCGTCGCCCATCATCGTCGCCGAAGTCCCGGTCCGTTGGCCATCCGATAGGGCAAGATGACTGGAACCGATGAGGCTCCAGCGTATTTCGCGGCTTTCACCGGCCGTCAAGTTTGTGCTGATGGTCGGGGTGATGAGCTTTTTTGCCGACTTCACCTACGAGGGGTCGCGCTCGATCGTCGGCCAGTACCTCGGCCTGCTGGGCGCCGGGGCGCTGGCGATCGCGGTGATCTCCGGGCTGGGCGAGTTCCTGGGCTACGGGCTGCGGATGTTCTCGGGGCGCGCGGCGGACCGCACGGGGCGCTACTGGCCGATCACGATCGGCGGCTACATCCTGCAGATGTCGGTGGTGCCGCTGCTCGCGCTCGCGGGAAGCTGGGAGGTGGCGGCGGTGCTGATCGTGCTCGAGCGCGTCGGCAAGGCGATCCGAAACCCCCCGCGCGACGCGATGCTCTCGCACGCCGCCAAGCAGATGGGCTACGGCTGGGGGTTCGGGGTGCACGAGGCGCTGGACCAGTTCGGGGCGCTGTTTGGCCCGCTGCTGGTCGCGCTCGTGCTCGCGACCTCAGACCACGACTACAAGACCGCGTTCGCCGTTCTCGCCGTTCCGGCCGCGATCATGCTCACGCTGCTCGGCGTCGCGCGCTGG
>JBOGYE010000291.1:0-9725 GCA_050696635.1 Solirubrobacteraceae bacterium | reverse complement strand
GCGGCACGGCGACGTCGAGCGACGGCCGGTAGGACATCCGCAGGTGCGACTGGCTGGAGTCGCGCTCGCGGACCAGCACCCGCGGCTGCTGTGCGGGCGCGGGCTCGAAGGGGGCCGGAGCCGGGGCGGCGCCGAAGCGCTCGAACATCGCACCCAGCTGTCCGTCGTCGCCGAGCCCGTCGAGGTTGCCGACCACGAACGCCGCGCCCGCAGTCGGCGACCAGCGGCGCTCGCGGAACGCGACTATCCCCTCGCGAGTGAACCCGTCGCGCAGATGCTCGGTGGTTCCGAGCACCGGTCGCCCGAGCGGATGCTCGCCGAACACGGCCTCGTCGATCAGGTGCTCCGCCTGCGTCGCGGGCTGGTCGTGCGCGCGCGCGATCTCCTGCACGACGACGCCGCGCTCGCGGTCCAATTCGTCTCGGTCGATCCGCGGACGGGCGACGAAGTCGGTCAGCAGGTCTGCGGCCTCCAGCCCGCGCTGCGCGCGCGCCGTGATGTGGAACGCGACCAGATCGTGGCTGGTGTAGGCGTTCAGGACCGCGCCGATCGACTCGGCCGCCTGGTTGACGTCACGGTAGGTGGGGTACTTGTCGCCGCCATTGAACACCAGGTGCTCGAGAAAGTGGGCCATCCCGTTCTCCTCGGGGCGTTCGGTCCGCGCGCCGGCATCGAACGCGGCCAGGATCGTGACCGCTCGCGTGCCCGGGACCGCGATCCGGTGCAGGCGCAGACCGTTGGTGAGCGTTGAGACCGCGAGCGAGGCCATCTGGGCCTCAAAGGTAGCGCCCCTGCCAGACCCGACCCGCAGCTGGCGCGGTGCCCGGTCACGACGTGTACCCTGGTGGGCGCGCGCCTGCAAATCCCGTTGCACCGTGTCCGGGGCGGGGCGGGCGTTCCAGTCGGCCGCTAGGCTGCCCAGCCAATGCCATCCCGTCTGAACATCACGCGCCGCTCCAGCGAACGAGCTCGCACGGCGCCCACACACCAGTCCGGGCCGTCCAGCCCGTCCGGCCCGGCGGCAGCTCCCGCGCGGGCGGTGATCGAGTTCCGCGGCGTCTCCAAGCTCTACGCCGGCGACGTCGGTCTCGATCAGGCGACATTCTCGGTCCGCCGCGGCGAGTTCGTGTTCCTCGTCGGCTCGACCGGCTCAGGGAAGTCGACGCTGATGCGGCTGCTGATCAAGGAGCTTGAGCCGACCGCCGGCGTGCTCCGCGTCGCCGGTCACGATCTGTGCGACGTCACCCGCCGCCGCGTCCCGTACTTCCGGCGCAATGTCGGGGTGGTGTTCCAGGACTTCAAGCTGCTGCCCAACCGGACCGTGTACGACAACGTCGCCTACGCGCTGCAGGTGACGGGCGGCTCGCGCAAGGAGATCCGCGCCAAGGTTCCGGACATCCTGCGCCTGACCGGCCTGTCGACCAAGCTGCACAACTACCCGCACCAGCTCTCCGGCGGCGAGCAGCAGCGTGTCTCCGTGGCCCGCGCGTTCGTCAACCATCCGCCGCTGCTGCTGGCCGACGAGCCGACCGGGAACCTCGATCCGGAGACCAGCATCGACATCATGCGGCTGCTGTACCGGATCAACCGGACCGGCACGACCGTGCTGGTCGCGACCCACGACCAGGCGATGGTCGATCGGATGCGCCGCCGGGTGCTGGAGCTGTCGCGCGGGCGGATCGTGCGCGACGAGGCGGCTGGCCTGTACACCGCGGACGAGACCACCCGCGATCTCGCACGGCGGCTGCGTTCGGACACGACCCCTCCGCCGGGCCTGCACTAGATGCGGATCGGGTTCTTCCTGCGCGAGGCGATCCGCGCGACGCGCCGCAGTGCCGCACCGAGCTTCGCGGCGCTGGCGACGGTGCTGGTGACGATGCTCGTGCTGGGCGTGTTCATCCCGATCGTCCAGGCGACCAACGGTGCTGCCAACAGCGTTCGCAGCCGGGTCGAGGTCGACGTCTACATGAAGACCGACGCAAGCGCCGCCGCGGTGGCACGCGTGCGGCGCGAGATCGGCGGGCTGCCGCACGTCGGCTCGGTCCAGTACGTGCCCAAGGCGCAGGCGTTCGCGCAGCAGTCCAAGGCCGACCCGGCCGCCTATCAGCTGCTCGGGTCAAACCCCCTGCCCGACACGTTCCATGTGATCCCTGACAACCCGGGCAATGTGCTCACGGTCCGCAACGAGCTGATGCCGCCGGTCGCTGGCGGCGGCACCCGGATGATCGACGCGGGGATCGCGAGCGTCTCTAACCGCCGCGATGACACCAAGAAGATCCTCGAGGTCACCAGCCTGGTGACGATCACCGCGGCGGCGCTGACCGCGCTGCTGGTGATCGCTTCGCTGCTGCTGATCGCCAACACGATCCGTCTGTCTCTGTACGCGCGCCGGCGCGAAGTGGAAGTGATGAAGCTGGTGGGGGCCACCGATTGGTTCATCCGCTGGCCGTTCATGATCGAGGGCGTGGTCGTCGGCGCCGCGGGCGCGATCCTGGCGCTGGCGATCCTGGCGCTGGCGAAGGTGGTGCTGCTCGACCCGCTGGCCAGCAACTGGAAGCTGGTCGCGGCGCCGCACACGATCCCGTTCGCGGCGCTGATCTTCGTGCTGCTGGGGGCGGGCGTGCTCGTGTCCGCACTCGGCTCCGGCCTGTCTTTGCGGCGCTTTTTGCGCGTCTGACCGGCGCCGGCGCACGGGTCCTGGCCGCGCCGGTACGGCGTCCGTGGCCGAGGCCCGTGCCGGTCGGCCCTCCAGGCTACGCTCAGAGTCGCAGATGCCCGCCCATCGCAGACGCTCCGCCTGGCTGCCCACAGCGATCGTGGCCATCATCCTGCTGGTGGTCGGGCTCTGGGCCGGCGGCCATCCGAGCTGGCTGCCGTCGCCGATCCGCAGCGTGTTTGTCGCCTCAAGCTCCCACGACCGCCAGATCGACCAGGTCCTGGGACTGCTGCAGCGCGACTACTACCGGCCGGTGGACCGCTCCAAGCTGGTCAACCAGGGCCTCGAGGCGGCGGTCGCCAGCCTGCACGACCCCTACTCGCACTACTACGACCCGACCGACTACGGCGCCTTCCAGCAGCAGAGCAACCCGCACCTGAGCGGGATCGGCGTCGACATCAAGGTGCGTCCGCACGGGCTGCTGGTCGAGGAGGTCTTCGACGGATCACCGGCGGCTCGCGCGGGGATCGAGCGCGGCGACACGATCGTCGCCGTCGGCTCGGTGTCGCTCGCCGGTCGCTCGGGGCAGTTCGCTGCCTCGCTGATCAAGGGCCGCGCGGGCACGCCGGTGACGCTGACGGTCGTGCGAGGCGGGCGCTCGCGGGTGATCACGGTGCGCCGAGCCGAGCTCGTCGTGCCGGTCGCCGACAGCCGGATCGTAGTCTTCCACGGGATCAAGCTCGGCTACGTGCAGCTGACCAGCTTCACCCAGGGTTCCGGAGCGCAGGTGCGCCAGCAGGTCAGCCATGTGCTGGCGGCCGGCGCCCGCGGGCTGATCCTCGACCTGCGCGAGAACGGCGGCGGACTGCTCGAGGAGGCGATCAACGTCGCCAGTGTGTTCATCCCCAACGGGACCATCGTCACCACCGATGGCCGCGCGCAGCCGCGCCAGGTGTACATGGCCAAGGGCGACGCGATCGCCACCAAACAGCCGATGGCGGTGCTGGTCGACTCCGGCACCGCATCTTCGGCCGAGATCGTGACGGCGGCGCTCGAGCAGCGCGGTCGCGCGACGGTGGTCGGCACCCATACCTACGGCAAGGGCGTCTTTCAGGAGATCCAGCCGCTGGTCGGGGGCGGCGCGCTGGACTTCACGGTCGGCGAGTTCTTCACCCCGAACGGGTCCAACCTCGGCGGCGGCGGGGTAAGCCGCGGGCACGGGATCCAGCCGCAGGTGTATGCCTACACGAAGCCGACGGCGAAGGCCGACACCGCGCTGACCGTCGCCGAGCGGACCGTCGCCGCCAAGCTGTCGTGAGTCCGGCATCGCTGCCAGCGACGGCGGCCCCGGGCGCCGGTTCGCGCGTCGCGCTGCTTGAACGCCAGGGCAAGTTCCTGGTCGCCGAGCCGTTCTTCGGTCCTGGACCGCGGCTCGCGATCAGCCGGGACCGGCGCGCGTCGGTCGGCGACCTGGTGCTGCTCGGCAGCGCCGGTGCAGGCGGCGACGCGAGTGCTCGCGCGAGGCACAGGGGGGGCGGTGGGCGGCGGCCGATCATCGCCCGGGTCCTTGGCCGTCCCGACAACGCGCGTGATGTGATCGGCGCGCTGATGCTCGATCGCGGGCTGCCGGGCGGCTTCGACCCCGCCGTCGAGCGCGAGGCACGGCTGGCGTCCGGTGCCGGGGGGGAGAGCGCCGGCGCCGGGGCGGCGACCGACGCCAAGCCGGGAAGCGACGGCGCCGGGGCGGCGGGGCATGCCGGATCGACCGGCGACGGCCGGCGCGATCTGCGCGAGCTGGCGACATTCACGATCGACCCGGTCAGCGCACGTGACTTCGACGACGCCATCTCCGCCCAGGCGCTGCACGCGGGCGGCTGGCGCGTGTGGGTGCACATCGCCGACGTCGCCGCGTACGTGCCATCGCGCGGCCTGGTCGACCGCGAGGCGTATCGCCGCGGCACGAGCGTATACGTGCCGGGCGCGGTCGAGCCGATGCTCCCGCCCGCGCTGTCCAACGAGGCCTGCTCGCTCGCGCCTGGAGTCGACCGGCTCGCACTTACGGTTGAGCTGGAGCTGGGCGAGGGCGGGGTGGCCCGGGCGTCGTTGTACCGCTCGGCGATCCGCTCCGACGAGCGGCTCGATTACGACCGCGTCGATCGGATCTTCGCGGGGCGCGAGCCGGCGCCTGCGCCCTGGGGCGAGCCGCTCGCGGCTGCGCGCGCGGCCGCGGCGGCGCTGCGGGCGTTGCGAGATCGTGCCGAGGGGCCGGTCGGGCGCAGCGGGGTGGTGGTCGACTCGGCCGAGCCGGAGTTCGGCTTCGACGCCGACGGCAACGTGGTGGCGGCGGTGCTCAGCGAGCAGACCGAGTCCCACCGGCTGATCGAGCAGCTGATGATCGCCGCCAACGAGCAGGTGGCGCGGTTTTTGTCCGAGCGACGGGTTCCGGCCCTGTACCGCGTCCACGAGCGCCCCGACGGGCCGGCGGCGGAGCGCTTGGTCGGCCAGCTGCACTCGCTCGGCGTGCCGACGCCGCCGGTGCCCAAGGGCACGCTGACGCCCCAGCAGGCGGCAGACGTGGTCGGCCAGGCGTCGGCGATGGTCGGCGACTGGGTGGCGCGTACAGGGCGCGGTCGCCGGGCGCTGACCTCGCTGGTGCTGCGCTCGCTCAAGCAGGCTCGCTACGAGGAGCGCAACCTCGGCCACGCCGGGCTGGCATCGCCCTGCTACTGCCACTTCACGTCGCCGATCCGCCGCTACCCGGACCTGATCTGCCACCGCGGCGTGTTGTCGGCGATCGCCGGCGAGCCGCGGCCGGACTCCGGGTTCGTCAGCGGCGCGGGCCCCTGGAGCTCTGACCGCGAGCGCGAGGCGATGGTGATCGAACGCGACGCAGACGACGTCGCGCGCGCGTTCCTGCTGGCCGGCGAGCGCGAAAGGGAGTTCGAGGGCGAGGTGGTGGGTCTGATTTCGTCCGGCGCGTTCGTGGCGTTCGGCCCCGGGCAGCAGTTCGAGGGGCTGCTACCGGTACGGCGACTGCGCGGCGACTGGTGGGAGCTCAACGAGCAGGCGACGATCCTGGTCGGGACCCGCAACGGCGGCGCGATCCGGCTGGGCGATCCGGTGCGGGTGCGGGTCGGGCGGATCGACGCGCCGCGGGGTAGGGTGGACCTGCTCCCCGCGGACGCGCTGGACAGCGACGACTGAGAAACAGCGACGACTGAGACCAGCATGGCCAAGGGCAAGAAACGCAAGGCGGCGCCCCGCGACGTGGCCACCAACCGGCAGGCATCGCACCGCTACAACCTGCTCGAACGTTTCGAGTGCGGGCTGGTGCTGACCGGCACCGAGGTCAAGTCGCTGCGCGACGGCAAGGCGCAGCTGAAGGACTCCTACGCGGCGATGCGCGATGGCGAGCTGTGGCTGATCGGCGTCTATATCCCGCCCTATCCGGCCGCCACGCGAGACAACCATGACCCCGAGCGGCCGCGCAAGCTGCTCCTGCACCGCTCAGAGATCGCGCGGCTGGAGGCGCGAACCCGTGAGCGGGGGCTGACGCTGGTGCCCACGCGGCTGTACTTCTCGGGCCCCCGGTCGCGCGCCAAGGTAGAGATCGCACTGGCGAAGGGCAAGGACCTGTACGACAAGCGCCAGGCGATCCAGCGTCGCGACGTGGCTCGCGACGTCGCCAGGGAGCTGCGCGAGGCCGGCCGTTGAGCGGCCCGACCGCGCTTGCGGCGCCGCTGATCCGGGTAGCGCACAACCCATGACCATAGGCTCATCGATCGTGCTGATCGCTGTCGGCGCGATCCTCAGGTGGGCGGTCAGCGCGCACGTCAAGGGCTTCAACATCCAGACCGCCGGTCTCGTGCTGCTGATCGTGGGGATCGTCGGTCTGGTGCTGTCCGTGATCTACACGTTCGTCTGGGCGCGCCAGCGCAGGCCCGTCGCCACCGCGTACGTGCCCCGCGACGAGCAGGAGACGCGCCGGTACGAGTAGGCCCGCGAGCCGGGACCAGCGGGTTATCCAAGCGTGCGGGGCAGATTGGTCGCGTTCATCCCGACCACCAGCAGCGCCACTAGGCCAAGGTACACGGCCCCAACGAGCAGCCGGTTGCGCGGGCTGACGCGGTAGTACGCCTGTTGGCTTGCGGCGTCGCCGTTGCGACGCTGCGAGAAGCGCCGGTAGGTCTCGTAGGCGGCCAGCACGGCGATGATCAGGATCACCGGGTTGGGAAACGCGACCGCCAGCGCGATCATCGCCGCCAACCCGGCCAGCCACATCCAGGGCGACATCGCCGCCATCGCCCGGCCGCCGTCGAGCGGAACCACCGGTAGCAGGTTGAACAGGTTCAGGAACAGGCCGGTGTAGCCCAGCGCGCGCCAGAAGTCGTCGCCTGTGAACCCCCAGATCGCCAGGCAGGCGCCCGCGCCGATGCTGCCCAGAATCGGTCCGGCGAGCCCGACGCGCGCCTCGGCGAGCGCGTTGTCGCCCAGCGAGCGGGCGCTGATCACCGCGCCCAAAAAGGGGATGAACATCGGCGCCGAGGCTCGCAGTCCCTCGCGGCGCAGCGCGATCACGTGTCCGCACTCGTGGACCAGCAGCAGGATCACAAACCCGACCGCGAACCGCAGCCCCCAGATCGTCGCGTAGGCGGCGACCGAGACCGCCATCGAGCCGGCCGTGACCAGCACCTTGAAGTTGGCGAGCAGCAGCAGGATCGACTTGATCTTGGCCGCGAACGCCAGCAGCGCGATCCCGATCGGCGCCAGCCGCCGGCGGATGAACGATGGCCGGTGCGGCGGCGCCGTCGGCGGGTACGCGTCCAGCCACGGATCTGGCCGCGGCGAGGCCGGTGGGGCCGTGGCGTCGGTGGTGGTGGTTGTCGTCGCGGGGTCGATCATTGCCTTCCTGAGCAGATTGTCGCAGCAGACGCTCCTATAATCGGCGGGACAACAGATATCCCCAGGGGACGACAGGCTTCGACGTGGTCGGCTCGTGGGGGTGGTTGCGAGTCGAGGTCCCGGGAGGCCTCGTAAAACACCCGGGAAAACCATAAGTGCGGACTCACACGAGTACGCGCTCGCCGCTTAGTCGCTAGCGACTGAGCCGTGAGCTCTCGGCCCCCCGCTCGCCTGCGGTGGGGGTGCCGGGATCAACCAGCAGGCTGTCCCGGTGAGGCCCGCTCCAGCCGATCCGGGGAGATTCTTCGGAGCTGGTCCCCCGCAACCCCGCCGGCGAGGCGAGCGAGGGACGAGACCAGAGCGCCGGCTACGCTCGTAGATGCCACCTTTCACGCGACCGCGGACGCGGGTTCAATTCCCGCCGTCTCCACCTTTGCAAAGAATTCGAACCGCCCTCCGCGCCGACCCGGCCGGGGGGCGTTTCGATTAGGGCGAGAGCGTCGATCGATGTCGAGGCCTGGTAGTACGGCCGGCCGATGTCGGGCGTCACGACATCCAGACGGATTGGCCCGAGCAGGTCGCGGAGCACCTTGGCTGACTTAGCGGTCCGCCCCTCCAGAACCTCCTGCATGTTGTTGAGACGATTCTCGATCCACTCGGTCGGCGGAACAGTGAACACGCGCTCGTGGCCGCGCCGCAGCGTGTCGACCTCGTCGGTCAGGGATTCCACCCGCCGCTCCGTCTCCGCGAGGGCTTGGCCGAGCGCCTTGCTTCCCCTCCCCTCGCCGATGAAGTCGAGGAAGTTGCCGAGCTTCCGCTGCTGAGCGGTCAGCTCAGCTTCCTTGAGCTTAAGCGTCTCGGGAAGGCCTGATCGCAGCTTGGCGATCTCCTGCCCCACACGGCCGAGCACGTACTCGACGGTCTCGACGTTGGCGATCTCATCGACGACGGCCTCGATCACAACCTTCTCCGCGAGCGTGCGGCGCACCAGCATCTTGTTCTCGCATGCCCCCTTGGTGGCGGCCAGGCAGCCGTAGTAGCCGCCGCTCTTGCCGCTCACCTGGGCGATGGTTCCGCCACAGGCACCGCAGGTCATGGCACCGGCGAGCAGATGCGTTGGGAAGTGCTGCTGCCGGCTGCCCTGTGCCTTGGAGAAGCCCTTATTGCCCTTTCCGCCCGGCCAGGTGCGGTGCATCTCCTTTCGGCGGATACGGACTGCCTCCCAAAGCGACTGTGGGATGACCCGCATCTCCTCGTCCTCATGGACGATCCATTCGGACTCAGGCTTCTCGAAGCGCCGGCGGCGGCCGGTCTTCGGGTCCCGCCGCGACTCGGTCTTGTTCCAGACCCACCGTCCGATGTACTTCTCGTTGTCAAGGATCCGGCTGACGGTGGCCGGTGACCAGCCCTTCGCTGATCTGATCGCACCAGGAACGCTCCCCTCGTTCAGGGTCCGGACGATCTTGGTCAGAGGATCGCCCGAAGCGTAGGCGTTAAAGATGCGGAGCACAGTGGCCGCCTGCTGGGGCTCGATCTCCATCTTGTAGCCCTCAGGTCGCGGCCGGCCCTTCTTGTCCATCCGCATCTCACCGACCGGCACCGAGAGGAATCCGAAGGTCTTCTCGCCCACGAAGAAGCCGCGTTCCTTCTGGCCCATCTGCCCACGCAGTGTCTTCTTCTTGAGGTCGCGCAGCTGGAGCTCGTTGAAGATGCCTCGCACCTGAATCGCGAGCGTCGCTTCCTCGTCGTTGCTGTCCAAGCCGTCAGCGACGGAGATGACGCGCACGCCCTCAAACGAGAGCTCAGCGATGATCGAGAGCATCAGGTGGTTGTCACGGGCGAGGCGGGAAAGGTCGTCAACCAGGACCACATCGAACTCACCTGATGGCGCCGCCGCCAACATCCCGGCAAGGGCCGGTCTGTCTGATCGCGCACCAGACAGTGCTTGGTCGGCGTAGATGTGCTCGTCGGAGACCGTCAGGCCGCGGTCGCGGGCCAGCCGGCGGCAGGCCGACACCTGGTCGTCGATGCTCTCTGGGCGGTAACTGTTCAGGTCGAGAAGGCCGGGATCACGGCTTCAGGGTGATGCGCTGATCGGCAGCCACGGAGTGCCGGCGGTGAGCGCGTCGAGGGCGTTGAGCGCGCCGACTCTGTTCTTGCGGGCGGT
>JBOGYE010000290.1:0-9470 GCA_050696635.1 Solirubrobacteraceae bacterium | reverse complement strand
GCCCGTACCTGGGGCTGCTGGGCGCGAGCGCGCTCACGGTCAGCGTGGTCAGCGGCGCCGGGGAGTTCCTCGGCTACAACGTCCGCCTGTTCTCCGGGCGCAGTTCGGACCGGACCGGGATGTACTGGCCGATCGCGATCGGCGGCTACGTGCTGCAGATGGCAGTGGTGCCGCTGCTGGCGCTGGCCGGCAGCTGGCAGTGGGCCGCGCTGCTGATCATCGCCGAGCGGATCGGCAAGGGCATCCGCAATCCGCCTCGCGACGCGATGCTCTCCCACGCTGCCAAGGACATCGGCTACGGGTGGGCGTTCGGCGTGCACGAGGCGCTGGACCAGTTCGGGGCGCTGTTCGGCCCGCTGCTGGTCGCGCTCGTGCTCGCGACCTCGGACCACGACTACAAGACCGCGTTCGCCGTGCTCGCCGTTCCAGCCGCGATCATGCTCACGCTGCTCGGCGTCGCGCGCTGGCTGTACCCGCGTCCGCAGGACCTGGAGCCGGCGTCGGCCCGGGCCAGCGGGAAGGGGCTGCCGCGTGTGTTCTGGATCTACCTCGCGGCGGCCGCGCTGGTCGCCGCCGGGTTCGCGGACTTCCCGATCATGGCCTATCACTTCCATCGCGCCGGCACGGTGCACGCGACGCTGATCCCGATCTTCTACTCGGCCGCGATGGCGGTCAGCGGCACCGGGTCGCTGGTCTTCGGGCGTCTGTTTGACCGTCATGGGATCGGCGTGCTGGTGCCACTGACGCTGATCTCGGCCGCCTACGCGCCGCTCGTGTTCCTTGGCGGCTTCTGGGTCAGCCTCGTCGGGGTCTGCCTCTGGGGCCTGGGGATGGGCGTGCACGAGTCGATCATTCCCGCGGCGGTGGCGCCGATGGTCGCCGCCGACCGGCGCGCGTCTGCGTACGGGCTGTTCACGGGCGTCTACGGGATCGCGTGGTTCGCCGGCAGCACCGTGATCGGCGCTCTGTTCGGGGTCTCGTTCGCAGTCGTGGTCGCGTTCGCACTGGCGGCCGGACTGGCCGCGATCCCGCTGATCGTGATCGTGAGCCGCAGCAGCCAAGGCTAGGACACGGATCCGCAACCGGTCACTGTCGTTGCCGCCGGAGGCGCCCCGCGCTTTCTCGGGCCGATCCCGCGATCGCTACAATCGTTGTGGAGCGATGAGGCTCGCTCGGAGCGCGGCGGCCGCCGCTGATGGCCTCTACCGACATGCTGTCCACATGCTGTGGAGGTCAGGTGGAGCCGACGACGGTCCGCGATTCTCAGACGGAGGGGTCAGTGCGCAAGCGCAATCCACGGCCGTGGCCCGAGACGGGCGGGGTGGCGAGGGAGCGTCGGTGAGCATCCTGTTCGCCGGCGACGGCATCCCCGCCGAGATCGAGCAGGCTCGCGAGCCCGCCCACTTCACCGATCTGAACCTGGATCAGATCGTCGCCTCGGTGACGGCCGGCAGGGATGAGTACGCGCTCAGGCCGTTCTTTCACTGGCCCCTGGGCGGGCTCGATGCGGTGACCTACCGCCAGGAGGTCTTTCAGGATCTCGAGCGTCAGGAAGTGTACGGA
The DNA here is from genome assembly GCA_050696635.1 of Solirubrobacteraceae bacterium. Classification (GTDB taxonomy): domain Bacteria; phylum Actinomycetota; class Thermoleophilia; order Solirubrobacterales; family Solirubrobacteraceae; genus Palsa-465. Next base: position 7,907 of record JBOGYE010000290.1, on the reverse strand, counting down.
CTGGTTGCGGCCTTCGCGCAGCAGACACTCGTGACGAAGTTCGGTTACGCAGCGAAGCAGATGGAGGGGGACCTCGCGGACTTCGGTCACTATCATCGAGCGCTGCACTTTCTCAATGCGGCCGGCAGGTACTGCGCCGCGACGGTGGCTTTGACGGGTGGGCTGTCCGACGTGTCGGTGCGTTCACGCGGCCTGCTCGGGCTGCGCGACCGTCTGGAGCGATACGTCGGCTCTACGGCGTTCACCGAGCTGCAGGCCGAGGCCCGGCGGCTTCAGGATGCGCTACGCGCCGTGAGCTATTGCGTCCTTGTCAAGGACAACCGCGTCACGGTGGGCCGGTATCGCGACGAGATCGACTACAGCGAGCAGGTGGCCCACACGTTCGCCCGGTTTCAGCAGGGCGCGGTGACCGACTATCGCGACGTGCGACCTGACTGGAAGGAGGAGGAGTTCGCCGAGGTGGCCGTGTTGAGTCTTGTCTCCAAGCTGTACCCGGATCTGTTCGCCGGGCTGGATACCTTCTGCCGGCAGCACGCCGAATATCTGGATCCGGCGGTCGCGCTAGCGGATCGAGAGTTTCAGTTCTACCTCTCTTATCTGGATCACATCCGACCGCTGCGCGAGGCGGGGCTGCCGTTCTCCTATGCGCGGATGTCTGTGCAGTCCAAGGACGAGCAGGCGCTGGATACGTTCGACCTGGCGCTCGCTGCGAAGCTGGTCGAGCAGGGTGAGCAGCTGGTGTGCAATGACGTCGCCCTCACCGGGCCCGAGCGCATTCTGGTGATCTCCGGACCCAACAACGGCGGCAAGACCACTCTGGCGTGCGCGGTCGGACAGCTGCACTATCTGGCTCGCTTGGGCTGCCCGGTTCCGGGTCGTGAGGTGCAGCTGTTCCTGTGCGATCAGATCTTCACCCACTTCGAGAAGGAGGAGGACATCGCGACGCTGGCCGGCAAGCTGCAGGACGAGCTGAACCGGCTGCACGCCGATCTGGTTCGGGCGACACCGGCCAGCTTGGTGATCCTCAACGAGGTGTTCAACTCCACCACCGCTCACGATGCGCAGTTCCTCAGCCGTATGATTCTCGGGCAGGTATGTGAGCTGGACGCGCTCGGGGTCTGTGTCACCTTCCTGGATGACGTGTCGACGCTGAACGAGAAGACGGTCAGCGTGGTGAGTCAGGTGGTCGCAGACGATCCGGCGACACGCACCTACAAGGTGATCCGCGTCCCCGCCGATGGTCGCGCCTACGCGCGCGCGATTGCCGAGAAGCACGGGCTCACGTACGAGCAGATCACCGGCGAGCGACGTGCGCCATGAAGGCCCGACTGATGTTCGAGGATCGCGACTTCCAGCTGGACGCCGGTCTTTTGGAGTCTCTCGAGCGCCCGCGGCGCGCTAGGGACAGCGAGACGCGGGTTCACGAAGAGCGGGTCGGTGAGCGGGACCTGATCGGAGACCTCGAGCTGGAGATCGTGTGGAACGCCATGGCCCGCGACGACGTGGTGGTGTACGCGTCGTCACGCACGGCGATGCTGTCGGGCGTGAGACGCGCCGAGGAGATCCGCTACCGGCACGCGGTGCTCACCGACTGCATGCGTCAGCCGGCGGTCGTGCGGGAGATCTACGGTCTCGCGGTCCAGGCGATCGCCCAGGAACGACGGATCTGGCGCAGCATCTTCAGCAACCGCGGGGAGCCGCTGCTGCGTCACTCGATCAGCGTGTTGGAGCTGCTCGTGACGTTTCTCAGGCAGCTGCGCAAGCTCGCCGAGGAGCACGCCGATGGGTTTCACTCTGAGGGGTTTGGCCGGTTCTTCGACACGATCTGCCGCGAGCTGGACGACGACTACTTCGTGGAGATCGCCGAGCACCTGCGTCGACTGCGCTTTCGCGACGGCGTGCTGATGAGCGCTCGCCTCGGCGACCGGGGTCAGGGCATCGACTACGTGCTGCGCTCACCGCGCCACGAAAAGCGAGGACTCTTCCGCCTCCGCCGCCCGATGCTCGACAAGCCGACCTACAGTCACATCGTGCCGCCCCGCGACCACGGCGGCGGGCAAGCTCTGGGGAGGCTGCGCGACCGCGGCGTGAGCCTGGTCGCCAATGCGCTGGGGCAGTCCACCGATCACATCCTGAGCTTCTTCGCCGCTTTGCGCGCCGAGCTCGGCTTCTACGTCGGATGCCTGAACCTGCACGAGCAGCTCGCAGACAAGGGCGAGCCCGCATGCCTGCCCGAGCCCCATCCGCTCGGAACGTTGGCGTGGTCCGCCCAGGGACTGTATGACCCGTGCCTGTCGCTGCGCCTGTCAGAGCGCGTGCAGGGCAACGACCTGCACGCCGACGGCAAGCCGCTGCTGATGATCACCGGCGCCAACCAGGGCGGCAAGTCGACCTTTCTGCGCGGCCTCGGCATCGCGCAGCTGATGATGCAGGCAGGCATGTTCGTCGCCGCCGAGTCCTTCTCGGCCACGATCACCAACGGTGTGTTCAGTCATTACAAGCGCGAAGAGGACGCGACCATGACCAGCGGCAAGTTCGACGAGGAGCTAGCCCGCATGAGCCAGATCGTCAAGGCGATCGACGGTGGCTGCCTGCTGATCTGCAACGAATCCTTCTCGGCCACCAACGAGCACGAAGGCTCTCAGATCGCCGACGAGTTCATTCGCGCGATGAATCAGATCGGGGTGAAGATCGCGTTCGTGACCCACCTGTACGACCTGGCTCACCGCTACCACGAGCACCATGGCGACACCACCCTGTTCCTGCGCGCGGACCGCGGCGTCGGCGGGCAGCGTTCCTATCGCATCATCGAAGCCGAACCGCTGCCGACCAGCTACGGCGAAGACCTATACCGGCGCACCTTTGGAGATACCTCGGCTTGGGATCGCCCGCAGCCGGTCGATGGCGTCAGCGCGCCGCCCGTCGAGGCGCCGCGCCCGGGTCTGGCGTGAGACCGCCCTCAGGTCTCGTCTGAGACCACCAGCACCGGGACCGGCGCGCCGGCCACTAGGTCCAGGGTGATGCCCTTGAGCAGCAGCCGGCCCGATCGGCGTTCGTGGTGATGTCCGCAGACGATCAGATCCGTCCCGTGCCGGTGGACGTACGCAAGCAGCGCGTCGACGGGCGTCTCGCCGTCGATGATCTCGTGCTCGGCCTCCACGCCGGCCCGCTCGGCGCGGTCCCTGACCTCCTCGAAGGTGCGCTCCAGGTAGCAATGGGCGGCGTCGACCGATTCGGCCCGGTCGGCGGCCGTCTCGGCGTGGCCGGGCACATCGGCGATCGACACGGCTACCAGCTCCGCCTGGTAGCGGCGCGTCACGTCGATCGCCACGTCGAGCGCGCGCAGCGCGACCTCGGAACCGTCCCAGGCGAGCAGGATTCGCTGGAACATCAGTGCAGAGAGGGGATCAGAGCCAGGACCACGATCAGCGCGACGAGCAAGTAGAGAAGATAGATCGAGAGGTGGCCGGACTGCAGCCGCCGCACCCGGCCCGCAACGCGCTGCGCCAGCGCGGCCGACGGCGCGTACAGGAACTGATCGACGGCCAGCACGACCCGCGTGTCGAGCCGCAGCGCCGCGCGTCCCTCGATCTGATCCTCCACCAGGCGCACGCGGAAGCCCAGCGGCCCGCGGAGGATCACGCGCATCGGGTTCGAGTAGGCCGACGGTCGGTACTGGACCGCGTCCAGCTTGGCTCCGCTGCCCGTCACCCACACCGGCGCACGTCGTATCGGACGCAGGCGCACGGCGTCGCCGCGGGTCGCTCGCACGACCGCGATCGCAAGCAGGGCATAGGCCGGCAGCACGACGCTCAGCCACGTCGGCGCCAGCACCGAGAAGCCCTTGAAGACCGGCGTCAGCACCAGCGGGTGGCTGATCGTCGAGCGTGCCAGGTCAAAGCCGAGCAGGTCGCGCAGAGCCGAGCCGATCGCGCGGACCTCCCAGGGCGCGACCGTCCCCAGGAACAGCAACAGCGCGGTCAGCAACAGCAGGCCGGCCGCCCGGCGGCTCGGAGTGCGCACGGCACGCAGCTGCGTGCGCGCGTGACCGAGAAAGATCGCGCTGTATAACTTCGCGAACGCCAGCAGGCCGAGGCCCGCGGTCAGCGCGAGCGTGGCGGCGGCCAGCGCGCACAGGAGCCGCGACAGCAGCGTTGGCATCCTGAAGCCCTGCAGCAGCGCCTCGAAGGTGAACCACTCGCTGACGAAGCCACCCAGGGGCGGGATCGCGGCCAGCGTGAGCGTCGAGACGCCGAGCGCCAGCGCGCTCAGCGGCAGCCGCCGCGCGAGGCCACCCAGCGGATCCAGCGTCCGCCTCCCCGTTGCCTGCTCGACGCGGTCGGTTGCGATCAGCGCGAGCGTCTTGGCGAGGTTGTGGGCGCAGACGTGGAGCGTCGCCGCGAGCACCCCGGCTGCCGCCAGCGCCGGGTTGTGCGCCGACTGGCCAAGTGCCGCCACGCCGAGCCCGACGAGCACGATCCCCGCGTGCTCCACGGTCGAGTAGCCGAGGAACGGCCGCAGCCCGTCCTGGGTCAGGGCGTACAGGATTCCGACGACCGCGGTGAGCGCGCCGACGATCAGCAGCGCGTCCCCGCACCAGACCGGCAGCGGGGCGAGAACCTGCAGCTCGAACCGCCACAGTCCGTAGAACCCGGCGCACAGCGCCACCGCCAGCGAGGCCGCGCCGAGGCGGGGGGCTGCTCCGTAGCCCGCGGGCAGGCCGCCCTGCAGCGGCAGCACGCCTGTCTTGGTCGCAAAGCAGGCGAGGAACAGCGCGAACGCGACTCCGCGCGTCCCTGCCGGGAGCGAGGCCGTCGTCCAGGCGTGCAGCGAGAAGCTGTGGGTGTGCTCGTACAGCAGGCCGATCGCGGCCAGCAGCGCGCCGCCCCCGACCTTTGCCAGACCGCCGGTCAGATAGCCCGCCAGCCGCTCGTGGACGCTGCGGCCTGCGCTCGCGATCAGGTACACGCAGATCGTCAGCGCCTCCCAGGCGAGGAAGAACAAGAACGCGTTGTCGGCGCCGATCGCGACCGCGCCGCACAGCAGCAGCGCGCTGGCCGCGCAGGTCAGCCCCCGACTCGCCGGCGAACCGGCATACGCGAGCGAGACGGCCGCACCTGTGATCCCCGCCAGCGCCAGGAAGATCCCCGCGAGGCCGTCCGCGCGCAGCGCGCTGTCGCCGAGCCCGATCCAGCCGCCGAGCTCCAGCACCGGGCGCGCGCCGCCGATCGCGGCGTCCACGCCGACGATCGCGAGCAGCACGCAGCCCGCGGCCGAGCCGAGCGCGCCGGACCGCGGCAGCCATAGCGCAGCGACGGCGCCGATCACCAGCAGGGCCATCGCCAGCGCGTAGACGATCGTCACGCGGCGACCTCCACGCTATCCAGCAGGCCGACCGCGACCAGCAGCCCGTGCAGGATCGCGATCGGCGCGGGCGGGGACCCCGGCACGTAGACGTCGACCGCCAGGACCCGGTCGACACCGCCCGCGACAGCGCCGCCGCCGGCGGCCAGGCCGCCCGAGCAGGCGTCGGTCCCGACTGCCACCAGCGCCTTGGGCCCGGGCATCACCTCCCAGGTGCGCTCAAGCGGTGCGCGCATCGGCGCGGTCACGCCCCCGGTGACCAGCAGGACGTCGGCATGGCGCGGGGAGGCGGTCAGGAAGAAGCCTAGGCGCTGGATGTCGTAGTGGGGGTTCCACAAGGCCTGGATCTCCCATTCCTCCGAGCCGTCCGAGCCGCAGTCGATGTGGCGAACGTGGATCGAGCGACGCAGCGCCCGCGCAAGCTCGCCGAGGGGCTTGCGGCCCGGCTCGCTCGCGAGCGGCGCCGCCTCGCCGACCACCAGCGCAGGTCGGGCGCGGGCCGCGGTCTCGTAGCGCGGCTCGAAGGCGAAGCGCTCGGGCGCGGCGAGCACGCACTCGCCGCAGAGGATGCAGCGCCCGCGATCCAGCGCCACGCGGCCGTCGGCGTCGACGGCGATCGCCCCCGTCGGGCACAGCTGCGCCACCTCGGGCGAGGCGCCGTGCGGGGCCAGCACCGCGACGCGGCCGCGATAGCCCCCCGGGGGGGCCTCGGCCCCGGGCGGGTAGCGGGTTGTGATCCGGCCCTGGCGCAGCCCTCGGATCAGCCAGCCCAGCATCAGCGCGCAGCTCCCGCCGCGGTCGGCGCCGGCGATCGGCTGTCGGCTGGCGCCGGCGGTCGGCTCCGGAACAGCATCAGCGGTCGGCTCCCGCCGGCGTGAGGCCGAAGCTGTGCTCGATGAACGCGAAGTCGGTCAGCACGTCTTTGGGGAACGCGTGCTCGAACAGCGCCCAGTTGCGCAGCGACGGCGACGCGATGTGCACGCGGTGCACGAGCCCGTCATGGATCTCGACCCAGACCACCAGCTCTCCCTGCGGCGCTTCGGACCAGCCGAACGCCGCACCGCTCGCGCCGGCCGGCAGCACGGCGCGCGGCTCGCCGTCCCCCCGACGCAGGTGGTCGACCGCTTGGCGCAGGATCCGCAGCGACTCCGACAGCTCGCCGAAGCGGACGCTGACGCGGGACATCGAGTCTCCCTCGCGCCGCGTGATGACCCGCAGCCCGAGGCGGCGATAGTCGCCGTATGGACGCTCGTGGCGGGCGTCGGTCGAGACGCCCGAGCCGCGCGCGACCGGCCCGACTGCGGCGTACTCCTCGACGAGGGCACGCGGGAGATGGCCCGCGCCGATCAGGCGGTCCAGCATCGACGCCGTGCCGAGGAACATCCGACGGTCGCGGATCAGCTGGCGCTCGAGCTCGTCCAGCGCGGCCGCCAGCTCGTCCAGATCGATCTCGCCGATCTCGCGCACGCCGCCGGGAACGACCACGCCGCGCGCGAACCGGCTTCCGGTCAACCTGGCGCGCAGGCGCATCACCTGCTCCTTGAGGATCTGAAACCGTGCCAGGCCGACGTACAGCGCGGCGGTCTCGGCCTGCTTGGCGATCACGTCCAGATGGCAGGCGAGGCGCTCGAGCTCGGCGTGCACGGCGCGCCAGCGCTCGGCCGTGACGGGGGGCTGTACGCCGAGCGCGCGCTCGACGGCCTGGCTGAACGCGCACGCGTAGGCCACGCTCGCGATCCCGGCCGTTCGCTCGGCGATGTAGACGGCACGGTCGGGCGCCATGCCCTCGAACAGCGCCTCGATCCCACGGTGCTTGAAGAAGGGGCGCGTCTGGAGCCGGGGGACGCTCTCGCCGCCGGTCTCGAGCTGAAACTGGATCGCCTCGAAGACGCCCGAGCGAACCGGTCCGTATGGGATCACGAACGCGTCCAGGCCGTAGACACCGCGATCGACCAGGTCGGCGTCGGGCACCGTCAGCGCGCGCCCCGGCGGGAGGCCGAGCGCGTGCACGCCGTGACGCTCGGTCAGCTCCTGCTCGGCCCACCGGGCCGCGGGCCAGAACTCGGCCAGCGAGCCGTAGGTCGGCGGATCGGAGTCCTCCGCCGGCGCGCGGAGCACGACCAGTGATCCGCGCAGCGCGAACGCGCCCACCAGCGCCGGCTCGGGGGTGTCGGCGAGCAGCAGCGTCACGAACCTCGCCCCGGCGCCACGCAGCATCGACGCCGCGCGGCGGAAGCTCAGGGTCTTGACCCGCAGGCGGACTTCGTCAGGCGGCCCGGGCTCGCCGATCGCGCCCAGGTGCGCGGGCAGGCCGTCGGACGGCCGGTTCGCGGGACGGGAGACTCCGGTCACACCGGCACCGCCAGGCGATGAGCCGCGTTGGTCAAGAGCGCGGCCAGCTGGCCCGGGAGGTGAACGCCGAGGCCGATGGAGACCACTAGGCAGGCGAGCATCGCGACGACCATCCACACGCTGCGCTCGCGCGCGCGGGCCGCGGTGGCCCCGGCCGTCGGACCGATCGCGGCGCCGGCGCCGGCGTCCGC
>JBOGYE010000289.1:0-5407 GCA_050696635.1 Solirubrobacteraceae bacterium | reverse complement strand
CCTGGCGACCGCCCGCGCGCCGGCGCTGGTCGCCGGGCCGGAGGTCGACGCCAGCGGTGGATGGGAGGCGGCGGTCGCGCTCGCCGAGCGCCAGCGTCTGGCGGTCTGGGCCGCCCCTGCGGCCGGTGGCTCGCGGCTGGGCTTCCCCGAGCGCCACCCGCAGTTCGCCGGTGTCCTGCCGCCCGCGATCGGACCGCTGGCGCAGGCGCTGTCCGCCCACGACCTGGTGCTGGTCGCGGGCTCGCCGGTGTTTCCCTACTACCCGTACATCCCGGGGCAGCTGCTCGCCGACGGCTGCGAGCTGGTGGCGCTGACCTCGGACCCGGGCGAGGCGGCTCGCGCACCGATGGGGGACGCGATCGTCGGCGACGTCGGGCTGGCGCTGGCGCGGCTGGTCGAGCTGGTCGGCGACCCGGGCGACACGCGCCCGGCGATCGAGCCGCGCGCGGAGCCGGGCGAGCCCGACGCCGCTTCGACGCCGGGCCGGCTCAGCGGTTCGCAGGCGATGGCGGCGCTCGCCGACGCCTGGTCCAGCGAGGCGATCGCGGTCGTCGAGACGCCGTCATCGACGCTGGCGCTGCGCAACCGGCTGCGGATCTCGACGCCGGGCAGCTACTACCTGTGCGCGAGCGGCGGCCTCGGGTTCGGGATCGCCGCCGCCGTCGGCGTGCAGCTGGCGCAGCCCGCGCGGCCGGTCGTGTGCGTGCTCGGCGAGGGCTCGGCCCAGTACGCGATCACGGCGCTGTGGACCGCCGCGGCGCTGTCGGTGCCCGTCACCTACCTGGTCCTGCGCAACGACGACTACAGCATCCTGAAGTGGTTCTCGGCGCTCGAGCAGGTGTCGGGCGCTCCGGGGCTGGACCTGCCGGGGCTCGACGTGGCCGCGGTCGCGCGCGGCTACGGGATCGCGGCCGAGGAGGTGTCAGGGCGCGAGGCGCTGACCGAGGCGCTGCGCGCCGCGATCGGCGCGGACGACGGTCCGCGGCTGATCCAGGTGCCGGTTGCGCCCGGGATGTGGGTGCAGTAGTGGGGCGGGGGCGCCCGGATGCAGGGCTGTGCGACAGCTGCCGCCATCAGCAGCTCGTGCGCAACACGCGCGGCTCGAGCTTCTCGCTGTGCCTGCGCTCCCGTACAGAGCCGGAGCGCTTTGCCCGCTACCCGCGCCTGCCGGTGGCGCGCTGTGGCGGCTTCGAGCGACGGGATCAGCCCGAGGTGGCCTGAGTGCAACAGGCGGCACGCGGTGGTCAGAGGTTGATCGCCACGTACTTCGTCTCCAGGTACTCCTCGATCCCCTCGCTGCCGCCCTCGCGTCCGAAGCCCGACTGCTTGATGCCGCCGAACGGCGCACCGGCGTTGGACACCATCCCCTGGTTGAGGCCGATCATCCCCGTCTGCAGCCGCTCGGACACGCGCAGAGCGCGCTTGAGGTCGTTGGTGAACACGTAGGCGACGAGCCCGTACTCGGTGTCGTTGGCGGCGGCGATTGCCTCGTCCTCGTCGGCAAAGCCCTTCACGGGCGCGACCGGGCCGAAGATCTCCTCTTGCAGCAGCTGCGCGTCGTCGGGCACGTCGGTCAGCACGGTCGGGTTATAGAAATAGCCCGCGCCGTCGCGCTGCCGGCCGCCGACGACGGCGGTGGCGCCGCGTCCGAGCGCGTCCTGCACGAGTTCTGAGACCTTGCCGCGCTGACCGTCGTCGATCAGCGGACCGACGTCGGTGCTGTCCTCGACGCCCCGCCCGAGCTTCAGCGCGCCCATCTTCTGGGCCAGCTTGGAGGCGAACTCGTCGGCCACTGCGCCGGCGACGTGGAAGCGGTTGGCCGAGGTGCAGGCCTCGCCCATGTTGCGCATCTTGGCGATCATCGCTCCGGCCACCGCGGCGTCGATGTCGGCGTCGTCGAACACGATGAACGGGGCGTTGCCGCCGAGCTCCATCGACAGACGCAGCAGCGTCTCCGAGGCCTGAGCCATCAGCGTGCGCCCGACCTCGGTCGAGCCGGTGAACGACATCTTGCGCAGCCTCGGATCGGAGATCAGCGGGCCGGTCGTGTCGCCCGCCGACGACGACGTGAACAGGTTCAGCACCCCGCCGGGCAGCCCCGCCTCCTCCATGATCTGCGCCAGCGCCAGCATCGACAGCGGCGTCTGCTTCGCCGGCTTGACGACCATCGTGCAGCCGGCGGCGACGGCCGGGCCGATCTTGCGCGTGCCCATCGCCAGGGGGAAGTTCCAGGGGGTGATCAGCAGGCACGGGCCGACCGGCTGCTTCATCGTCAGGACCCGACCGGCGCCGTTCCCGGCGACCCCATAGCGACCGTCGATCCGCACCGCCTCCTCGGAGAACCAGCGGAAGAACTCGGCCGCGTAGGCGATCTCGGCCAGCGACTCCTTGATCGTCTTGCCCATCTCGAGCGTCATCAGCAGCGCCAGCTCGTCCTTGCGCGCCACGATCAGCTCGAACGCCCGGCGCAGGATCTCGCCGCGCTCGCGCGGGGGGGTGGCGGCAAACGACTGGCCGGCTTCGACGGCCGCGTCGAGGGCCTCGCGGGCGTCATCGGTTGATGCGTCGGCGACCTCGCACAGCGCTTCGCCGGTCGACGGATCCTCGACCGCCAAAGTGCCCTTGGCGCCGTCGCGCCACTCGCCGGCGATGTACAGCTGCTTGGGAACCTGCTCGACTGCCTGCTGCTCTTGGGAGGGGGAGATCGTGGTCATGCCTGGCACGCTACTACCCCGCGGCCGGGCGGTACCGACCGCCGCCGTGGCCGCGGGGTGGCGGCCCTCGTCAGGCGGCGGCCGCGAGCGGCGCGGACTGCAGCGCGACCGCCAGCACCTCGTCGATCGTCATCGCGAAGTGGAACCGCATCTGCTCGCGGACCTCCTCCAGGACGTCGTCGAGATCGCCGCGGTTTCGCTCCGGCATCACCACGTCGGTCAGCCCTGCGGCGTGCGCCGCCAGCACCTTCTGCTTGACGCCGCCGATCGGCAGCACCCGGCCCTGGAGGGTCACCTCGCCGGTCATCCCGACGGTGTGGCTGACCGGCCGCCGCGACAGCAGCGAGGTCAGCGCGGTCACCATCGTCACGCCGGCCGACGGACCGTCCTTGGGGATCGCGCCCGCGGGGACGTGCACGTGAAACGCGCGCTCGTCGAAGCCCGCCGGGTCGATCCCGAGCTCGGCGGCATGGGCGCGCACGTAGGAGAGCGCGATCTGAGCCGACTCCTTCATCACGTCGCCGAGCTGCCCGGTCAGGGTCAGCCCAGGCCTGCCCGACATCGCGGTCGCCTCGACGAACAGCACGTCCCCGCCGGCGCCGGTCACCGCCAGGCCGGTCGCGACGCCCGGGACCGCGGTGCGGATCGCCGACTCCTGGAAGTGGCGCTGACGGCCGAGCGCGTCGCGGACGGCGTCGAGGTCGATCGTCACGGGCGCCTCGGTCTTCTGCGACGCGATCCCGGTAGCCGTCTTGCGCAGCAGCGTTCCAAGCTCGCGCTCGAGCTGGCGCACGCCGGCCTCGCGCGTGTACTCGGTCGCCACCGTGCGCAGCAGCTCGTCATCGATCGCCACCTCGTGGGGGCGCAGGCCGTTGCGCTCCAGCTGGCGCGGCCACAGGTAGCCACGGGCGATCGCGACCTTCTCCGAGGTCGTGTACCCGTCGAAGCGGATCACCTCCATGCGGTCGAGCAGCGGGCCCGGGATCGTGTCCGCGAGATTGGCGGTGGCGATGAACATCACGCCGCTCAGGTCCAGCTCGAGATCCAGATAGTGATCGCGGAACGAGTGGTTCTGGGCCGGGTCGAGCACCTCCAGCAGCGCCGAGGACGGGTCTCCCCGCCAGTCGGCGCCGACCTTGTCGACCTCGTCGAGCATGATCACCGGGTTCATCGTGCCGGCGTCGCGGAGCGCCCGGACGAGTCTGCCGGGGAGCGCGCCGATGTAGGTGCGACGGTGGCCGCGGATCTCGGCCTCGTCCCTGACGCCCCCGAGGGACATCCTGACGAATTTCCTACCGGTCGCCCGCGCGATCGACTCGCCGATGCTGGTCTTGCCGGTACCGGGCGGGCCGATCAGGGTCAGGATCGCGCCCGAGCGCCGATCATCGCCGATCCCGCGCTCGGAGCGCAGCTTCTTGACCGCGATGTACTCGACGATCCGGTCCTTGACGTCGTCCAGGCCCGCGTGGTCCTCGTCGAGGACCGTGCGCGCGTGCTCGGGCTCCAGCCGCTCCTCCGAGGTCGTCGACCACGGCACCGCGATCAGCCAGTCGAGGTAGGTGCGGATCACGCTTGACTCGGCCGACTGCTCGCCCATCCGGTCAAGCCGCGCGAGCTCCTTCTCGGCCTGCTCGCGAGCGTGCTCGGGCATTCCGGCCTCGGCGATCTTGGTCCGGTACTCCTCCACGATCGAGGCGTCGTCCTCGCCCAGCTCCTTGCGGATCGAGTCCATCTGCTTGCGCAAAAAGTAGTCTCGCTGCTGCTTCTCGGCGCCGGACTCGACGTCCTCGCGGATCCGCTTGCGCACCTGCAGCTCGGCCAGACGCTCGCGCTGGAGCGTCAGTGCCAGCTCGAGGCGCTCGGTCACGTCGATCGTCTGCAGCAGGCCGACCTTCTGCTCGTAGCCGAGGTCGGGGCTGTAGCCGCTGGTGTCGGCCAGCGCGCCGGGCTCGGAGATCGAGCGCAGAAAGGCGGAGATGCGCCCGTCGTCACCGCGCGCCTCGAGGATCTCCTCGACGACGGCGCGGTACTCGCGTTCGAGGTTACGGGTCTTCCCGTCGACCGGGACAGGGTCAGGGCGCTCCTGCACCTCGACGAAAAGGCGCCCATCGGGCAGCGTCTGAGCTGCGCCCGCAACGCCGCGGTGCAACCCCTGCAGCTCGAAGGCGCGTCCGCCGCCGGGCAGGCGCACGCGGCCGGAGACCTGCGCGACCGTGCCGACCGCGGCGAACTCCTGCTCGTGGCGCGGGACCAGCAGGACACGCTCTTCCTCGCCGGCGTCGATCGCCAGCGTCAGCGACATGCCCGGGAAGACGACGACGTCATCCAGCGGGACCAAGAGAAGGCGGCTCATCGTGTCTTCACTTTCAGTAGGGACTTACGATGCATAAGGTGAGAATACCACAGGCAGCTGTACGAAGCTCATCGATCTTAGTGATGGCCACTCAGATTATCACCGTGGCTGAACACCATGGCCGCGTTGGCTTGCGTGATCTGGGAAGATCGGGGGCATGCCGGAGCGAGAGGGAGACGACCAGGGAGCCCCACTAGCGCGGGCAGCGGGCGACGACGCGCATGACGTGCTCGCGGCCGAGGAGTTCGGCGTCGGCGTCCGCGACCCGGCCCTCCACCACGAGCCGGCGCACGACGTGCTCGCCGCGGAGGAGTTCGGCGTCGGCGGCCGCTCGCTGGCG
>JBOGYE010000288.1:0-29568 GCA_050696635.1 Solirubrobacteraceae bacterium | reverse complement strand
GCGCTTGCTCGCTCTGCTGGTCCGGGTTTCGCTGGCGGACGTGGCCTTCGTTGGCGTAGAAGATCGCGCGGCGCAGCGCGTGCAGCTGCTCGCCTTTGTTCAGCTGCCGGCTGACCCGTGCTCGGAGTTCTTGATCGGCGAGCCAGTCGAGCACGAAGTTGGTCTTGATCAGCCGTCCGTACTCCTGCAGGGCTTGAGCGAGCGGGTTGCGTCGTGACCCGGCTTGCAGGCGGGTGAGCAGCAGCGAGGCGGGCGCCCACCCGTGTCGCAGGGATGCCGCGAGACGGAGCAGCTCGTCCCAGTACGGGGTGATCAGCTCCGGCCGGATCTTCTGCTTGAGCAGCTCGGCAGTCTCGACTCCCGGCGCGAGGCCGTGGCGGTAGAGCCGCTGGCGATCGAGGTCTCGGATCCGCGGGGCGAACCGCAGGCCGAGCAGGTCGTAGGCGCCGAAGATCATCTCGGTGTAGCCGTGCGTGTCGGTCGTGTGCTCCTCGATCGGCAGCACCGTCTGGTTGTCCAGGATCCCGTCCAAGGTGTGCGTCGCATCACGGACGGTGGCGGTGATCACCTTGCTGGCGTACTGGCTGTACTGGTCTGAGGTCCAGGAGTAGATCTGCAGGCCGCGGCGGCGGTGCCCGAAGTACCGTGGCAGCGCCGCGGTCCCGGGCCCGCGGCCGCGCGCGGCGAACCGTTGTCCGTCCGATGAGGACAGGCGGCCGGTGCCCCACGCCTGAGCGAGCGGCAGGCCGTGGTGGTAATCGACCAGGCGGGCGCTGGCGGCTGTGAGGGTGTCCTCTCGGCAGAGCTGCTCCCAGGCCCATTCGAGCTGCTGATAGCTGAACTCGCTCGCCCTAGCCATCCCGGTGAGGCCGAGGTTCGTTGCCTGCGCCAGGGTGACGGCGTAGAGCAACGCGGGCATGTCGGCTGAACGGCGGCGGTTGCCGGAGAGCGGGGCGAGGAACTCGCTGAAGCCGGTCCAGCGTCGACCTCGATCAGAAGCTCGGCCAAGTCGAGTTCCGGCAGGCGCGGCTCGATGAGCTTTCGTAGCCGCCCGTCATTCTGGTCGGCGGTGTCGAGATCATCGAGGAGCAAGCCGTCCTTCGCGAGACACGCCTCGGAGAGCGCATCACGCTCGTCAGCGAGCCGTTTCAGGAGCGCAGCCTGGTCGTTGGCGAGGGCGTCGAGCCGCTCACGGCCGTCGAGGGATCGTTCGACCGTCGCCGCGAACGCGACGCGCGCTGGCTGCCATTGCTCGTCGGGCAACAGCAGGCTCGAGGGGTCGGCGTGGCGGCGACTGCCCGGAACCCACACACGGCCAGCGCGCAATGCGGAGCGCAGCTCGTAGGCGGCGCACAGCTCATAGGCGCGGCGATCGAGCCGGCCGCGGTTGGTGTCGACGATGTGCGGGCGCCACGCCTTGTCGATGAAGCCACTCGGGGAGAAACCGGGCAGCCAGCGGCGCTTGTCGCTGGCGAGCTGGCCGATCATCCGCAATCCGGCAAGCAGCTCGTCCTCGTCGACACCACTCACGCGGAACTCGAGGCTTGCGGTCACGCTGGCCAGCAGCTTCCGGCCGGCGGCGCCGCTGTCGCTGATGAGGATGTCGAGCTGCCCGGTGTCCTGAGGACGGGCGACGCCGCGGGCGCGATCGAGATCCTCGCGCAGCTTCGCGATCCCGATCCGCCGTTCGACCAGGCGCAGGACGTCACTGCCGGAGTCGTGCGCTTCGAGCACGACCTGGGAGAGATCGATGAACCGCCTGACGGTGGTCTGGATGTCCCGGCGGCCGCGGCGCTCGAGTTCCTCGCGCTTGCGCTGCGCGGCGCGGTCGGCCATGCCGAGCGCGCGATCGAACACCTCCAGAGCGTCATCGGTGAACCCGCTCCAGCGCTTCGACGCAGAACGCCATCAGCACCGGATAGCGCCGCTCGGCGGCCATTCGCTGGAGCGCCTGGTTCGTTTGCTGGCGGCCGGTCTGCGCCAGCCACGCCCGCCGGTTCGGCGGCAGCCCGTCCAGATCGAACCGGTCGGCGCCGACGGTTTCGATCAAGAAGACGCGCTTGTCGAGCTCGCGATGCATCGCCTTGGCGCTGATCGTCGTCGGACGCGACCGCAGCCACGCGTGACGGGTACGTCCAGCGATCATCGGATCGGGCACCAGTAGCCCATCGAGCGCCTCACGCAGACCAGGCGTGAGCTGCGAGGCGAGACGCTGGAACGTCTGCTCGCCGGCGCGCTCGCGGGCGGACGCGACGACTCGCATCAACCGGTCCACCGCAGGCCGCTCGATCCGACGCCGGCGCAACTCGCCAACGAGCTCGCCCAGCAACAGCGACGGCCGATCGTGTTCGAGTGCCTTCTCGGTCAGCCATCCCGCGAGCGCATCGAGCTCAGCGAGCGCGCCAGCGCGGAAGCCGGCCTGCTCACGAACCCGCAGTCGATGCTCACGGCGGGTCTGCGGCCGCACCGAGTACTCGAAGATCACCCGCGCAGGCACGTCGAGCACGCCGGCCAGCACCGTGACTGCGTTCGGCGGCGCGGTGGTCAGATCCTCTGGCACGAAGCCCAGCCACCGCAGCGCGCAGAGCTGCAGCGCGACCCCGAGCTGCGCCGGTGGGCTGTGCTGCCGGCGAACGAACGCGAGATCGTCACCGTCAAGATCGAAATGCCGGGCGAGCTCCGATTGGTCGATCGCCTCCGGCCATCCGTCCAGACGCTCGATCTCAGCGTCGGAGAGAAACCCCGTCGGCATCAGGGCGCGGTCAGTAGTCGATCTGGAGGTTCTCGACCGCGAGCAGCCGGTCGATGTCCGACGGCAAGCTGTACCGGCGCGTCGTCTCCAGCCGCCGGTGCCCGGCCAGCTCGGCGACGAGCACGAGATCAGAGCCCTGCCGCACCATCCTGGTCAGGAACGTGTGCCGCAGGATGTGCGCCGACAGGCCGATGCCGGCATCCTTGCCAAGACCTCGGACGACATCGTCGACCGACCGCTTCGACAGCCGCCGGCCCGACCGGCCCAAGAAGAACGCGCGCTCGCCGTCGGGCGCCCGCGTCTTTCGTTCGGCCGTCCACTCCTCGAGGACCTGGCGCACCAGCGCGTTGAGCGGCACTTCTCGGTATGTGTCGCCCTTCCCGGACCGGACCACCACGAGTCCCTTCCGCGCCGACAGCTTCACGTCGGCCGTGTCGAGCGCGACGAGCTCCGCGAGGCGCAGGCCGGTGTAGAGGAGCATCACCACGATCGCCCGGTCCCGTGGTTTCGCCCGCTCGCCGATCCGCAGCAGCCGGCGCTGCTCCTCCTCGGTGATCGCCCGCGGCGAGCTCTTGGACAGCTCCTCCCGGCGGACGATCGGTCGGCCGAGCCCGAGCTGCGTGTAGAAGGAATCCAAGGCCGCGAGCGCCAGGTTCACCGACGCCGGCTTCCACCGCTCCACGGTTTTCAGATGCCGCTTGTAATCCCGCACCGCCCAATCCCGCGCGTCACCCTCGACGAGCGGGTCGCCATCGACCCGCGACCGATCCCCCAGCCAGGCGAGATACCGGCGGACCTGATGCGCGTACGCCTCCCGACTCCGCACCGCCAATGGCCGGCCCTCGAGCCAGCTCAGATACGCCTCGAGCAGCCCCGCGCGACGGTCCTCCGAGACCGGCTGCTTGTTAGACGCGGAAGATTTCGCCGGTTTGCGAGCGGCCATCCGCGTATTAGTAGCGAATCACCCGGCAGAATGCCGCGTCTAAGCAGCAATAGAGGCGGCACATCTGTGCGGGGTCCGGTGCGTAACTGCTGGGTCGTTTCGTCGATTCGATGCCGAGAGCTCGGGGACTACGCGCCGACGGCGGGGGAGCTCGGCCGACCTGTTGCTAGAGTCGAGGACGGTTTGAGCTTGTGATCATCGCGGCGCGTGTCCGACGACTTTTTCATTGAACCCCCGGCCGACCTAGCAGAGCCTGAGCCGCCCGATCCCTGGGCAGGTCCGCCGTACGGTGTCCTCCCGGGCGCGCTTGCATTGCAGCTGACGGTCGCGAGGAACGACCGCGCGGCTGTGTACCTCGGACGTTGTTCGGTTTACCCATCGGGCTTCGAGCTCGAGCTGCGGGTCGTGACGGCGCCCGGGGCGCAATCACTCGACCCCTCTCTCAGCGGTATCTACGGTCACTCGGGCAGTAGCGGCACGAATTTTGAGGACGTGCTCAGGTTCGGAGTCGAGTATCCCGATGGGCGGCGAGCAACAAACCTTGACATTTGCCGAAGTGGCGAAGATCCGCGAGGCCCGGTGCTGACTGCATTGGGTGGAGGCGGCGGAGCGGGGAGCTGGCGCCAGGACTTCTGGTGTTGGCCTCTTCCGAAGGCTGGGACGCTTGCGTTCGTCTGCGAGTGGCGCGCCGCGAGAATCCCCGTTAGTCGCTGCGAAGTCGAAGCGCAGCAGTTACTCGATGCCTCGGCCGCCGCGCTGGAACTCTTCCCAAATCAGCCTGGCATTGGGCGCATAGGAACCTGGACACGGAGCCGACTGTAGCGAGGCTCGCCTATCACCGAGATAGGCGAGCTCGCGGAGCATCGCTGTCGCTGCTTGCCGGGCGGGGGAGAATGCCTCGGCGTGAGGCGTGAGAAACGTCGTCAGCTCAGGACTACTTGCACTTGAGGCTGGGCTGGCGGCTGTTGACACCCGGGAATATGTAGTGAACGCCCCGCCAGTCGGCGGTGCCGTCACCGCGTGTCTTCCACTTGTGCGTCTCTCCGATCGTACATCCGTGATAGTCGAAGACACTCGCAGAGCGGGTGCCGCTGTTGCTGTTGTTGCCTTGCCAGACCCACTTGATGCCGGACCACCAGTAGAGCGTGGCGGTGATGTGGACCGCGGCCGCGACGCTGCAGCCGATTGCTGCCTCGCCCTGGATCACTCCTCCCCCGGGCGCGGTCGGGGTGTAGGCAGCGACTTCGCAGTAAGGGGCAGCGGGCGCGCTTGGGCTCGGTGCCGCAGAGGACGAGGCCGGCGGTAGCAGTGAGAGGCTCGGGTCGCCCGGATAAATGGCTGTGGCAGTCGTCGACGACAAGGCTGCCGGGTTGCCGGTGGGCGAGAGATTGAACTTCTCGGCCACCGCGCCGGGCGGCAGATTGTACGAGACGCTGCCGTCAGAGCCCACGACGGGCGTAGATCCCGGTGGGGGTTGGATGTTGACGACAGGGCCCGGCGCCGCCAGAGCCGGCGAGGCGACCCCGAGCGCAAGTACAGCGCCAGCGATCACGCCGACCAAAGCTCGGCGCGGAACGTCAGGAATAGAAAGAAGGTTCACGTTCACGTGAGTTCCTCCCCGATTTGGATTTCCCGTCCCGCAGCGGGGAGGTCTACTCCTCGCGGCATCAGGCGTCAAGAGCGCTTATCGATCAGGCCGATCTGTTCTTTTTTTGACGTTACCCAAAGCTCCGTAGGCCTGGCGCTGCCGGGCCTACGGAGCACTGCGCCGTTGATACTGGACCCTCAACTGACCAGAACCCGGAAAGCGGTCCCCCAGGCTCCCATTCCACCGTTCCCCCTCAGCGCATTTGGGCGGTGAGCCAGTGCGCCCACGGGCCGGGGTCCGGGTTCGCCGTGGCCCATCGGCACACGGTGCGCGAGAGCGAATCAGCCAGCGACTCCGCAGGCCACCAAGCTTTCCGGACGAGCAGAACGGGGCACGAGGTCACTGCGGCGAAGTCGCTCGCGTTCTCTGTAACGATGACGCGACGCTCGGCGGCGGCGAGCTTGACGAGAATCTCGTCCGGGAGGCTATGCGCGCCGAGTTGCGCGGGGGTGGTGGCGTCGTGGCCAGCCGCTGCGAGCAGTTCGGCTGCCCGCGGCGGGAGCATCGAATCGATCAGCAGCTTCACGCGAGCAGCCGCTGGCGCTCGCCGGCGACGTGCTCTGCTTGCGCGAGCGCCTGATCGTTGGCGTCGACGCGCGCATCGATCTCTGCTCGGTTCGCGGCTGCGTAGTTGAGTGCGATCACGACCTGACGCTCATGGATTCCGAACTCGGTAGCGAGTTGCGCTATCCGCCGGGATTCCGAGCCCGTGGTGTTCCGGAGCGAGGCGACGACTTCCCAGACGTCGGGGCCGCCGGCCAGAGCGGCCCGGCGGCCAGCCGGCCCCGGTTTGAAGACGACCCCTTGATGAGCCGCGGACGCGAGCCCTTCGTGGACGTATCGCGCGATCAGCTCGGTGACAGTCGTGCTTTCGGCGACTGCCTGAGCGGCGAGCTGGCCGCGCAACGCGTCGTCGAGGCGGATGCTGGTCGTCGATCTTCCCATGCCGACTGCCCGTCGTAGTGTACTACAGCGCAATCCTCGGTATTGCAACCTGTGGCTGTGTGCTGTGGCTGGCCCTCACCGCCCACGGACCTCTGCCTTCTCAACCCGTTGATGTGCGGGGGCAGCGAGTCGTGCACGAGCATGTAGCCCAGCCGCATGCCGGCTAGATGGTTGATTCCACGACCCCGCGTGCCGGATGAGTCGATGCCGAAGCATCGGCGATTCCCACGGGTGGCGTCAGGCAGCCGGACGACTCGGGCGCGGCTCGCTTGAGCGAGGCTGGATGCCGAGCGAGCCGCAAGCCCGAGCAGACGCCGTCAGACGGCAGTAATTCCTTCGTGAGCCCTACGAAGATCTTGGAGAAGGTCCGCAGCACGATCCACGCGGGGCCCCGCCCCGATCTCCGCGAGCCGGTCGATCGGCGCGGGCGCGCGGCTCTCAGGAGGATGCTCGCCTCGGGCCCAGTGCGCGCTGGAGCCGCTGGTCGCGCCTGAGTAGCTCCAGGGCATAGGCGCCCCGGTCGGGCGCGTAGCCCGAGCCGAGCACCATCGTGGCCGTCGAGGCCATGCCCTCGGCGCCCAGGGCGGCCTTGGTGAACGAGGTGGCCATCGAGAAGAAGAGGACCGTGCCGTGCTCGGCGGTGAGCAGGATCGCGGCAGCCTCGCAGTCGGTGGCGTTCACCACCACGACGGTCAGGTCGGCGCGGCGAAGGCCGGCCGCCTCGAGGCTGTGCAGGGCCGATACGGCATCGCGCAGGTCCACTCGGAGGGCCGCGTCACACAACCCGACCTCCCGGGCCTGGGCGCAAGCCCGCTCCTCGGCATCGATCAGCACCACCCGGGCACCCGGTGGCACGGTGTCCCGCGCGGCCGCGAGCGCCAGCAGCCCCGCATGGCCGCCCCCGAGCACGAGCACGTCGCGCGTGCCGGCGTCGATCAGCGAGCGCGTCTGGGAGGCGGAGTTGCAAACGTCCAGCGCGGCCAGCGCCGCCTCGAATGGCAGATCCGAGGGGTATGGCGTCCAGGGAGCCGTCCAGGGAAGGTAGGCGGTGCCGGTCACGCTCACGTGCGGGCTGCCGGGGTCGAGGTGCCGCACGCGCTGCAGCCGCAGCGGGGTCAGCGTCAACGACGCCAGCGTCACCACCCGTGAGCCGAGCGTCGGCGGGTCGGGATACTGGTCTCCGGCCGCGCGCACGGTGCCGGCCAGGATCCCGCCCGAGCCTGTCACCGGGTTGTGCATCTTGCCCCGCCGGGCAACGATCTCGAGGATTGCGTCGCCGACCCTGGCCGGGTCGCGGTTGCCTGACTCCAGGAGCTGGCGAAAGCTGGTCGAGTCCAGGCACAGCGTGTCAACCTCGACCTCGATCTCGTAGGGCTGGAGCGCAAGGGCCGCGTCGAGCCGCAGCGCGGCCTGAGGCAGCGCGCCGCGCGGCTCGAGCACCCGCCGGGTGCCAAGCGCCTCGATCAGAGCGCTCATTCAGAGGCGGCCAGGCCGAGCAGCGAGCGCGCCTGGTCCTGGGTGGCGACCTCGCGGCCGACCGCGCGGGCCAGGTCGACCGCAGCCGAGACCAGCGCGGCGCTGGACGGGGCCAGCACCCCGCGACTGACGTAGACGGCGTCCTCGAGCCCCGTCCGGATGCCCGGCGCACCGTGCAGCAGCGCCAGCGCCAGCATCCTGGGGTGCTGGCGGCCGACGCAGGTCACCGTCCAGAAGGTCTCGCGCGGCAGCGGCCGCAGCATGGCGACCAGAGCCTCGGGCGAGGCATCGATCCCGCCCGGCACGCCGAACACGAGGTTGATCCGCATCGGCCCCGGAATCACGCCGTCCTGCAGCCAGCGAACCGCGCTCATCACGTGGCCGACGTCGAAGGCCTCGACCTCCAGGCCGATGCCCGACTGCGTGGCGCGCTCGATGATCCCGCGCGCGGCCGGCGGCGGCGTGATGAAGGTCTCCTCACCGAAGTTCATCGATCCCGACTCGACGCCCGAGAGGTCGGGCTGGGCCTCCAGACCGGTGGTGCGCTCCTCGATCGTCATGTCGTTGGAGCCGCCGGTCGAGACCATCGTGATCAGCTCCGAGCCGCCCCGGATCCGGGAGATCACGTCCTTGAACAGATCGGGACGCCCGCTGGGCGTGCCGTCGTCCTCGCGGACGTGGAGGTGGACGACCGAGGCGCCGGCCTGGGCCGCCTCGATGCTGGACTGCGCGATCTCCGCGGGCGTGTATGGGATGTTCGGGTTGTTCTCCCGAGAGACATCGGCGCCGGTGGGGGCCACGGTGACGACGACCGGATCGCTGTTCCAGGATCGAGCGATCGGGACAGCCTACCCGTCGGTCGAAGCGCCGGTCAAGCGGCTCGCTGCCGGCTCGCCCACAGTCCGCCAAGCGCCGCCACCGTCAGCTCGCCCAGCGTCGGCAGGTCGTAGCCGCCCTCCTGGACGACCACCGTCGGGCCCAGCAAGCCGACCCGCTCGCCGGCCGCGCGATAGCCGTCTGCGCTGACCAGCAGCGGACTCTCGGGATCGGAGGCGGCCGCGTCCACGCCGAGTGAGACAACGAGCGCCTCGGCACCGAAGGCACGCACGTCGCAGCAGAGCTCCTCCACCGCCTCGAGCCAGCCCTCGTCGCCGGTGCCGGGCGCAAGCGGCAGGTTGCGATTGGCGCCGAGCCCGGCTCCCGCCCCGCGCTCCCCGGCATATCCCACGTAGTGCGGGAACCACCCGGCACCGGGATCCACGTGCACGCTGCCAACGTACACGTCGTCGCGCGTGTAGAAGATCGCCTGGGTGCCGTTGCCGTGGTGGGCGTCGAGGTCGATCACCGCCACGCGCCCGAAGCCGCGGTCACGCACGGCCTGCGCGGCGATCGCGGCGTTGTTGAGATAGCAGGAGCCCCCGTAGGCGCTCGGTCCGGCGTGGTGGCCGGGGGGCCGACCGACCGCGTAGGCGGCCCGGGCCCCGTCGGCCACGAGATCGACTGCCGTCAGCGCCGCGTCGGCCGCCGCGCGCGCCGCCGCCCACGTGCCCGGCCCGACCAGCGTCATCGTGTCGTAGCAGAACCGGCCGAGGCGGCCGTGCAGCGCCGCCGGCGACGTGAGCGGCAGCCCGGACAACAGCGCGCCGGTGGGAAACAGGTATGGCACCACGCGACCGCGCCCGTGCTCGGAGACGAACCCGGCGGCCTCCCACTGCGACCAGACGGAGGCCAGGTGGGAGACCAGCGCGCCGTCGTGCACCGCAACCAGGGCCTGGTCGTCATGGGCCGTGGCGGCAGTCACGGTCGCGCCCGCGCTCCGCACCGCCTCCAACAGCGCCGTCGCCCGCGCGGGGGCCTCGGTGCCGGCCTCCCAGATCCCGAGCCAGATCTCGCCGCCGGGCTCGTGCAGCAGGCAGTCGGGGTGCCACACGACCGGCAGGCCAGACAAGATCGAGGAGGGGATGGTCATCGGCGGGCAGGGTGCGTAATGATGACCTGCCATGCCGCGCCTGGCCGACCTCGGGCTCCGGATCAGGATCCTGCCCAGCGCGCCGACCGCGTCGATTCTTGACGTCCCCGGCGTGGGAGTGGGACACGCCACGGTGTGGCGGGACGAGCCTGCCCCGCCGGAGGGGCGGGGGGTGGCCCGGACCGGCGTGACCGTTGGCGGGACGCCGCCCCCGCCCGAGGGCGCGGTCGCCGGCAGGGATGGGAACACCTCCCACGGCCTGCACGTAGACAGAGTCCGTGAGCTGATGGGAGGCGCGAATGCCTGAGATCGAGCCGCCAGCGGCACGGCGCGTGCCGTCGGTCCGCGAGCTGCACGGCGAGCGGGCTACCGATGACTACGCCTGGATGCGCGACACGGAGGACCCGGCACTGCGCGAGTATCTCGCCGCCGAGCGCGCCCACTACGAGGAGCGGGCGAGCGGACTGGGGGCGCTGATGGACCGGCTGGCCGCCGGGACGGCGGGCCGCTTCCCCGGCGGCGACGAGTACTCGGTGACCTGGGAACGGGGCGGGCTGCACTATCGCACCAGGCTCCCGGCGGGGAGCGACAACCACCAGCTGCTCAGATCCCGCGAGGATGAAGCGGGCGAGCCGGTGGTCCTGGACGAGAACGAGATCGCCGTCCGCACCGGATTCGTCGAGGTCGGGACGCGCGAGCCGAGCCCCGACGGATCTCTGCTCGCCTGGTCGGCCGACACGAGCGGCGCGGAGATCTATGAGCTGCGCGTCAGGGATCTCGGGACGGGAGAGGACCTTCCCGGCCTGATCCCGCGCACCTACCCCGGAGTGGCCTGGGCAGCCGACTCGCGTCATCTGTTCTACCTGGTCCCCGACGAGCGCAACCGGCCGTGGCAGGTGTGGCGCCACGAGGTCGGCAGCGCCGCCGCCGCCGACGTGATGGTGCTGGAGGAGACCGACCAGCGCTTCGAGCTGAGCCTGCATGCATCGCGCACCGGGGAGCTGGCGGTGATCACCGCCGCCTCCAGGGACACGACCGAGGTCAGCGTGATCCCGCTTGACGCACCGCTCAGCCAGCCGGCGCTCGTGGCGCCGCGCAAGCGTGGCATCGAGTACCGAATCGACGCCTCGCGTGAGGCGGTGTACGTCGTGACCAACGAGGGGGAGCCGGAGTTCACTCTGAGGCGGGCGCCCATGGCGCGGCCCGGTGCGGCCAGCTGGAGGCAACTCGACTGCGCGGCCGTCGCCCCGGTCCGCTCCGACACCCGGCTCATTCGCTGCGACGTGCTCGCCCATCATCTGGTCCTCTCGCTGCGACGGGACGGCGCGCTGCGGCTCGCGATCACCGACCATGACGGCGACGAGGTGAGGGAGGTGGAACCCCGGCTGCCGGCCGGCACGATCACGCTCGAGCATGCCGAGGAGTACCACGCCCGGTCGGTGATCGTCATGGAGCAGTCGCTGGTGCAGCCGCCCGCCTGGTACCGGCTCGACCTGGACACGGCGCGCAGGCATCCGCTCAAGCGGCTCGAGGTGCCCGGCTATGACCCGGCGGAATATCGAACCGAGCGGCTCGCCGCGCCGGCGCCGGACGGCACCGAGATCCCGGTGACGATCGCCAGAAAGCGCAGCACGCCCCTCGACGGCAGCGCGCCCTGCCTGCTGTATGGCTACGGCGCCTACGAGAGCAGCCTCGACCCGGAGTTCGACCGCAGCCTGCCCTCGCTGCTCGATCGCGGGGTGGTCTACGCCGTCGCGCACATACGCGGGGGGGGCGAGGGCGGACGAAAGTGGTGGGCGCAGGGAAGGCTGCGCAGCAAGCCGACGACCTTCAGCGACTACATCGCGGTGGCCGACTGGTTGGCCGGCGGTGGCGGCAGCCCGCTCGTGGATGGCAGCCGGATCGTGTCACGGGGGGCCTCGGCAGGCGGGCTGCTGCAGGGGGCCGTCTACTCGATGCGCCCGGACCGGTGGCGCGCGGTGGTGGCCGAGGTGCCGTTCGTGGACGTCGTGACCACGATGCTCGACCCCTCGATCCCGCTCACGGTCAACGAGTGGGACGAGTGGGGTGACCCTCGGGACCCTGACGACTACGCCTGCATGCGCTCCTACTCGCCCTACGACAACCCGCCGAGCGGGCCGCGACCGGCGCTGCTGGTGACCGGCGCCGTGCACGATCCACGCGTGAGCATCCACGAGCCGGCCAAGTGGGTGGCGCGCCTGCGGGCCACCGCTCCGGGCTCGCCCGTGCTGTTCCGGGCAGAGCTCGGCGTCGGCGCCCACTCCGGACCGTCGGGAAGGAGTGGCCGGATCCGCTACGAGGCCGAGGTTCAGGCGTTCATCCTGGAGGCGATGGGGATCCCACGCTAAGTGCTCTCCGCCGTCAGAGGGCGCTCGAATGGGACGGTACTTATGGTGGCGAGCACTAAGCCCCAGCGACGACCCCGGTGGTCAGCGACGCCGCAGCCGCACGTCGAAGGCATCCCGCAGCGCGTCGCCGACGAGGTTGCACGCCATCACGACCGCCACCAGACAGAAGCCAACCGGGTAGACGAGCCACCACTGGCCGTTGGAGATGTAGGTGTCGGCGTTGCCGAGCATGTCACCCCACGAGGCGGCCGGGTACTGGAGTCCGAAGCCGAGGAAGCCAAGGTAGGCCAGCGCCAGGATCGAGTCGGCGACCAGGAAGGTGACGTTGACGATCACGACCGAGAGCGCGTTGGGGATCAGGTGCGTGTAGACGAGCCGGGGCCGTCCCGAGCCCATCACGCGGGCGGCCTGCACGAAGTCCCGCTCGCGCAGGGTCAGCACCTCGCCGCGCATCAGCCGTGACGGCACCAGCCAGGAGAAGAAGCCGAGCAGCAGGCTCTCCTCGACCACGGTGGCGCTGAACTTGGTCGCGAGCACGAGCACGATGAACAGGAACGGGATCGAGTACACGATGTCGACGAACCGCATCATCAGCCCGTCGACCAACCGGCCCGAGAGCCCGGCGATGGCGCCGTACAGGGTTCCGATCACGATCGAGATCGCAGCTGCGAAGAACCCGACCTCAAGCGCCGTCTGGCCCCCGTCCATGATGCGCCCCAACTCGTCGAACCCGTGCTCGTCGGTTCCCAGCAGACCGGTATGGCCCCCCATCGGGCTCAGCGCCCCCGGCGCGAGATTGGCGTTCAGCGGCTGGGTGAGAGCCTGGTTGGTGTGGTAGACGAGCGGCCCGACGAAGCAGAAGAGGACGAAGAACACGATGATCGCGACGCCCACGACCGCGATCCGATTTTCGGCGAACTCACGCACCGCCAGCCGCCAGCCGCTGGCGATCGCCTGCACCTCGCCCCCTTCGGGGGCCGGCTCCAGGGGCGGCACGGGCGACCGGCTGAAGGGGATCGCCGCCGCGAGCAGCGGCCGCAGGCCGGGCTTCCTCATACGCGGATCCTCGGGTCCGCGACCGTCACGGCGACGTCGGCCAGCAGGTTCCCGATCACGGTGAGGATGCCCCCGAGGATCGTGTAGGCCAGCAGGATCGGATAGTCGCCGCTCTCCAGCGCGTTGTAGAACAGCAGCCCCAGTCCCTGGACGTTGAACAGCACCTCGACCAGCAGGTTCCCGGCCAGCAGGTTGGGGATCGAGAGCCCGACGAGCGTGATCATCGGCAGGCAGGCGTTGCGCAGCAGGTGGCGCAGCAGCACGGCCCGCTGCGACAGGCCCTTGGCCCGCGCCAGGCGGATGTAGTCCTGCGCCAGGTTGTCCAGCGCCGAGGAGCGCATGTAGCGGCTGAACGACGCGATGTTGACCGCGGTCAGGGTCACGATCGGCAAGAAGAAGTCCCGCGGATGCCCGATCGCCCCGGCGGTGGTGGTGATCGACGACGGTACGAGCGGCGGGAAGACGCTCAGGTGCAGGGCGAAGACATCGATCAGGATGATCCCGAGGAAGAACGGCGGCATCGCGTAGAGCACGAACGTGAGCGTGGTCGCCACGTAGTCGCTGACGGAGTTGCGGCGCACCGCCTGCGCGATCCCGATCGGCATCGCGAGCAGCAGCGAGAGCACCAGCGCCGAGCCCGACAGGTAGATGCTGCGCCCGGCGTTCTCCGTGAACAGCTGGGCGACGCTCTGCCCCTGCTTGTAGGAGTAGCCGAAGTTCAGGTGGGCCAGGTTGCCCAGGTAGGCGAGGAACTGCGCCAGGACCGGCCGGTCATAGCCGTGCTGCCTGTTCCAGGCCGCGATCGCGGCGGGCCTGGCCCCGCGGCCGAGCACCTCGTGGACCGGACTGCCGGAGATCAGGTGCAGTAGCTCGAACGTGATCGCCGCGATCCCGATCGTGATGATGATCGCGATGCCGATCCGGCGGATGATGTAACCGAGCATCGGCCCTCAGGGCTGTTCTGGGTGGCGTGGCCGACGCTACTTCTTGTTGACCCACCAGAACTGCGGCCACAGCCCGTACTGCGTCAGGCTGAGGTAGGACTCCGCGGGCCCGCCGACGCGCTTGGAGACCGCGTAGATCAGGTCGGCGTTCGGCTCGAACAGCGCCGGGAGCGCCTGCGCCTCGTAGGTGGCCTCCTGCGTCACGGCGTTCGGGTTCGTCCCGTACACGGAGGACTTGATCAGCCGATCCATCTTCGGGTCGCTGTAGCCGCCGCTGTTGAACGAGCCGCCGGTGTTGAAGATGGCGTTCTGCGTCGGGTAGAAGCTGTCGGTGTAGCCGTTGAAGTCCTCCACCCCCCAGGTGTTGATGTACTTGGCGACCGAGGGATCGGGGTCGTTGAGGTTCGACGCGATGTAGTTGAACGTCCGCTGGAACAGCTGGATGTTGATCCCGGCGGCCTGCTTGGCCTCGGAGGTGATCGTCTCGTCGGTCAGCGCGACGAACGGGCTTGCGGCGGCGTTCTCGGTGTACCAGGTGAACGAGATCGGCGTGCCGGCGGGGATCCCGGCCCCGCAGTCGGTGGCGCCGGTTCCCGGCTTGGCGCAGGTCGTGGTTCCGTTGGGCACGACGTGCCAGCCGTGGGACTTCAGCAGCGCCACCGCCTTGGCCGGGCTGTAGGGGTATGGCGGCTTGATCGCGTTGGCCGGCGTATACGGGGTTCTGGGGACCGATGGGATCGGTCCGTAGGCGACCCCTCCGGCGCTGTGGAAGATGCCCGCGATGATCGCCGGCTGGTCCTCCAGCATCGCCATCGCCTGACGGAAGTACAGCTGGGAGATGATCTTGTCGAAGTGGCCGGTCTTGTCCTCGAAGTTCCAGATCACCCCTGCCCAGCCGAAGTCGGGCTGACCGAACACGCTGTACCCCTGCGACTTCAGGCTGGAGACGTCGTTGAGCTGTGAGTAGTCGACCGTTCCGACGTCAAGCGAGCCGGTCCGCATGGCGTTCAGCATCGGCGTGACCCCGGTGTACGTGACGCCCTGGACCGAGCTCAGGTAGGGCTTCGGAGTGCCGCCGAAGTCCGGGTTGGCCTTCGCCGTCCACGAACTGGTCACGGGACTGAAGCTTGAGAACACGAACGGCCCGTCGCCGATCTTCCACAGCGGATTGCTGTTGAAGTCGCCGACCTTGCCGCCCGCCTTGCCCAGGTAGTCGTAGATCTTCTTGGCGTTCGCGGGGACCGACCAGTTCAGGTGCGATCCGCCCGCCGAGGCCACGTTCCAGGCGCGGCTGGGCATCGGGAAGAGGTTGGTCGCCAGCTGATCGTTGAGGAAGAAGCCGGGGTTGAAGGCGCGCTTGAGGTGCATGACCACCGTGTACTGCCCCTTCGCGCCGATCGAGGCCAGGCTCTGGGGGAAGTACCCCGGGGTGAAGGAGCCCCAGTTGGCGGCGCTCTCGCCGACCGCGGCCTTGATCAGCGCGATGTCGAACAGCAGATCCTGGGCGTCGACCGGCTGGCCGTTGCTCCACTTGTACCCCTGCTTGAGCTGGATCGTGACGGTCTTGTCGCCGTCGCTGAACACCGGCTTGGCGGCCAGGCTGAGCGAGTAGTTGATCTGCGGCGAGCTTCCGTAGGCCTGGTTGTTGTACAGCGGCAGGTACATCATCGACTGCCACTGGTAGTTGTAGGTGCTCGCGTTGCCCGAGGGGGTGAGCGGCAGGATGTAGTTCGGGGTCTGGCCGGTCAGCTGCCCGAAGGTGATCGTGCCGCCGTGGGTCGGGCTGCCGTTCGGGGGCAGCTTGCCGTACAGGCCCGGAGCGGCCGGGCCGGAGCTGGAGCTGGAGCTAGCGCTGGCGCCAGAGGACGACCCGTTGGTCGACCCGCCTCCGCAGGCCGCGATCCCCAGCGCGGCGGTCGCCAGCAGCAGGGGGAGGATCGTTCGCCTCATCCGCGGCGAGTTGCCCACTCGGTGCAGCATCTGACTCCTCCCGGACGCGCGCCTACCGGCACGGTCACTGTCATTTATTGGAAGTCGCTTCCGATGACGAAACATCGTATCCGCGCTGCGCTGAGAGGTCAAGAGGCGCACACGATTAACAATCGAACGCAGCCACGCCGCTGCGTTCCGCGCCCAAACCGGGCGCATCCTGGCACTTGCTAACTACAAAGTCAAATAGTTATGCTGGGCACGTGACGGAGCGTCGAGCCAGCTCGCCTCGCCGCAGCCGGCGACCGAACCGTCGCGGCGCGGAGAGCCGGTCCCTGATCCTCGAGGCCGCAGTCGGGTGCCTGGCGGCCGGGGGGATCGACGACGTGCGGATCGCGCGGGTTGCGCAACGCGCGGGCGTCTCGACCGCATCGGTGCACTACCACTTCGAGAGCCGCGAGGCGCTGCTGGCCGCGGCCGTCCAGGCGTCGTTCAGGATCGCCGCCGAGGTTCGGGGCCATCGCGGCTACGGCGGCGGGACCGCGCTGGCGCGGCTGCGATACAAGATCGAAGAGTCCTTGCCCCTGGAGGGCGAGCAGACCCGCCAGTGGGACCTGTGGCTCGAGCTGTGGCTGGCGGCCGTCCACGAGCAGAGCCTGCGCTCGAGCGCCGCCGATGTCTACCGGCGCCTGAGCGAGTCGATGTGCGATCTGATCGAGCAGGGCGTGGCCGACGGGGAATACGCTCCCATCCCCGACGCGGGGGCGGTGGCGGCCCGGGTGCTGGCGGCGATCGACGGCTTCGGCCTGCGGGTGCTGCTCAACGACCCTGAGATATCGATCGACCGCGCGCGCGACGAGGTCTGGCGGGTACTCACGACCGAGCTCCGTGTCGGCGCCGAAGGTCAGCTGGCGGCATGAACGGGCCTGAGCTCCCGCTGCCGGCGGAGGCCGCGACGCTGCGCGACGAGGCCACGAAGTTGCTGGGTGAGCTGCTGATGCTCGACACCTCCAACCCGCCCGGGCGCGAGACGCCGGCCGCGGAGCTCCTGGCGCACTACCTTGAGCGAAACGGGATCGAGTGCGAGCTCGTCGCACGCGACCCGGCGCGCGCCAACCTCGTGGCACGTCTGCCAGGCAGCGGGGAGGGACCGTCACTGATGCTGCTGGGCCACACCGACGTGGTGCCCGCCGAGCCGGTGCTCTGGCGCCATCCACCGTTTGGCGGGGTGATTGACGAGGACGGCTATCTCTGGGGCCGGGGCGCGCTGGACATGAAGAACGAAGTGGCCACACGGGCGGTGGCCATGGCCGCGCTCGCTCGCTCCGGAGAACCGCTGCGGGGAGACCTGTTGTTCGTCGCGGTCGCCGACGAGGAGGACGGGACCAACGAGGTCGGGATGTCCTGGCTGGTCCAGGCGCGCCCCGACCTGGCGACCGACTACGTGATCAACGAGGGAGCCGGCGAGCGGCTGGTGCTCTCCGATGGGCGCACGGTGGTCCCCGTGAGCGTGGGCGAGAAGGCCGGGACGTGTGTGCGGGTGACCGCCCTCGGCGACGCCGGGCACTCCAGCGACCCCTATGCCGTCGAGCACGCGGTGCCGATCCTCGCCGAGCTCGTCGGCCGTCTGACGCGCTTTCGCCCGCGCCGGCGACTGCTGCCGGCGACCCGAGCATTGCTCGAGACGCTGCTCGGGGAGGCCGCGCCGGAGAGCGAGGCAGAACTGGGTGAGGCCATCGACCGGGCCTCGGCGCTGCATCCCGCGCTCCGGGGGCTGATCGCTCCGCTGCTACGCACCACGATCGCCCCCACCCGGCTTCACGGCTCGGACGCGCTCAACGTTCTGCCCGCCCGCGCGAGCGTCGACTGCGACTGCCGGGTGCTCCCGGGAACCTCCTTCGAGGAGCTGCGCGAGGAGCTCGTAGAGGCGCTCGGGACCGACCTGCCCTACGAGCTGGCGCAGATCGACCCGCTCGTCGGGGGCACGATCTCCCCGCTGCAGTCACCCCTGTACGACGCCTGCGCCGGGTTCGTCGCGCTCCATGACCCCGAGGCGATCATGCTGCCGACCGTGTGCGTCGGCTTCACCGACTCCCACTACGCCCGGGACTCCTTCGGGTCGATCGCCTACGGGTTCTGGCCCATGTGCCGCACGCCGTACGAGGTGTGGAGCACGACCGTCCACGGACACGATGAGCGTGTCCACATCGACGATCTCGCCTACGCGACGCTGTTCCACCTCCACGCCTGCCGGGCGCTCCTGGGAGTCTCGTAGCGGCGGCTGCGTCCCATCCGTTGAGCGGGACCCCGAAGATCCGCGCCCCGGCGATGCCGGTGACGCGTCGCGACGACTGGATCGAGCTGTCCGACGGCTGCCGGCTGTTCGCGCGCACCACGCTGCCGGTCGGCGCCGAGCATGAGCCGGTTCCGGGCCTGCTCGAGTACCTGCCCTACCGCCTGACCGATGGCACCGCACGCCGCGATGGCCAGCGCCACCCGTACTTCGCAGGCCACGGCTACGCCTCGGTCCGCGTGGACATCCGCGGCACCGGCAACTCCGAGGGGGTCCCCCCGGACGAGTACGCGGTCCAGGAGCAACTTGACGGCGTCGAGGTGACCGACTGGATCGCCTCCCAGTCGTGGTGCACCGGCGCGATCGGAATGTTCGGGAAGTCATGGGGAGGGTTCAACGGCCTGCAGCTCGCCGCGCGCCGGCCGCCCGCCCTCAAGGCGGTGATCAGCGCGTGTTTCACCGATGACCGCTACGCCGACGATGTGCACTATATGGGTGGCTGCCTGCTCGCGAACGAGGCGCTCAGCTGGGGTACGTACATGTTCGCGCTCAACGCGCTGGCGCCCGATCCCCAGATCGTCGGCGATCGCTGGCGCGAGATGTGGCATAACCGTCTTGTCCGCACGCCGTTCTTCGTCCGCGACTGGCTCAGCCATCAACGTCGCGACGCGTTCTGGGCCCACGGGTCGATCTGCGAGGACTTCTCTGCACTGGACGCCGCCGTCCTGCTCGTGGGGGGTTGGGCAGACGGGTACACCAACGCCGTCGACCGGACGCTGGCCGGTCTCACCCGCGCGGGCGTCCCCTGCCAGGGCCTGGTGGGTCCGTGGAGCCACGGCTGGCCCGAGATGGCCGAACCCGGGCCGACGATCGGCTTCCTCCAGGAGTGCGTGCGGTGGTGGGACCATTGGCTCAAGGGCGTCGAGAACGGCGTCATGGCGCGTCCGCGCCTGCGGGCCTGGATGCAGGAGTACGTCGCCCCGGCCAGTCATCACCGCGAGCGTCCCGGGCGCTGGGTCAGCGAGGCGCAGTGGCCGCCCCAACGCGATCCGGTGCGGCTGTTCTGCTGCGCGGACGGGCGCCTGTCGCCGCAGCCGCCGGCGCCCGCCGGATCCGCCGAGCCGGGGTCGCCAGCACACGTCTCGATCGTCGGTTCTGAGCTGGCGGGATCGGACGCGGGAGCCTGGTGCCCGTACGGCCAGATCACCGACTTCCCGCCCGACCAGCGCAGCGAGGATGGTCTGGCTCTGAGCTTCACCTCATCGATGCTCAGCGAGCCTCTGGAGATCCTCGGCACCCCGGTGATGGAGCTCGACCTGACGGTCGACCGGCCCTTGGCCCTGGTCGCTGTGCGGCTGTGCGACGTCACACCCGACGGCGCCTCCCTGCTCGTCTCCCGCGGCCTGCTCAACCTCTGCCACCGCACCGGCCACGCCCGGCCGGAGCCGATGGAGGCTGGAGTGCCCACGCCGGTGAGGCTCACGCTGGACTTCGCCGGTCACGCCTTCCCCACCGGTCACCGGATCCGGGTGGCCATCTCTCCGACCTACTGGCCGTTCGCCTGGCCCTCCCCTGAGCCAGTCCAGATGACGGTCGCGCTGAACACCGGGACGGTTCTGACCCTCCCGTCGCGTCCTCGCCCAACCACTGAGTCGCCGGTGGCGTTCGATGTCCCCGAGCAGACGGCCTCCCCCCCCGGAACGGTGTCCGGACGGCCGTGGCGCACGGTGCAGCGAGATCTCGCCACCGGCGAGATCCGGCTCGACGTCGGGGAGCACGAGGACACCTGGCTGGAGGAGACGCGTCTGGAGACCGGAGAATGGGCCAACCGCCGGTTCAGGCTCGCGCCCGGCGATCCCCTGTCGGCGAGCGTGGAGTGCCAGGAGGAGCACACACTACGGCGGGATGATTGGCATGTGTCGGTCCACGTGCGGACGAAACTCACCGGTACCGCTGAGGCGTTCACGCTGAGCCATGCGCTTGACGCCTACGAAGGCGACGTTCGGGTCCACAGCTCGCGGGGTGCGATCGAGATCCCGCGAGATCACGTCTGAGCGGGCTCAGAGGACCGCGATGCCGTACATCCGCTTGCCGTGTGCGTCGGTTTGGGGAAAGCGGTCTGCCACGCGTGCGCGTCAGTCATTGATGTCCAGAATCGGCGTGATGGCGGGCAGCTGCTGCCCTGGCTCGGCATGCTCATTGGGCACCACCGCAGTGCCCACTGCGAAGAATTCGATCACGTGGCTGCCCCAGCCATGGCTGTTCTCGTGCAGCTTGACCTCCACGATTCCCAGGACGCCATCACCGATCGCCTCGGCCTCCTTCTGCATGCGCTCCATCGCCAGCTCACGAGCGTCGTACAGCGCTTGGGTGTACTGCTCCAGCTCGACATTCTGTCCCGTCTGGCGCAGCGACTGCATCATTCCGCGATGGGCGACGTGATACACGCAGTTGCCCATGACCAGGCCAACAGGGCGCTTGCCGGTCTGCATCAGGGTCCAGAACGCCTGACCGGAGAGGTCGCTGGTGAACGGGCGCCCGTTCGGCGCGCGGTGGATCTTGCCGCCCTTGTGCTTGATCGCGGTGCCAATCGCGATGAACTCCGCCATGTCCGCGCCCCACTCGTAGCGTCCGATGTCCAGGCGCACGCCGACGATGCCGTCGGCGCCCAACTGCT
The DNA here is from genome assembly GCA_050696635.1 of Solirubrobacteraceae bacterium. GTDB lineage: Bacteria > Actinomycetota > Thermoleophilia > Solirubrobacterales > Solirubrobacteraceae > Palsa-465. Next base: position 8,567 of record JBOGYE010000288.1, on the reverse strand, counting down.
CTGCCTCCTCCTCCATCCTTGTCATCGCGAGTTCGCGAGCCGAGTACATCGCCTGCGTGAGGACGCCCATCTCCTGGCTTGCCTTCCAGCTCGATTGCTGGAAGCCGATGTGGTAGATGCTCGAGCCCACCACCAGCCCCACCGGCTCAAAGCCAGCCGACTCCACGCACAGGTACTCGTTCACCGAGAGGTCTGAGGTGAATAGCCCACGCGCGTTCATCTGGAGGCGTTCGCTGGCGTGCTCTGCGAGGCCTTCGGTGCTCGTCGGATCGTAGGTCGACATCAGATGATCTCCTGGACTGTGGGTGAACTAGGCGCCAAAGTTGATCGACATGCTCGGAGTGCCAAGCGGGGCCGGATGCGGCTCGTGAGCGCCGAGACGAATCGCTGTACCCAGCACGTGCATCGAAACGATGAAGTAATGCTGGGTGAACCCGGCCGACTCATATTCGTGATGATGGATGTCGTGCGTGAGCGTTGAGACGACCATGTCGTTCGCGCCGACCGCGTGCGCCTGACGGCGCACGTTGTCCATCGCAAGCCGGCGGGCCGCGTAAACGCCTTCGGTGATCTCGATCATCTCCTGGTTGCCCCACCATGAACGCATCATCTGGTTAGCCTGCATGCTCAGTGCCACGCAGACGACCGAGGTGTGACCGATGACGCCCAGCGTCTCGGCCCCGATGCGGCGAAGCTTGTCGACATCCTGGCCGGAGAGGGCGCACATCCGCGGTCCCGAGTGACCGCGAGCCGGAAGCACGGTGTCGCGGACCGCTGTGCCGAAGACCGCATACTCGACGTTGCCCGGATCCCCGAGGAAGGCCTTGGCGTTCATCTCGATGCCGATGACCGCGTCGGCGCCGGCCAACTGGGCCTCCTGGCCGAGCCGGTCAAACGAACGCTGACGCGACAGGTTCCACGGCTTGGCGAAGGCGCGCATCTCCTGGATGCCACCCCCGTAAGAAGACCACCCATAGTTTCGCCAGCCATGCTGGACGACCGATGAGCCCATGACCAGCGCGACCGGCGTTAGGCCGGAGGCCTCGGCGAGTGCGTACTCCTTGACGCTCAGATCGCTGCTGAAGACCGGCGCCCTCGCCGCGGCGACTGACTTCAGTCGCTGTTCGGCTCCAAGCGGGATTCCTCCGTCCTTGATCCGCTCAAGATCAACCGCCGCCGCCTGGCGCTCTTCCTCGCTGAGCGATTCCGCTCGCTTCCCGAATAGTGGCACGATCGTCACCCATCCTAGCCTTCGCGCCGTTACCGAAGGCCCGTGCGTGCGACCATCTGCGCGTGGGCAGCCGGCTGCGGCCAGATCTCGAAGCCAGGGCGCTGGGCGCTGGATTCCAGCGCCGGGATCCGTGGTGGGGCGCCCAGGCGCTGCTCGCGGCGACGATCCTGCTGGATCTGGCGCTGACCGACAAGGTGGCGATCGGCCCGTTCTGGCTGCTGCCCGCCCTGGAGGCGGTTGCCCTGCTTGGGCTATTCGCCGCCTCCCCGCTGCCGCGCGTGCGCCACACGCTCGTGCACCGTCGCTTGGCGCTGGCGCTGGTCGCCCTGGTCAGCGCGGCCAACACCGCGTCGCTGGTGCTGCTGTGCCGCGAGCTCCTGCGCGGCGGCCATGCGAACGGCCGGGCGCTGGTCGGCTCGGGGATCGTGCTGTGGGGGACCAACGTGCTGCTGTTCGCCGTCTGGTACTGGCAGCTGGACCGCGGTGGGCCGATCGCTCGCGCGCGAGGCGAGCTGGCCGGGGTCGATTTCCTGTTCGTGCAGATGACCCAGCCGGACTTCGCCCCCACGGGCTGGCAGCCGGGCCTGATCGACTACCTCTACACCTCGTTCACCAATGCGACCGCGTTCAGTCCCACCGACACGATGCCGCTGACGGCGACCGCGAAGCTGGCGATGACCGCCCAATCGCTCACCGCGCTGGCGACGATCGGCCTGGTCGTCTCTCGCGCGGTAAACATCCTGTGATGGGCGTCGCCATGACCGATCCGGACGTCGAGGCCGAGCTCGCGCGCGTCGGGCGTGCGCTGGCCGAGTCGTTCCCCGCCCCGTCGCGACAGCCGCTTCGCGCCCTCGATGCGCGCGCGATGGAGTTGGCCTCGTCTGACCGGGAGCTGCGAGCGGCACTGTTCCGGTTCGTCGATGTGGTTCCCGCCTGCCACTCGCTCGACGACCTCGCCCGCCACCTGGTCGGCTACCTGGATGAGGTCGAGGCGGCACCGCCGACGATCACGGCTGCGATGCGGATCTCCGGCACGCGGGCGGGCCGCGCGGCGCTTGGCGCCGCGGCCGCGGGGGGCGTGCGCCACCTCGCACACCGATTCGTCGTCGGCGAGACGCCGGCAGGGGCGCTGGGCACGCTGGCGCGGCTGTGGGACGCCGGTATCGCCAGCTCGGTCGACCTGTTGGGCGAGGCGACCGTGACCGACGCCGAGGCCGACCGTTACGCGGCGCGGTGCGCCGACGCGGTCGGCGTGATGGCGGGCGCGACCCGCGACTGGTCGCCGCGACCGCTGCTCGAGCGCGACGCCGGGGGGCCTCTGCCGCGCGCCAACGTCTGCGTGAAGGTGTCGGCGCTGACGCCGCTGCTGCGCCCCGACGCGCCACGGCGCGGCCAGCTCGACGCGGCCGCGCGGCTGCGCCCGCTGCTGCGTGCGGCCCATCAGGCGGGCGCGCACCTGCACATCGACATGGAATCGCTGGACTCCCGCGAGGCGGTGCTGGGGTTGGTGCTGGAGCTGCTCTGCGAGGACGAGTTCCGGTCCGGGCCGTCGGCGGGGATCGTGCTGCAGGCCTACCTGCTCGACTCCCCCGATCAGCTTGCGCAGATCCTCGCCTGGGCGCGCGAGCGCCCGCGCACGCCGCCGCTGACCGTCCGCCTGGTCAAGGGCGCCTACTGGGACCACGAGCTCGTGCAGGCGCGCCAGCACGGCTGGGAGGTGCCGGTGTTCCAGGACAAGCGCGAGTGCGATCGCAACTTCGAGGCGCTGACGCGCGAGCTGCTGGCGGCGCGCCCCAGTGTACGCGTCGCGATCGCATCCCACAATCTGCGCTCGGTCGCGCACGCGATCGCCGTCGACCGCCTCGGCGGTGGCGGCGGCTCCGAGCTCGAGCTGCAGGTGCTGCGGGGGCTCGGCGACGACCTCGGGCAGGCGCTTTGCGCCGGCGGCCACCGGGTCCGCGTCTACTGCCCCGTCGGTGACCTGGTCGCCGGGATGGCATACCTGGTGCGGCGACTGCTGGAGAACACCTCCAACGAGAGCTTCTTGTCAGAGCGCGCGCGCGGCGCGCCGCTCGAGGATCTGCTGGCGGCGCCATGAGGTCACACCGACAGAGATGCCGGATCCAGCTCGAGCGCGATCACACGAGCGATCCGCCCGATGTCCGCATCCTGGGCGAGCAGTGCCGCGTCGTGGCGCCGCGCCACCGACGCGATCATGCAATCGATCATCCCGCGCGGGGTCACGCCTGCGGCCCGACAGCGGCGGTGAATCCCGATCGCACCGTCGAAGTCGACGACGGCGTCGAAGCGCAGCAACTCGAAGCGTGACAGCAGGCGGCGCAGTTCGGTCTCGCGTTGCCCGTCGCGCGCGCCCACCAAGACCTCCATCATCACCGGTTCAGTGACGGCGATCGGTCCGCGGGTGCCGATCAGCTCCGACAAGCGGCGGTGCGCCGCACTGCCCGTGGCACGATCGAACTCGACCCACGCAGAGGTATCGACGAGGATCACACGGACCGAGGTGGCTGGTCGGGCGGAATCTCGCCGATTGCCCGCGCCCCCTCCATCGCCATGGCCTCCTCGCGGGTCATCGGCTGTCCTGCGAGGCTTCGCAGCGCCAGATCGACCGCCTCGGTCTTGGTTCGGACGCCGTAGCGGCGCATGATCCTCTCGACGCAGTCGGCGTCGATCTCGATGTTCGTCCGCACCCTCGTCATACACGTAGAGTACACGTGGTGTGTGCGGCTGACCTCATGACAGCGCCAAGGCCGATTACGGCGCCGTTCGCCAACGAGCCGATCCTGGAGCTGCGTCGAGCGGCGGTCCGCGCGCGGCTGGCCGACGCGCTGGACGCGGTCGATCACCGCGGCCCGGTGATCGTGCCGGTCACGATCGGCGATGGCTCACGCGATGGCGGCGCCGATCAGCTTCAATCGACCGATCCTGGCGACCCGGAGCGCGTGGTCGCGCTCGCGACCAGGGCGACGACCGCCGACGTGGACGCCGCGGTGGCGCAGGCGAGCGCCGGCGCGGCGAGCTGGAGCGCCAGGCCGGCGACGGAGCGCGCGCGGGCGCTTGCCGCCGCCGCGGCCTGGATGCGTGAACGCCGGTTGGAGCTGGCCGCGCTGGCGGTCCGCGAGTGCGCCAAGCCGTGGCCGGAGGCGGACGCCGACGTCTGCGAGGCGATCGATTTCCTTGAGTACTACGCTCGCGGCGCCGTCGAGCTGGACCGCGGGCGGGAGCTCTTGCAGGTCGCCGGCGAGCGCAACCAGCTGCGCTACGCGGCCCGCGGCGTGGTCGCCGTCGTGTCCCCGTGGAACTTCCCGCTGGCGATCCCGTGCGGAATGACCGCGGCAGCGCTGGCGACCGGCAACGCGGTCGTACTCAAGCCGGCCGAGCAGGCGCCAGGGCTCGCCCAGCGCCTGCTCGAGGCGCTGCGCGCGGGCGGCGTCGCGCCGGCGGCGATCTCGCTGCTGCCCGGCGAGGGCGATGTCGGCGCTGCGCTGGTCGCGCATCCGGATGTGCACGCGATCGCGTTCACCGGTTCGCTGGCGGTCGGGCGCGAGATCGTGCAGACCGCGGCCCGGGTGCTCGACGGGCAGCATCATTTCAAGCAGGTGATCGCCGAGCTGGGGGGCAAGAACTGCGTGATCGTCGCGGCCGACGCCGACCTTGACGAGGCGGTGCCCGCGATCGTGCGCTCCGCCTTCGACTACGCCGGCCAGAAGTGCTCGGCGGCCTCTCGCGTGCTGGTCTGCGAGCCGATCGCCGATCAGCTGCTCGAACGGCTGGCCGGCGCGGTCAGCACGCTGGTGGTCGGGCAGGCGCAGACGCTCGGCACCGACGTTCCGCCGGTGATCGAACGCGATGCGCGCGACCGGGTGGCGGCCTTCTGCGAGCGCGCGGCCGCCGACGGACGGATCGTCGCGCAGGCCCAGGCGCCGGACGGCCCGGGCTGGTTCTGTCCCGCGACCGTCGCCGCCGAGCTCGAGCCCGGCTCGGAGGTGCTCGAGCAGGAGATCTTCGGCCCGCTGCTGGCGGTGCAGCGAGTTCGCGACACGGACGCCGCCTGCGAGATCGTCGACGGTCTCGCCTACGCGCTCACCGGCGGGCTGTTCACGCGCGATCCTGCAATCGTGCGCCGGGTGCGGGAGCGATCGCCGGTCGGCAACCTGTACGTCAACCGCCCGATCACCGGGGCGATGGTGGGGCGCCAGCCGTTCGGAGGCAACCGCCTGTCGGGCACCGGCCTGAAGGCCGGTGGGCCGGACTACCTGCTCCAGTTCGTGGCCCAGCGCGCCGTGTGCGAAAACACGATGCGCCACGGGCTGGAGGTCTGAGCCGGCACGCGAACGTCTGAGCTTCGCTACGCGCGAGCGGGGCTGCGCTTCAGCAGCGCCTCATGCAGGCGATGCTCGCCGGACAGCTCGGGGTGAAAGGAGACGGCGGTCACGGCCCTCTGACGGACCGCCACGGGGTGGCCGTCCACCGACGCCAGCACATGCACCTCGGGGCCGACCTCCCCCACCCACGGGGCGCGGATGAAGATCGCATGCAAGGGCCCGCCGGCGACGCCGTCAAGCTCCAGATCGGCCTCGAAGGAGCGCAGCTGACGGCCGAACGCGTTGCGCCGCGCGACGATGTCCAGGACGCCTAGATGGTCGCGATCGAGCATGATCATCCCGGCGCAGGTCCCGAGCACCGGTATGCCGGCCGCCACCAGCTCGCGCAGCGGCTCCCCCAGGCCCTCGCGCTCGATCCCGAGCGTCATCACGGTCGACTCGCCGCCTGGGATCACGAGCGCGTCGAGGCCGTCGAGGTCAGCCGGCACCCGGACCTCGCGCGGGCGCGCGGCGATCGAGGCGATCACCCGGACGTGCGCCTCGAAATCGCCCTGGAGGGCGAGCACGCCGACCGTCGGCACGGCTACCAGCCGCGCGGCGCCAGCAGCTGCTCGGAATCGAGCTTTGAGGTCTCGATGCTGACCATCGGCTGCCCGAGCCCGGTCGACGCTGCGGCCACCCTGGAGGCGTCGCGGAAGTGCGTCGTTGCCTCGACGACCGCGCGGGCGCGCCGCTCGGGCTCTGCGGACTTGAAGATCCCCGAGCCCACGAACACGCCCTCGGCGCCGAGCTGCATCACCAGCGACGCGTCGGCGGGCGTCGCGATCCCACCGGCGCAGAACATCACCACCGGCAGCCTCCCGTCGGCCGCCACCTGGCGGACCAGCGGCAGTGGCGCGGCGAGCTCCTTGGCGGCGGTCGGCAGCTCCTCGGGGTCGAGCACCGTCAGGCGCAGGATCTCGCGTCGGATCTGGCGCAGGTGGCGGACGGCCTCGACGATGTCGCCGGTGCCCGCCTCGCCCTTTGAGCGGATCATCGCCGCCCCCTCGCCGATCCGCCGCAACGCCTCGCCGAGGTTGGTGGCGCCGCAGACGAACGGCACCCTGAAGCCCCACTTGTCGATGTGGTTTGCCTCGTCGGCGGGCGTCAGGACTTCGGACTCGTCGATGTAGTCGACCTCGAGCGCCTCCAGCACCTGGGCCTCGGCGAAATGTCCGATCCGAGCCTTGGCCATCACCGGGATCGTGACCGCCTCCTGGATGCCCTTGATCATCTCGGGGTCGGACATCCGGGCCACGCCACCGTCGCGGCGGATGTCGGCCGGGACTCGCTCGAGCGCCATCACCGCGGCGGCGCCGGCGTCCTCGGCGATCTTCGCCTGCTCGGGGGTGACGACGTCCATGATCACGCCGCCCTTCAGCATCTCGGCCAGGCCGGACTTGACCGTGAAGGTCGCCTCGTCGCGTCGCAGGTCGCCGTTGTGCTCCATCGGGGCCAGTGTAGCCGGGCGCTGGTACACGCGTCCGCAAGTTCTGCGCGTTCCGACGTGCGTCTGAACGCGTCTGACGTGAGGCGATGAGCCCGCCGTAGCACCAGTACGTCTCAGCTCATCGCCTCACGCCAGCCACGCCCAGCCACTCGCCGACTCCACGCAGAACTTCCGGACACGTGCACTAGCTTGTCGGCCGATGACTCTGGAGTCGGTGTTTGTCCACGATGGTGACCGCTTCAACGCCACCGCGCTGGCGCTCGGTCCCTGGGCACCCGGCGCGCTGCACGGAGGCGCGGCCGCGGCGCTGATCGTGGACGCGCTCGAGCGCGCGCCCGTCGCCGCGGGCCTGCGTCTGGCACGCCTGACCTGCGAGCTCGTCCGCCCGGTGCCGATGCACGGGCTGATGGTGTCGGTGCAGGTGGTGCGACCCGGCCGCCGGGTGACTCTGCTGGACGCCTTCCTACGTGACTCCGACGACGTGGAGGTGTGCCGCGGGCGGGCGCTGCTGCTGGCGCCAGCCGAGCTGGACGGCCCGGCGGACTGCGAGGCGCCGCCGTTCCCGGGCCCGGCAGCCGGCCGAGCGAGCGATTGGCGCCCTCCGTCGAGCGGGCCGACGTTCGCTGCCGACGCGATGGAGATCCTGTTCGTCGAAGGCGACTTTGAGGAGATTGGACCGGCGACCGCCTGGTTTCGCCTGCGCCAACCGCTGATCGCCGGAGCGCAGTTGACGCCACTGCAGCGCGTCGCCGCCGCGGCCGACTTCGGCAACGGGATCGCCTCGGCGCTCAGCTGGGGCGAGCACATGTTCATCAACCCCGACCTGACGGTTCATTTCGAGCGCGAGCCGATCGGCCAGTGGGTCGCGCTTCAAGCGAGCTCGCGGGTCCAGCGCGGCAGTGCCGCGCTCGCCGAGAGCGTCCTGTGGGACGAGCGCGGCCGGATCGGTCGCGCCGTCCAGTCGTTGCTCGTCGGTCGGCGCTGAGCCGACGGGACCCCCAAGGGCCTTACTTGAGCCGGAAGGCCTTGATCCGTACGTCGTACTGCTGGGCGTCGCGCGAGTAGACGCCGTAGGCGAGCGCCTGGATCAGCGACAGCAGCGCCGTGTGCGAGCGCACGAACGCCGGCGAGTTGGACGAGTAGTACAGCCTGATCCGCGCCAGGCGGGCGACCTCGGACAGGGTCGCATCGGTGATCGCGAGCGTCGCCGCCTTGCGATGGCGCGCGAGTTTCATGGTGCGCGTGATCAGCGGATGCGGACGGCCGGCCGACAGCCCCACGACCAGCGTCGAGGCGTCGATCCGGCTCAGGCGACCGAGCGCCTCCTGGGAGGGGCTGGCGACGATCTCGGCGCGTAGATCCAGCAGCATCAGCAGATGGCGCAGGTAGCTGGCGAAGAACGCCATCTGGTCGGTCCCCGCTATCAGCACCTTCTCCGCCGAGACGATCGCGTCCACGGCCGCCTCGACATCGGAGCGCGACAGCTTGTGTGCGGTGTCCTCGA
>JBOGYE010000287.1:0-2986 GCA_050696635.1 Solirubrobacteraceae bacterium | reverse complement strand
GCTCGGAGGCGCCCCGGTGAGCGGGCCCGTGCTCGCAGGTGTCGCGCTCGAGCGGGCGCGCGCAGTCGTCGTGCTCGTTCACGGCCGCGACCAGGACGAACGGGTGATGCTCGACCTCGCCGCGCGGCTGGCGCTTGCCGGTGTCGCCTACCTGCTGCCGGTCTCGCCCGACCGCAGCTGGTACCCGGGCCGTTACTTCGATCCGCCAGAGGCCCACGAGACCCATCTGGAAGGTGCGCTCGCGGCGTGCGAGCAGGCGCTGACGGATGCCCGGCGAGCAGGGGTGCCGGACGAGCGCATCCTGGTTGGCGGCTTCTCGCAGGGCGCCTGCGTGATCGCCGAGCTGGTCGCGCGGCGTCCGGCTCGCTGGGCGGGCGCGGCCGTGCTGACGGGATCGCTGCTCGGCAGCGCCGGCCAGCGGGTAACGCCGAGCCCGGCCGTGACCGGGCTGCCGATGCTGTTCGGATCCAGCCTGCATGACGAGTGGGTGGCGTTCGAGGACGTGCGGGCGAGCGCCGCGGCGTTTGCGGCGGCTGGCGCGCGGGTCACGCTCGAGCGATACGAGGACCGGGTGCACGAGATCGGCGAGCGAGCCGTGGACGGTCTGCGGGCTCTGATCGGCCGCTCGATGCAGACTTGATTGACCACCAGCGCAGGTCGATTGCGCGCGCAAGTACGATCGAGCCGGCGAGCGTCACAGCGAGGAGAGGGCCATGCCGAACCCAGGCTTCATCCGCGGTACCCACCATCTCACGTTCTGCGTCGGTACAGCACAGGAGGACTATGACTTCCACGTCCGCCTGCTCGGTCTGCGAAGCGTCAAGAAGACGGTCCTGTTCGACGGCGAGATCCCGATCTACCACCTCTACTACGGCAACGGCGGCGGTGACCCGAGCACGCTGCTGACGGCCTTCCCCTACCGGCAGGCGGGCTGGATGGGCCGCCGCGGCACCAACCAGGCCAAGTCGCTGAACCTGTCGATTGGAGTCGACTCGCTCGGCTGGTGGTCGGATCGCTTCACCGCTCGCGGCGTCGAGCACGAGCGGATCGAGCGCTTCGGGACCGAGCGGCTGCTGTTCCATCACCCGTGCGGGATCGAGTACGCGCTGGTCGCCGACCCCGGGCCTGACGCGCGCGCGCCGCACGACGGCCCCGTTGCGCCCGAGCACGGGATCCGCGGCGCCTTCGGGACGACCACCTCGGTGATCGACCAGGAGCCGATGGACTTCTTCATCCGCGAGGGCATGAACGGAGAGCCACTCGGCGACGAGGGGGCCAACCACCAGTACCGGATCGGCGACGCCGAGGGCTTCGGGCGGATCCTGGAGCTGGTCGAGGAGCCGAACCTGCGTCCGGGCACGTGGAACTTCGGCGAGGGCACGATCCACCACCACGCGTTCGACGTGGCCACCGCGGAGAACCAGCAAGTGGTGAAGGACTGGATCGTCGGGCTGGGCTTCACCGACGTGTCGGAGGCCAAGGACCGCGGCTACTTCTTTTCGATGTACTGCCGCAGCCCGAGCGGACTGCTGGTGGAGCTCGCGTACGGCACCCCGCAGGGCTTCCTGATCGATGAGTCCGCCGACGAGCTGGGCACGCACATGTGCATCCCGCCGCATTGGGAGCATCGCCGCGCCGAGATCTCGACGCTCGAGTCGATCGACACCGACGAGACCGTCGTCGACTGACAGCGCCGGAGCACGACCCGGCCGACCACCGCTGCGCCGGCGGCGCCCGCATGCTCACCGACAGCAGCGTGCGCCGGCGGCGCCCGCGTGCTCAAATATGCGCGCGGTGACCGGCCCTGTGCAGATCGATACACGCGTGCTGGACGGCCTCACGCTGCCGCGTATCGCGCTCGGCTGCGGCGGCTTCGGGGGCGTCGGCTCGGCGCCCGCGTTCTTCGGCCAGGGCCTGTCGGACGATCAGGCGGCGACACTGATGGATGCTGCCTGGGAGCTCGGGATCACCCACTTCGACACCGCCGACGCCTACGGCGGCGGTCGCAGCGAGCGCGCGATCGGTGCCTGGATCCGCGCCCGCGGGGTGCGACCGACGCTGACCACCAAGACGTTCAATCCGGTGTCGGAGGGAGGCGACAGCGGTCTGGCGCCGCCGCGCGTACGGAGGGCGATCGCCGACAGCCTGAAGCGGCTCGGCGTCGAGCAGGTGGAGTGCTACCTCGCCCACGAGCCTGACCCGGCGGTCGCGATCGAGGACACCCTGGCGGTGTTCAGCGAGCTGCGCGCGGAGGGGCAGCTCGGCGCCTTCGGAGTCAGCAACTTCGACCCGTCCGCGCTCGAGCGTGCGCTTGACTGCGCGACGCCGCCGGTCGCGGTGCAGAACGGCTGCTCGCTGCTGGAGCGCCGCGACGAGGCGGAGCTGCTGCCGCTGTGCGCTCAGCGAGCCGTTGGCTACATCGCGTTCAGCCCGCTCGCCGGCGGCTGGCTGACCGGCAAGTACCGCCGCGCAGCGCCGTACCCGAGCGGCTCGCGGATGATGCAGCGCCCCGAGCCCTACCTGGCGCTGGCGACCGACGCGACCTTCGACGCGCTGGAAGAGCTCGAGCGGCTGGCGCAGGCGCGCGGCTGCTCGATCGCGGCGACCGCACTCGCATGGCTACTGGCCGACGAGCGGATCGCGCAGGTCGTCGTCGGGCCGAGCACGCCGGAGCACCTCGCGCCCGTGCGCGAGGCACTGGAGCAGCCAATGGGAGCCGCCGAGCGCGAGCTTCTGAGCGAGTTGTTTTCCCCATGAGGGCGCTGATCCTGTCCAACGCCGATGTGCGCGCGGCGCTGTCGCCGGACGCCTGCGAAGCGGCTATGAGCGAGGTGCTGGCGGCCCGCGCCCGGGGGGAGGCGTCCAACCCGCTGCGCTCCGTCAGCGCTCCGCCCGGCGCGCACGGGTTGATGGGGCTGATGCCCGCCTACGCGGGCGGCGGCGCCGGCGCGGGCGGCGCGGGCGGCAGATTTTCGGTGACCATTTC
>JBOGYE010000286.1:0-6807 GCA_050696635.1 Solirubrobacteraceae bacterium | reverse complement strand
GCCGTTCACGATGCGCGTCGACCAGGCGCCGTTCTCGGACGTGCGCGTTCGCCAGGCGTTCCGCCTGATCGCCAACCGCCCGCAGATGGTCGAGCAGGTGCTGTCAGGCCAGGGGCGGATCGCGAACGACATGTACTCGCCGTTCGACCCCGCCTACGACTCCTCCCTGCCCCAGCGGGTCCAAGACCTGGAGCAGGCCAAGTCGCTGCTCAAGCAGGCCGGGCACTCGGGGCTGACGGTGACGCTGACGACCTCGCCCGTGTTCCAGGGCGTCGTCCAGGCGGCCGAGGTGTTCGCCCAGCAGGCGACCGGCGCGGGCGTGACGGTCAATCTCGACAAGATCGACACCGGCACCTTCTACGGGCCCAACTACCTGAAGTGGACCTTCGCGCAGGACTTCTGGGCCACGCGCGAGTACCTGCCCCAGGTCGCCCAGGGGAGCCTGCCCAACTCCCCGTTCAACGAGTGCCACTGGGCCTTCAGCGGGACCGACGACGCGGCTCAGTATTTGAAGCTGATCCAGCAGGCGCGCGGGACGCTCGATCAGAGCCAGCGCGACGCGGTCCTGCGCCAGGCCTACACGCTCCAGTACAACGCCGGGGGCTACATCATCCCGTACTTCTCCAACCAGATCGACGCCTACAGCACCAAGCTGGGCGGCTTCGTGGAGGCGAAGTCAGGCTTCCCGCTGGGCAACTACTGGTTCAAGAACGTGGGCTACCTCGCGTAGGCAAGGCCGGGCGCAGGCGCCACCATGAGCCGCTTCCTGGTCAGACGGACGCTGCTCGGTCTGCTGACGTTGTTCCTGGTCTCGATCGTCGTGTTCGCGGCCACCCAGGCGCTGCCCGGGAACGCGGCGGTCGCGATCCTGGGGCGCAGCGCCACCCCGGCCCGGCTGGCGGCGCTGACCCGGCAGCTGCACCTGAACGAGCCGGCGGTGACGCAGTACACGCACTGGCTGGGCGGCGTGTTGACCGGGAACCTGGGGATCTCGGCCGCCACCCAACAGCCGGTGACGCAGTACATCGGCGGCCGGATCGCCAACTCGGCGTTCCTGGTGGCGATCTCGGCGATCGTCGCGATCCCGCTGTCGATCCTGCTCGGCGTGTGGATGGCGGTCCGCCGCGACCGGCCGGCGGATCACGTGTTGTCGCTGACCACGCTGACGCTCGCGGCGCTGCCGGAGTTCGTGATCGGGATCGGGCTGGCGCTGCTGCTGGCCACGAACCTGTCGCACGTGTTCCCGGCGGTATCGATCGTCCCGCCGGGCGAACACGCGTGGGACCAGTTCAACACCGTGATCCTGCCCGCCGTGACGCTGATCATCGCGGTGACGCCGTATATCAGCCGGATCATGCGCGCCTCGATGGTCGAGGTGCTGGAGTCCGACTACGTGACGATGGCGCGGCTGAAGGGGCTACCCGATCGGACGGTGATCTGGCGCCACGCGGTCCCCAACGCGATCGTGCCCGCGATCCAGGTGTCGGCACTGCAGCTTGCCTATCTCGCGGGCGGGATCGTGGTGGTCGAGTACGTGTTCTCCTACCCGGGGATCGGCTCGGCGCTGGCCGACGCGGTCGGCAACCGGGACGTGCCCGTGGTGCAGGCGCTGGCGCTGATCATGGCGGCCGTGTACGTGGTCGTGAACCTGATCGCCGATCTGTTGACGATCGTCGTGACCCCGCGGCTGCGGACGGCGGGACGATGAGCACGCCGGTGCTGGACGCCGAGGTCTCGGTCGGCCCCGCGCCGACCGTGCGCAACCGCCAGTGGATGCTGCTGGTGTCGCTGACGATGCGCCAGTGGCGTGCGCGGATCGGCCTGGCGGTGTTCGTGCTGATGGTGCTGATCGCGATCGCGGGTCCGCTGATCGCTCCCCACTCCCCCGATCAGTTCGTGTCATCGCCCAACAGCCCGGCCGGCCAGAACGGACTGCTGTTCGGGTCAGACGCGCTGGGGCGCGACGTGTGGACGCGCTTTCTATACGGCGGGCGGACGGTGCTGGGGATGTCGGTCGCGGCGACCCTGATCGGCGTCGGCCTGGGCGTCGTGCTGGGCCTGACGGCCGCCTACCTGAGCGGGGCAGCGGACGAGCTGATCATGCGGATCGCGGACGTGTTCATGGCATTCCCGGCGATCGTGCTGGCGCTGCTGGTGGTCGCCGCGCTGGGCCCGAGCGTGCTGCTGATCATCGTCATCGTCGGCATCTCGCACGCCCCGCGCACCGCGCGCGTGATCAGAGGCGCGGCGCAGCAGGTGGTCGAGCGAGACTTCATCAAGGCCGCCGAGGCGGTCGGCGAGCCGCGCCGGCGGGTGATCTTCGGCGAGCTGTTGCCCAACGTGACCAGCCCGCTGCTGGTCGAGGCCGGACTGCGGCTGACGTACTCGATCGGCCTGATCGCGGGGCTGAACTTCATCGGCGACGGCCTGCAGCCCCCGATCTCCGACTGGGGCGTGATGATCAACGAGAACCGGCTGTCGGTGACCGTTCAGCCGTGGGGGGTGCTGCTGCCGGTGCTGGCAATCGCGCTGCTGACGATCGGCACCAACCTGTTGACCGACGGGTTCGCCCGGGCGGCGATCGGGATCGACCGTGGAGGATGAGATGACCGTTTCGGCGGAGGGCGCCAGCGACGGCGACGGCGCGCGCGCGGTCCGCGTGCACCGGCTGCGAATCGATCTGACCGCCAGCGGCCACGACATCGTCGATCAGATCGAGCTGTCGGTTCGCGCCGGCGAGGTGCTCGGGCTGGTGGGCGAGTCGGGAAGCGGCAAGACGACGGTCGGGATGGCGTTGATGGGCTACTGCCGCCCGGGCGGGAAGGTGACCGGCGGCGAGATCCTGATCGACGAGCGGCCGCTGGCTGCGATGGCCGAGCGCGAACTGCGCCGGCTGCGCGGCGGCACCGTCGCCTACATCCCCCAGGATCCCGGAACGGCGCTGAACCCCGCGCTGCGGATCGGCCGTCAGCTGTCGGAGATGCTCGAGGCGCACGCGTCGCACTCGAGCGCAAGCGACCGCGCGGCGCGAGTGCGCGAGACGCTCGAGGAGGTTGCGCTGCCATCCGATGACGAGTTCCTGCGCCGCTACTCGCACCAGCTATCGGGCGGTCAGCAGCAGCGCGTGGCGATCGCGATGGCGTTCGCCTGCCGTCCGCACGTGATCGTGTGCGACGAGCCGACCACGGGGCTTGACGTCACCACCCAGGCGCGGGTGCTCCAGACCGTCCGCGAGCTGTGTCGCTCGCACCAGGTAGCTGCCGTGTACGTCAGCCACGACCTGGCCGTCGTGGCCGAGCTTGCCGACGACGTCGCGGTGATGTATGCCGGTCGAATCATCGAGCGCGGCCCGCGCGATGCGATCTTCTCGGCGCCGCGCCACCCTTATACGCGCAAGCTGCTGCGCGCTGTCCCCGATCTTGAGGGCCGGCGCGCGGTCGTCGGAATCCCCGGCCGCGCGCCGCTGCCGGGCAACCGCCCCGGCGGCTGCTTCTTCGCGCCGCGCTGCGATCTGGCGATCGACCGCTGCCACCAGGAGGCCCCGGAGGCGACCGAGCTCGGATCGGACCACATCGTCCACTGCTTCCGCGCGGGAGAGTCCGCCGCGGCGCTGCCGACGACCGGCGAGGCGCCCACACCGGCGCAGGCAGGCGAGGTGGTGATCGCCGTCGAGCATGTCGATGCCAAGCACGGGCGCAACCACGTCCTGCACGACGTCGAGCTGACCGTTGCGCGCAACGAGTGCGTGGCGCTGGTCGGTGAGTCGGGCAGCGGCAAGACCACGCTGGCGCGCTGCATCGCCGGCCTGCACTCCAACTTCACGGGGAACATCACGCTCGACGGCGCGCGGCTGCCCGAGAGCGCGCGCCGGCGCAGCTCGCAGGCGCGCAAGCAGGTCCAGTACGTGTTCCAGAACCCCTACGCGTCGTTGAACCCGCGGCGCACGGTCGGTCAGACGATCGCTCGCCAGCTGGCGCTGTTCGGGGACGGCAGGGGGCGCTCGCGCCGAGACGTCGGACGTCTGGTCGCCGACTGCCTGGAGCGCGTGGCGCTGTCGGGAGCGGCCGCGAGCCGCTACCCGGATCAGCTGTCGGGGGGTGAGCGCCAGCGCGTGGCCGTGGCCCGAGCGCTGGCCGCCGAGCCATCGCTACTGGTCTGCGACGAGATCACCTCGGCACTCGACGTGTCGGTCCAGGCGGCGATCGTCGAGCTGCTGCGCGAACTGCGCGCGCAGACCGGGCTGAGCATGCTGTTCATCACCCACAACCTGGCGCTGATCCGCACGATCGCGGACCGGGTCGTGGTGATGACAGAGGGCCGGATCGTGGAGTCCGGCCCGACGATCCAGGTGTTCACCGCCCCGCAGGCCGAGTACACAGGCAGGCTGCTGGCCAACACGCCGACCGTCGAGGCCGCGCTGGCGCGATGAACACCGAGGCGTTCATCACCTGCGCCATCACCGGAGCGGGCGACACGACCGCGCGCTCGGACAGGGTGCCGGTCACACCCGAACAGATCGCCGACTCAGCGATCGAGGCCGCCCGCGCCGGCGCCGCGGTCGTCCACATCCACGTCCGCGACCCGAAGACCGGCGCCGGCTCGCGCGATGTGGCGCTGTACCGCCAGGTGGTGCAGCGCATCCGCGCAGCCGACGACGCCGAGCCGGTGCTGAACCTGACCGCGGGGATGGGGGGCGACCTGGTGCTCGGCGGGACCGAGCGACCGCTGCCGATCGACTCCGAGCAGAGCGACATGGCCGGCGCGCGCGAGCGCCTGGCCCACGTTGCCGAGCTTTCGCCCGAGATCTGCACGCTTGACTGCGGGACGATGAACTTCGCCGCCGGCGGCGACTACGTGATGACCAACACGCCGGCCATGCTGCGCGCGATGGCGGCCGAGGTCCAGCGCCTCGGCGTCCGGCCGGAGCTCGAGGTGTTCGACACCGGCCAGCTGGTGATGGTCAAGGACCTGATCGCCGACGGGCTGATCGACGAGCCGGCGCTGATCCAGCTGTGCATGGGGATCCGCTACGGCGCCCCCGACGACCCGCAGATGCTGCTGACGCTGGCTGCCTCGCTGCCTCCCGGCGCGATCTTCTCGGCCTTCAGCATCGGCCGCATGCAGCTTCCGTATGTGGCGATGGCGGTGCTGGCGGGTGGCAACGTACGCGTCGGCCTGGAGGACAACCTCTACCTGGGGCCGGGCGAGAAGGCGACCAACGAGGGGCTGGTGCGCCGCGCCGTCACGATCCTGGAGGCGATGAACGTCCGGGTCCTGTCACCCGGCGAGGTCCGCGAGAGGCTGGGGCTGCGTGGTTCCGCCTGACGCAGCCGCCGGGGCCGCGCCGCGGCGGGTCGGGCTGCTCGGCGCCGGGGTGATCGGGGGCGGGTGGGCGGCGCGGTTCGTGCTCGCCGGCTGCGATGTGCGCCTGTTCGACCCGTCCCCCGCGGCCGCCGAGGCGGTGCTTGCGACGCTGGCGCGCGCCCGCCGCGCCTGGCGGCGGCTGACGCTCGCGTCGTTGCCGCAGGAGGGGACGCTGACGCTGGTCGACACGGTGCTCGACGCCGTCTCCGGCGCCGACCTGGTTCAGGAGAGCGCCCCAGAGCGCGAGCAGCTCAAGCGCGAGCTGCTGGCCGAGGCGAGCGCGGCGGCGCCGGAGGACGCGATCATCGCCACCTCCACTTCGGGGCTGCTGCCGACGCGGCTGGCGGCCGAGATCCGCGGACCCGAGCGGTTCCTGGTCGCCCATCCGTTCAACCCCGTCTATCTGCTGCCGCTGGTGGAGCTGTGCGGCGGCGAGCGAACCGTGCCCGAGACGGTGGCACGGGCCGCCGCGTGCTACCGCGCGGTGGCGATGCATCCGCTGATCGTGCGCCAGGAGATCGACGGCTTCATCGCCGACCGGCTGCTCGAGGCGCTGTGGCGCGAGGCACTGTGGCTGGTGGCCGACGACGTCGCCACGATGGAGGAGATAGATGACGCGATCCGCTTCGGCGCCGGGCTGCGGTGGTCGGCGATGGGGACGTTCCTGACCTACCGGCTGGCCGGCGGCGAGGCCGGGATGCGCCATTTCATGGCTCAGTTCGGACCGACGCTGAAGCTGCCGTGGACGCATCTCACCGACGTGCCGGAGCTGGACTCGGGACTCCTGGACCGGCTGGTCTCGCAGTCCGACGCGCAGGCCGGCGGGCGTTCGATCTCGGAGCTCGAGCGGATTCGCGACGACTGCCTGGTGGCAGTCCTGCGCGGGCTGGCCGGCGCCGGCTGGGGCGCCGGCGAGGTGGTGGCGCTGGCCGAGCGAGAGCTGTACGAGCGAGCCGGCGCCGCCGCGGCTCGCCGGAGTTTCGATGACGGACGGCTGGTACTGCACGAGGTGCTGGTCGCCCCCGAGTGGATCGACTACAACGGCCACATGACCGAGGGGCGCTACTTGCAGGTCCTGGCCGACGCCACCGACGCGTTCCTGCGCGAGATCGGGATCGTTGGCTCCTACATCGATTCGGGTCGGTCCTACTACACGGTCGAGACGCACATCCGACACCTCGGCGAGGCCCACGCGGGCGACCGCCTGGCGGTCGCCACCCGGCTGCTCGGTCACGACCACAAGCGCCTGCACCTGTTCCACGAACTGCTGCGCCCCGACGGATCGGCGCAGGTCGCGACCGGCGAGCACGTCCTGCTGCACGTCGACCGCCCCGCCGGTGCGACGGCGCCCGCGGGGGCCGAGATCGTGGCCGCGCTGGACGCGATCGCGCGCGCCCAGGCGGAGCTGCCGTGGCCGGAGGGCGCCGGCAACCGGGTCCGTGG
>JBOGYE010000285.1:0-4012 GCA_050696635.1 Solirubrobacteraceae bacterium | reverse complement strand
GGGCTCAGCTGAGCGCGCGGCGTCATCCGAGGATGACTCCTCCGACCCTTGCGAACTGTCGGTGCTGGACGGCGTCTCGTCGGAGGCCGCGGGGGCCTCGGCCGAGGTCGTCTCGTCCGGCTCTTCGGGCTTGTCGCTCATCGCCTCTTACCAGTCCCCGCATGCCCGCGATACAGCCGCGTCGGCGCGAACTCCCCGAGCTTGTGCCCGACCATCGACTCGGAGATGAACACGGGCACGTGCTTGCGCCCGTCGTGGACGGCGATCGTGTGCCCGACCATCTCGGGGAAGATCGTCGAGGTGCGTGACCAGGTGCGGATCATGCGCTTCTAGCCCGAGCTGTTCATCGCCTCGACGCGGCCCATCAGCCGCTCCTCGACGAACGGCCCCTTCTTGCTGGAACGACTCATCGCTTCTTACCCCTTCTGCGGCCGCGCACGATGTAGCGATCGGATTTCTTGCCCTTCTTGCGGGTGCGGTAGCCCAGGGTGGGCACGCCCCACGGGGTCACAGGATGGCGGCCGGGCGTCGTCGAGCCCTCGCCACCGCCGTGCGGGTGGTCCACCGGGTTCATCGCGGTTCCGCGGGTCTGCGGGCGCACACCCATGTGGCGCTTGCGGCCCGCCTTGCCGATCTTGACGTTCTGGTGATCGGAGTTGCCGATCGTGCCGATCGTCGCGCGGCACTCGGCACGGACCATCCGCATCTCGCCTGACGGCAGGCGCAGCGTCACGTAGTCCCCGTCCTTGGCCAGCAGCTGCACGCCCGCGCCCGCCGAACGCGCCATCTGCCCGCCGCGGCCGGGCATCAGCTCGACGTTGTGGACGATCGTGCCCGGCGGGACGCCGCCCAGCGCCAGCGCGTTGCCGACCCGGATGTCGGCGCCCGGGCCCGACTGCACGGTCGCCCCGACGGTCAGCCGCGCGGGTGCCAGGATGTAGCGCTTCTCGCCGTCGGCGTAGTGCAGCAGCGCGATGTAGGCGGAGCGGTTGGGGTCGTACTCGATCTCGGCGACGCGCGCCGGGATCCCATCCTTGCGTCGCTTGAAGTCGATCTTGCGGTACAGACGCTTGGCGCCGCCGCCGCGGTGACGGGCGGTCTTGCGACCATGCGCGTTGCGGCCGCCGGACTTCTTCAGCCCCTCGGTGAGCGACTTCTCGGGCGTCGATCGGGTGATCTCGGCGAAATCCGGATAGGAGACGAACCGGAGTCCGGGCGAGGTGGGCTTGGGCTTACGAATCGGCATCGCTCAGGCTCACTCAGTGCTCTCGAAGCTCTGGAAGATCGGGATCGTGTCGCCCGGGCGGACCTGCACGATCGCCTTCTTCCACTTGCGGGTGCGGCCCGAGATCCCGCCGCGCCGCTTGGGCTTGGACTTGACCGAAACGGTCCGGACCTCGACCACCTTGACATCGAACAGTCGCTCGACCGCCTGACGGATCTGGGTCTTGTGCGCGCGGTCGTTGACGCGGAACGTGTACTTGCCGGCCTCGGCCAGCACAAACGACTTCTCGGACACGACCGGGCGGATGATCACCTGGCTGGGATCCATCAGGCGTCCTTCACCGCGGACCGGCCGTCACCACGTCCGCTCGCCGTCGCCCGCGCGACCAGCGCGGGCATCGCGGCCTCGGACACGAGCAGCATCGCGGCGCCGATCACGTCGGCCACGCCCGCATCGTCAACCGGCATCGCCGCGACCTTGGCCAGGTTGCGAAACGACAGCCCGGCGTTCGCCTCGGCTTCATCGAGTACCACCAGCGTGGTGCCGCTCTGCTCGGTCGACAGCCACTCGTCCAGCAGTCCCAGCGCCCGCTTGGTCGACGGTGCGTCAAACGCGCGCGCGTCGAACACCGCCACCGAGCCGCGATCGGCGTGCACCGACAGCGCGCTGCGCAGCGCGGCGCGGCGCGCCTTGCGGTTGACCTTGACCGTGTAGTGGCGTGGGGTCGGGCCGAAGGCGGCGCCGCCGCCGGTCCACACCGGCGAGCGGCTCGAGCCGGCTCGCGCTCGGCCGGAGCCCTTCTGACGCCACGGCTTGGCGCCACCGCCGGAGACCTCGCCGCGGGTCTTGGAGGAGTGCGTCCCCTGGCGGCGCGCGTTCAGTTCGGCGCGCACGGCCTCGTGGACCAGCGGCATGTTGAAGCGTGCGCCGAACGCGCCCGCGTCTAGCTTCGTCGTCCCGCCATCGAGCTTGGGGGCGCTGTCAGCGGCCATCTGAGCGCACCTCCACCGTGGCGCCGCGCGGACCGGGGACCGCGCCGCGGACCAGCAGCAGGTCGCGCGTGGGCAGGATCTCGACCACGGTCAGCCCGCGCTGGGTCACGCGCCCGCCGCCCATCCGGCCGGGCCCGCGGATCCCCTTGAAGACGCGCGAGGGCGTCGCCGAGGCCCCGATCGAACCGGGAGCACGGACGTTGTGGGAGCCGTGTGACTTGGGTCCGCTCTTGAAGTTGTGGCGCTTGATCGTGCCGGCGAAACCCTTGCCCTTGGACTTGCCGGACACCTTGACGCGCTGGCCGACCTCGAACGCCTCGACGGTCACCGTCTCGCCGACCAGCAGCTCCCCGGCCTCGTCCCGGAACTCCACCACATCCCGGTGCGCGGACGTGTCGGCCTTCTTCAGGTGGCCGAGCTCGGCGCGGGTCAGCGCCTTCTCCTTGCACACGCGGAACGCCAGCTGCACGGCCTCGTAGCCATCGCGCTCCTTGGTCCGGATCGCGGTCACGGGGCACGGGCCGGCCTGCAGCACCGTCACGCGCTCGACGCGGCCGTCGTCAAGGAAGCGCTGCGTCATCCCGAGCTTGGTGGCGAGGATCGCGGCCATCAGCGGTCCACCGTCACGACGCCAGCCTGATCTCGATGTCCACTCCGGCCGGCAGATGATCAAGACGCTGGAGCGAGTCGACCGTCTTGGGCGTCGGCTGGTGGATGTCGATCAGGCGCTTGTGGGTCCGGATCTCGAAGTGCTCGCGCGAGTCCTTGTCCTTGAACGGCGACCGGATCACGCAGTAGACGTTCTTCTCGGTCGGCAGCGGCACGGGGCCCGAGACGGTCGCGCCGGTGCGCGTCGCCGTCTCGACGATCTCCTTGGCCGCCGTTTCGATCGCCGTGTGGTCGTAGGACTTCAGGCGGATCCGGATCTTGTTCTGAGCGATTGTTGCCACGGGTTTGGTGAAAGCTGTTCTCTCATCTCCGCGCGCGGGCTCGCGAAGCACCGCCCGCGCCGGAAAGGTCGTATCGACAAAAAAACAGGGCGGCGGGGCCGTCAGGCCCACGCCGCCCCGGCAAGCTACTTGATGACTTCGGTGACGACCCCCGAGCCGACCGTGCGGCCTCCCTCGCGGATCGCGAACCGCAGGCCCTGGTCCATGGCGATCGGCTGGATCAGCTCGATCTCCATCTGGACGTTGTCGCCGGGCATGACCATCTCCGTGCCCTCGGGCAGGTTGGCCACGCCGGTGACGTCGGTCGTGCGGAAGTAGAACTGTGGCCGGTAGCCGGTGAAGAACGGCGTGTGCCGCCCGCCCTCCTCCTTCTTGAGGACGTACACCTCGGCCTTGAACTTGGTGTGCGGAGTGATCGAGCCGGGCTTGCACAGCACCTGGCCGCGTTCGATCTCCTCGCGCTTGATCCCTCGCAGCAGGCAGCCGGCGTTGTCCCCGGCCTGGCCCTGATCGAGGTTCTTCTTGAACATCTCGACCCCGGTCACGACCGTCGAGCTGGTCGGCTTGATCCCGACGATCTCGACCGTCTCGCCGGTCTTGATGATGCCCTGCTCGATGCGGCCGGTAGCGACGGTCCCGCGGCCGGTGATCGAGAACACGTCCTCGACCGGCATCAGGAACGGCCGGTCCAGATCGCGAACGGGCTCAGGGATGTAGGTATCCAGCGCCTCGGCGAGGTCGATGATCTTCTGCGAGTACTCCTCGTCGCCCTCGAGCGCCTTCAGCGCCGAGCCGACCACGAACGGGATGTCGTCGCCGGGGAACTCGTACTCGGACAGCAGGTC
>JBOGYE010000284.1:0-11148 GCA_050696635.1 Solirubrobacteraceae bacterium | reverse complement strand
CGTTCGGGCGCGTCTGGGAGGCCCGCGCCGGCGGCATCGACGAGCCGGTGATCGGCGCGCATGCGGGTGGCTACAACTCCGTCTCGACGGGGATCGCGGTGCTCGGCACGTTCATGTCCTCGCTGCCGTCCGCGGCGACGATGGATGCGCTGGAGCGCCTGATGGCGTGGAAACTGTCGCTCCACGGGGTCCCGTCGGGTGGGCAGGTGCGTGTCCAGGTCAGCCGCGGCGGATGGTTCTACACGCCGTTCTCCGCCGGCCAGCTCGTCCGGCTGCCGCGGATCGCCGGGCATCGGGACGGCGACATGACCGACTGCCCCGGCAACGACCTGTACGCGCAGCTCCCGCGCCTACGTCCGCGGGTCGGCGCGATGTCCCGCACCGCCCGGCGGTTGACGCTCGCCGCGTCCGCGGCCGCGGTGCACCCGACCACTCCGGTCCTGCTCAGCGGGCGCCTGGCCACGCTCGCCGGCGCGCCGGTGGCTGGAGCGCCGCTCGCGCTCCAGACGATCGCCGGGGCGGGCCACGTGGCGACGTTCGCCACCGCCACGACCGCGGCTGACGGCAGCTGGAGCGCGGGCTGGCAGCCGGCCCGCTCGGCGGTGGTCAGGGCGCTGTGCGTGGGGCCGCCGGCGGCGGTCTCCGACGTGGTCACGGTCGGCCTGATCCCGACCGTGACATTGACGTTGCAGTCCGCCTCGCCGCTGCGCGTCGCCGGCAGCGTCACGCCCGCCGCGCGGCGGGTGACGATCTCGGCCTACAGGCTGGCGGGGCGCCACCGGCGACTGGCGCTCACGCGTCAAGTGACGGTCCGCCGGGGCGCGTTTACGGCCCGGCTGTCGCTCGGGCGACGGGCGCCGCGCGCGGAGTACGAGCTGGTTGCGCGGACCATGGCCGACGCCGAGCTGGCGGCGGGCGCGTCGGCGCCGTTGACCGTGACCGTCTGACCGAGGATGACCCATGACGTGCATCTGTTGCCAGGCGATCGGCGCGCGGATGGCGTTTCGGCGTCAGCCGGGCCTGCGTGCATGCGCGATACCACCTTCGTGATCGAACGTGCGCACCGCGATGTCCTCGAACCCTGCGTCCTCCAGCGCCCGCCGCCACCAATCCGCGTCTCGGGGGTGCTCTCCGCGCCCGATGATCAGCCGGCGGAGGTTCGCGAGCAACCGCCGCAGGCCCGCGGGACCGCTTCGCAGCATCGTCGAGACGAAGCCGCCGATCACGGCGCGGTCGCGAGCGCTGGCAAGCGTCAACCTGAACATCATGTCGCCGATCAGGATCCGCCCGCCGGGGGCCAGCACCCGATGCGCCTCGGCCAGCGCCCGATGCTTTCCGGCGTCGCGAAGGTGGTGCAGGCAATAGTTGGACAGCACGACGTCGACGCCGCTGTCCTGGAGCGGAAGCGCAGTGGCGTCGGCGACCATCACATCGACGTCGCCGTACTCGAGCCTCCGCAGCTTGGACCTCAGATGGGAGCACATGGCGGGTGAGCTGTCGATGGCGCAGAGTTGGCGCACCTGGGGAGCGGCGGCGAGCGTCAGCAGCCCGGTCCCCGCTCCGACATCCAGTGCACGGTCGCTGTCTCGCAGCTGGGCAAGCGAGATGATCTCGTCGCGCAGACGCAGGAACCCGGGGCTGTTCGCGAGCTGCTCGAGCTGCTGCACGGACTCGTCCCAGTTCTTGGAACGGCGCTTCAGGCGACGGAGCCGACTTCGGTCAGCCGGGCTGTCGGACCTGGCCGCGCCGCGCTTGTGCCCGGCCGCGGGCCCTGAATCTCCGACGCTCATTCCGCTGATTGGACGCCCCCTGTGTGTGAGCGATCTAAGCTGCGGGTGAGATTGCGCTCATGACGCGCGATTCGTCCCGCATGCGGCCGGGCTCGGGCTCGCAGGGCCCGCACCCCCGCGCAAACTCCTCGCGCGATCCAACGCGGCGTCGGCGTGCGCTGTGGCGTCAGCGGACGCTCGCGGTCGCGGTCCTGGCTGCCGTGGGCGGTGCGGTTGCTGCCGTGGTGACGGCCGGCGGCTCGGGCTCGTCCGGGACGGTCCCCCACCTCAACGCGGCGGCCGCGCCCGACCGTCTCGCGGCAGGAGACGCCTCGATGGGGCTCGCGAGATCGCGGACGGGCCCGCCGTTCGCCACCGGGTCGATCACCCTGCGCATCGTGGACCACACACGTTCCGTGCAGCTGCCCAACGGGCAAACCGTTCCGCGAACGCTGCGGACCATCGTGCGCTATCCCGCGTCGGACCGGACGCGCTCGGGCGACCTTCGCGGCGCGGCGCCGGCGCGCGACGCGGGGCCGTTTCCGCTGATCGTCTTCGGGCACGGATTCGCGGTCACCCCGCACCTGTACGCGCGGCTGCTGCGCGCCTGGGCGGCGGCGGGCTACGTGGTCGCCGCGCCCGTGTTCCCGCTTGGTAACGCCGATGCACCGGGTGGCCCCAACGAGTCCGATCTGCCCAACCAGCCCGCCGACATGAGCCTTGTGATTTCGCGCCTGCTGGCCGCCAGCAGAGCGACATCGGGCACCCTTGGCGGCCTGATCTCAACGCACGCGATCGCGGTGGCCGGGCAGTCCGACGGGGGCGACACCGCGCTCGCCGTGGCCTACGACCCACGCTACCGCGACGCGCGCGTTGGCGCCGCGATCATCCTCTCAGGCGCCGAGATCCCCGGGATCGGAGGGTTTCAGATCCAGGCAGGAGGCCCGCCCCTGCTGGCCACCCAGGGAAGCGCCGATACGGTCAACCCGCCGAGCGCCACCGATGCGTTTTACGCCACGGCAGCGGTCCCCAAGTTCCTGCTGACGCTGCCCGGCGCGACCCATCTGCCGCCGTACTCCTCACAGCAGCCACAGCTGGGCGTTGTCGAGCGGGTGACGATCGCGTTCCTGAACCACTACCTGAAGCGACGGCCGCTGAAGCCGCTGCTGAGCGCCGGTCAGGTGCCAGGGGTGGCCGTGCTCAGCGCCCATCCATAGACTCCGAGGGCCGGACTTGCCCTGAACGCGTGACGCGCGGGCCATGACCGGGGTACGGCGCGCGCGGCGACTCGAGCGATCCCTCCGGCGGGCGCAGGCCGGGCAGCTCGAGCTCGAAACGCGCCCCGCCGGTCGGCGCCCGGGCGGCGCGGACGGTGCCGCCATGCGCGTCGGCGATCGCCCGCACGATCGACAGGCCAAGGCCTGCCCCGCCGGTCCTGCGGCTGCGGGCCGAGTCGGTGCGGTGAAAGCGCTCAAACACCCGATCGAGCTGCGCATCATCGATCCCCGGTCCGTCGTCGGTGACGGCGAACCGGACGTGCCCGCCTGGCTGCGGCTGAACGTCGAGACGCACGAGGCCGGCGGGGGCGTCGGTGTGTTCGACCGCGTTGCCGATCAGGTTGCGCAGCGCTTGCGCGAGCCGGTCGGGATCGGCGGTGAGTGTCGCGTCGGGCAGAGGCGAGAGCTCGAAGCGACGCTTGGCGCCGAGCGTGGCTGCGTCCCAGATCTCGCGCACGAAGGGCGCGAGCGCGACCTCGGCCGGCCGCAGGAAGTCCTCGCGCTCGCAGCGTGCCAGCAGCAGCATGTCGTCGACCAGGCGCGAAGTGCGCGCGATCTCGGCGGCGACGAGCCGCTCCACGCGGCGTATCTCCTCCGGGTCGGGGTCCTGCTGGGCCGCCAGCACCTCGAGCTGCCCGCCGATCACCGTCAGCGGCGTGCGCAGCTCGTGTGAGGCGTCGGCGATGAACTCGCGTTGCGCGGTGAACGCCAGCGCGAGCCGATCGAGCATGTGGTTGAAGGTCTCGGCCAGCACCCGGACCTCGGCCGCGGCCGCCGGCGGAAGCCTCATCCGCGGGTGCAGATCCCCGTCGTCGACACGTGCGGCGACCCGCGCCATGCGACGCAGCGGCAGCGAGACGCGCGCGCCCGCGAGGTAGGAGGCGAGCAGCGCGATCGCCAGCGCCAGCGCGCCGGCGATCACGAGCGAGCGGGCGATCCCATCCTGTGCACGCGCGACGCTCGCCAGCGGCTCGCCGGCGCCGACTCGGATCGAGAGGCCACCGACGGTGACTATTCGTTCGTCGAAGCGGACGGCGCCGACGTCTGCTAGCCGGTGGGTGCTGAGCGCCGTCGGTCCGCTCAGCGCCGTCTTTGCCAGCTCGTTCTCCGTCCGCTGTTGCGCGACGGGCTCGTCGGCGTCGGGCCCGGCGGCGCCGCTCGACTCGGGGTGGTTTGAGACCGGCGTCTGGCCGGGGATCACCGCGAACAGCAGCGACGACGTCGCGGTGAACGGCTGCGCATGCATGTAGGCGTCGATTTCGATCGCCAGTCGCTGCGGGTCTCGCGAGTGCAGTCCCCGCACGACCTGGGACAGCTGCGCGACGTCGTCGACGACATCGTGATCGATCTGGGCTCGCAGCTGGGCGCCGGTCTGCTCGTAGACCACCACGAAGATCACCGCGTAGGACGCGATCAGCACCCCGGTGACCCAGGCGACGAGTCGCCACCGCAGCCCGATGCGCGAGATCAACCGTCGTTCTCCAGCCTGTAGCCGCGCGAGCGAACCGTCCGGATCAGCGACGGGCGTCCCGTGTCGGCCAATTTGCGGCGCAGATAGCCGACGTAGACGTCGACGATGTTGGTCGCGGGGTCATGGTTGTAGCCCCAGACAGAGCACAGGAGCCGCTGGCGGCTGAGCAGCAGCCCCGGGTGGCGCATGAAGTAGGCGAGCAGCTCGAACTCGGTGTTGGTCAGGTGGACAAGCCGGCCGCCCACCTGCACGCGCCTGGCAACCAGGTCTAGCGCCAGCGACCCGTGGCGCAGCGTGGTTGGCGTCGTCCGGCCCGCGGTTCGCAGCTGGGCGCGAATCCGCGCTTCGAGCTCGGCCAGGGCGAACGGCTTGACGAGGTAGTCGACCGCGCCCGCGTCCAGCCCGCCAACGCGATCTTCAAGCTCGCCGCGGGCGGTGAGCACGATCACCGGCAGCCCCGGACGGGTGGCGGTGAGCTGCGCGAGCACAGCCAACCCGTCGCGGCCGGGAAGCATCAGGTCCAAGACGATGAGATCGACGTTGTCGCCGAGCGCAAGCTCCAGGCCACGATCGCCGTCTAGCGCCGCACTGACCTCGAAACCGCGTGTGTGCAGGCCGCGGTCGATGAAGTCCACGATCCCGGGCTCGTCCTCGATCAGGACGATCTTGGGCACGGTCGGATCATACGAACGCGGTTCTCAAAGTCCGGAGCGGGTCCGTGACTCAAAGAGAGTTCTCATCAAGGTCTGACGGCGGACTTACGGAATATCCCGATCATGCGGTCCATGAGTCGCAGTGCGCCCTCCTCCGCGTCGCTCAGACGGGATGTCGCCGTGCGTCGGCTGCGTGCGATGAACCGGTGGCTGATCGCGGCGACGGTCGCCGCCACCGCGCTGCTGTCCGACGTCGCGGCGCAGGCGTTCCCCGGTCACCGGCGAGTCGTGCAAGCTCCCGCCGCCGGGCGGGCGGCTGTGACCCCGACCTCCCCGGGCTCAGGGGGTCGCGAGCGAAGCCGCCCGCGCCACCATGCGCGGCGGCACGCACACCCGCTCCGACCGCCGGCGCAGGCCCCCACCACGACGAACGCCCCCGGCCCCGCCGCGACGAACGCCACCGCCACGCCGCCCGCGCCCGCGCCGGCCACGACGACGCCGGCTCCCGCACCCGCCCCTGTGCAGGCGCCGCCGCCCCCGGTTGTGTCCGGAGGCTCCTGATGATGGCCACGGCGGCCGAGGCTGCGAGTTCGCGGCTGACGACCGAGACCTGGCAGGCGCTCGGGAGCACGGTTGTGGTTCGCTACCAAGCGCCCGCCAACCAGGCCGTGCGCGCCGCCGTGGAGCGCGAGCTGAACGCGATCGACGCCGCCGCCAGCCGCTTCTCGCCCGACTCCGAGCTGTCGCGGGTGAACGCCGGCGCCGGGCGACGGATCGAGGTCTCGCCGCTGCTGTTGGAGGCGGTCGCGCTCGGCGTGCGCGCCGCGCAGATCACAGGTGGCGCGGTCGACCCGACGCTCGGCCAGAGCCTGATCGCAGCCGGCTATGACCGCGACTGGACCGAGCTCGCCCCGGCGCCGACGCGGTTGCCCCAGGTGCGAACGCAGCTGCGTGCAATCGACCTCGAGCCTGCACTGCGGCGGCCCGCCAGGATCGTCGTGCGCCGCCGCCCGGTCGCCGCATGGAGGCGGATCGAGCTGGGCGCGGACCCTCCGAGCGTGCGTCTCCCGCCCGGAGTCACGCTCGACCTGGGCGCGACCGCCAAGGCGCTCGCCGCCGATCGCGCGGCCCAGGCCGGCCACCTCGCCGGAGACGTGGGTGTGCTGGTCTCGCTCGGGGGAGACATCGCGACGCGCGGGGAGCCGCCCGAGACCGGCTGGCAGATCCTCACGACCGACGACCATCGGGCCCCGCCTGACGCGGTTGGTCAGATCGTTTCGATTCGGTCCGGTGGCCTGGCGACGTCCAGTATCACGACCCGCCGCTGGAGCCACCATGGGCAGCCGATGCATCACATTTTCGACCCGACCGCCGGAGAGCCGGTGCGAAGCTGCTGGCGGACGGCCACGGTCGCTGCGTCCAGCTGCGCTGACGCCAACATCGCTTCGACAGCCGCGATCGTGCTGGGCACCGCGGCCGCCGGATGGCTCGCGGAACAGGGCCTGCCGGCGCGGCTCGTGGCGCTCGACGGCGCAGTTCGGATCGTAGGGGAGTGGCCGGCTTGACGGTCGGGCCGAGCCTCTATTGGTTCGTCACGCGCGCCAGCGGCGCGGTCGCGCTCGTGCTGTTGACAGCTGCGGTCGTGATCGGTATCGCTGCGATCGGCCGGCTGCGCGCCCCCGGGGTCCCACGCTTCATGGTCGACGGGATCCATCGGACTACATCGCTACTCGCCGTCGTGTTCGTCGTCGTGCATGTCGTCACCTCAGTGCTGGACAGCTTCGTCTCGATCTCGCTGGTGGCCGCCGTGATTCCGTTCGGCTCCGGTTACCGGCCGCTGTGGCTCGGGCTGGGCGCCGTCTCGTTCGACCTGCTGTTGGCGGTGAG
The DNA here is from genome assembly GCA_050696635.1 of Solirubrobacteraceae bacterium. Lineage (GTDB taxonomy): Bacteria > Actinomycetota > Thermoleophilia > Solirubrobacterales > Solirubrobacteraceae > Palsa-465. The sequence continues at coordinate 4,091 of JBOGYE010000284.1, read as the reverse complement.
CGCGACCAGCCTCCTCCGCGCTCGACTGGGACGCGACATCTGGCGCGCCGTGCACTGGCTGGCCTATGCCGCCTGGCCGGTGGCGATCCTGCACGGCTTCGGGACCGGCAGCGACGCCCGCCACACCTGGATGCTCGCGATCGACGTGGCCTGCATAGCGGCGACACTCGCGGCGATCGTCGCGCGCGCGATGATCGGCTGGCCCGATCACCTCAGGGCCAGGATCGGAGCGCTCGGCGTTGCCGCCGCGTTCTCGATCGGCCTCGCCGTCTGGCTTCCGGCAGGTCCGCTGGGGAAGGGCTGGGCGCGGCGCTCGGGGACGCCGGCGACGCTGCTGAGTCAGGCGCGCGGAGGGCGGGCGTGAGCCTGCCACGACTGCTGCTTGGCGTTGCTCCCGAGCCGATGGGGCTCGCCACGCATCTGGACCTACACGGGGAGCTCGTGACCGGTGGGCGAAGTCGCGGAGCGCAGCTGCTTGCCGAGCTGGCGAATAGCGGCTTGCGGGGCCGCGGCGGCGGTGGCTTTCCGCTGGGGGCGAAGCTGGAGGCGGTTCTCCGTGCCCGGGGTCGCGCGCCCGTGGTGGTCGTCAACGCCACGGAGGGCGAGCCGATGTCGCTCAAGGATCGGATGCTGGTGACGCAGCTGCCGCATCTGCTCCTCGACGGCGCCGAATGCGTCGCCGAGGTGGTCGGGGCGAGCGAGATCGTGATCGCGCTCGACGAGCGCTTCAACGACGCGGACGACTCGTTGCGGCGCGCTCTGCGCGAGCGTCGCGGGCTGCGCTCGCGCGGCCCGGCGACGCGTATGGTGGCCGTGCCCAGTGGCTATGTCCGCGGCCAGGAGACCGCGATCGTCTCGCTTCTCAACGGCGGTGCTGGGCTACCGACCAGCCAGCCGCCGCGGATCACGCAGCGAGGGGTCTCCCGCCGTCCGACGTTGATGTCCAACGTGGAGACGCTTGCGCACGTGGCGCTGATCGCCCGCCATGGAGCCAAGTGGTTTCGCCGGCTCGGCCCTCCCGAGGAGCCTGGCTCGGTGCTGGTCACGCTCGGCGGCGGCGTCCAGGCGCCAGGGGTGTACGAGATCGCGATCGGCTCACAGGTGAACTCGCTGGTCCATGCCGCTGGGGGATTGTCGGAGCCATCGCGCGCATTTCTGCTCGGCGGCTATTCAGGCGGCTGGATCGACTCCGCTGCGGCCGGTGGGGTCCGTCTCTCAACGTCCGCCCTGAGGTCGTCGCGGACCTCCCTCGGCGCCGGGGTGGTCGTGGCCCTGCCGCAGAGCGCCTGCCCGGTGGCAGAGGTCGTGCGGATCTCGTCGTGGATGGCCGACGAGAGCGCGGGACAGTGCGGGCCGTGCAGCAACGGACTGGACTCGATCGCCGATGCCCTGGCGGAGATCTGCGCCGGCGCCGGCGTGAGCGGCGGGATCGTCGACATCCGTCGCTGGGCAGCCCTGACGACCGGGCGCGGCGCCTGTGCCCATCCGGACGGGGCGGCGAGGTTCGTCACGAGCGCGTTGAGGGTGTTCGCGCAAGAGTTCGAAGACCACGCCCGCCACGGCCTGTGCGATGCCTGCGATGGCCCGCCGACGCTGCTCGCCCCCCGGCGCCGGAGCCTCGTCCGGTGAGCTTCCGAATCGAGGTCGATCCGATCAGCTGCGAGGCCCACGGCCTGTGCGCGGAACTGCTGCCCGAACGGATCACGCTCGACGAGTGGGGCTACCCGTTGATCGACCGCGAGCCGCTGGAGCCCCGGCTGGAGGCGCTTGCGCGCCGCGCGGCGGACTCCTGCCCAACGCTCGCGCTGCGACTGGCGCTGAACGAGCGTGCCACGGTAGGCGCGCCTGATGCGGTCAGGCGCAAGTCGGGGCCGCCGCGGGCCGATCGGGGTTCACAGTCGGTGGCTGGATCGGAACGCCCGTCCTACCACGTGTACGGCAAGCGGCACCGGAGGGGCTGAACGTCGCTCGGTCGCGGCGCGCTCCGCGGCTCGCACGGCGGGCTCCTCACGGAGCGAGCGCGCTCCGGTCCAAGGCGCGAAGCTCGGGATCAGTGCGATCGCCAACACGAGTCCCGCGCCCACGGCCGCTGCGACCGACAGCCAGCGGTTGCCACGCCCGGCCAGCGGATCGGCTAGCGGTGCCGCCGCCGGCCCTCCGAGGCCCGGCATCAGCGAACGCAGTTCATTTAGATCGGCGCGCACGCGCGCCGAGCAGCGGTTGAAGCGGATCATCTCGGGCAGGTGAGCGATGACATGGAGCGCGGCGGCAGCGAGCCACAGGATGAAGCTCGCCTTGTGCAACAGACGAAGTGGCGGATCCGCACCCGCGCTTGGCCCGACGGCCAGCAGCGCGACGCCGGACGCGAACACAACCAGCGTCAGTCCCACAACCACCGGCGCCAGCAGGCGCAACGCCGGCGCCGGGGGGCCTTTGGCGCGGTAGCGCGGGTTGGCTGTGTAGTAGAGCGCGAAGCGCCAGCCTGTGCTGGCGAGCTTCAGGGCGAGAGGACCGATCAACAGCAGTCCGAGGAACAGGTGCAACCAGATAAGCTGGCCGATGGCGACGATCGTGGCTCCGAGCGCGGCGAGCAGCAAGACGAGCACCCAACCGGTCAGCACCGTCAGGCGCTCGTTGCCTTCGACGCCGCCGTAGCCTGCCTGCCACGCGGATTGGCGACTCATCTGCACTCGAGTGTCATCCGGGGCCACTGAGGGAACCCTTACCGCCACTCCGCCCGCCGCAGCTGTGCGTGCACACGCGCGATCAGCTCAGCCACCGAGAATGGCTTGGCCAGAAAGTCGGTGGCCCCGGCGTCGAACGCCGCCACGCGATCGGACACCTCGGCATCCGCACTGAGGACGACGATCGGGAGCTCCGGTCGACGCTGTCGCAGGCTCGTCAGCGCCTCCAGCCCGCCCGGGCCGCGCGTAGGTTCATCGATTACCACAACCGACAAATCGTCGACCGATCCGAGTTGCTCGGCATCGATCCTCCCCGGGAGGAGTGACACCTCGCAGCCAAGGGAGGCCATCCTGGATCGAAGCACCGCGGCGGTCGCTTGGTCCTGTCCGATGACCAGTACGCAGAGCATCTTCACGCGCTGGGATCAATCCGGGATCGCGTAGATCGAGCGGTGGTACTCGATCACCCGGCGGCGGCCGAGAGGCGCCGGCGGCGGACCGCCCTCGACCGCCCCGGTGCTTGCGTTGTAGACACCCCCATGGCAGGGGCAGACGATCTGCCCGCTCTGGTAGCCGACCTCGCAGCCCTGGTGGGTGCAGACCGCACTGAAGGCATCCAGCGAGCCGTTCGAGTGGCGGATGACGATGTCCGGCTGTCCGTCGCCCGGGTCGCGGTAGAGCGCCGCCTGGTTTCGCGGCAGCTGCGAGGACGCTCCGAGCCGGACGGCATTCGACGGAGGCTTGGCGGACCCACTCGCTGCCGCGGCTTGGCTCGATGGCTTGCCCCCCCGACCGTTCGCACGCTTGCTGGTACCAGTGCCGGTGGAGCTGGTGCCCGCCGGTGCGGAGGGCCCTGAACCGGCGCCGGTCGCCTGCGCTCCGAGCTGTGAGGTCGTGGCGCCGCGGTAGCTGCCCTTGAGGAATGCCGAGACGGCCGCCAGCGCCAGCGCCAGCACTCCGGTGCCACCGACGGCCCGGGTCACCAGCGCTCGTCGCGTGAGCATTCGGTCCGGCGTTGCGGGAACCCGGCGGCCGGAACGCGTACCCTGTCGCGCCGCCGCGGCCCGCCGCGCCGCCGCGAGGCTGGCCTCGGACACTCGGGACAGGTAGTTGTCGAGCGCGGGCTGACCGGTTGCGCCTGACAGCACGAATGGCAGCCACGCGAACACGAACACGATGTCCGAGCCGAGGAAGTACGGCGTGGTGGTCCAGCTCGCGGTCAGGAACAGCAGCAGGTTGAGCGCCAGCCCGGCGGCCGCCGCGACCCTGGTCACCAGCCCGGCTGTGATCATCAGCCCGATAGCGATCTCGGCCAGTGCGACGCCCACCCCGGCCAGCTTCGGCTCCGGCAGGGCGAACCAGCGGAGGATGAACCCTCCCGGCGTCCCGTGCGCGAACTGGTGGAGC
>JBOGYE010000283.1:0-10940 GCA_050696635.1 Solirubrobacteraceae bacterium | reverse complement strand
CCGTCGATCTTGCGGTAGCCGTCGTACTGGCCGCGCACGCAGTGCTGGGGGTCGGCGGCTGACATCGCCGCGAACACCGCGTACTTGGCGTCCTTGTAGCTGCGGGCATCGCCGCTGGCCGGCGGGTCCATCGCGACCGCGGCGACCACCTGCAGCAGGTGGTTGACGACCACGTCGCGCAGCGCCCCGACGGGGTCATAGAAGTGCCCGCGATCCTGGACGCCGAAGCTCTCCGCCAGCGTGACCTGCACCGAGTCGACGTAGCTGCGATTCCACACCGGCTCGAGGATCGCGTTGGCGAAGCGCAGATACAGGAACTCTTCGAGCCCCATCTTGCCGAGGAAGTGGTCGATCCGGTACAGCTGGGACTCGTCGAGGTGCCGGTGCAGGTCGCGCGCGAGCTCCTGCGCTGACTCCAGGTCGTGCCCAAACGGCTTCTCCACCACCACGCGCCGCTTGCCGCCGACCAGATCGGCCCCTGCCAGCCCGCCGACCACAGTCGAGAACAGCGAGGGCGGGATCTCCAGGTAGAAGACCGGGTTGTCAGCGCCCTTCAGCGCTGCGCCGAGCGCCTCATATGTAGCGGCGTCGTTGAAGTCGCCGCCGACGTAGCTCAGCCGCCTGGCGAACCGCCGCCACACAGTCGCGTCGATCGGCTCGCCGGTCGCCTTGACAGCCGCCAGCGCGTGCTCGCGCAGCCGCTCAGCGGTCCAATCCTCGACGGCCACCCCGATCACCGGGCAGCTGAGCAGCTTGCGGCGCTCGAGCCGGTACAGCGACCGCAGTGTCATCTTGCGGGCGAGGTCGCCGGTGATGCCGAACACCACCAGTGCGTCTCCGGGACGGGTCTGGTCCTTAGGGCTCACGACGGAATTAGTGGCAGGAGCCCTTAATCGTCATCGCTCGCGCACGCTATCGGGATTCTCCGGCCCGCGCGCTCCGCGGCTGCGCCCGCGCCCGTGTTTGCGCCCGCGCCCGCGCGGCCAGCCCGCGCCGGCGCAGCCGACCGCAGCGTTGCACCTCCTCGCGCGTCGGCCCCTGCCGGTCGCGCCCGGGCGTCTCGAGCACCACCGCCAGTCCCTCGAAGCGAGGCTCGGATAGGAACGCCGAGCAGCCGCGCTCGCCGAGCTCGCCCTCGCCGATGTTGGCGTGGCGGTCGCGATTGGAGCCCAGAGGCGTCTGAGAGTCGTTCAGGTGCAGCGAACCCAGCCGGGCGATGCCGACCGCGCGGTGAAACTCGTCGATCGTGGTCGACAGGCCAGAGGAGGTGCGGATGTCGTAGCCCGATGCGAGCAGGTGGCAGGAGTCCATGCAGACGCCGAGCCGGGCGTCGCCGCCGGCGGCATCGATCAGCGCCGCCAGCTCGGCGAACGAGCGCCCGAGCGTCCCGCCGGCGCCGGCGGTGTTCTCGAGGTGCAGCGGGCAGCGACCAGACTCGGCCAGCGCCTCGCCGATCACCGCTCCCGCACGGGCGATCGCCTCGCCGACGTGTCCCGTCTTGGCCGATCCAGCGTGCAGGACGACGCCCGTGGCGCCGATCGCGTCGCCGACGCGCAGTGACTGGCTCAGCGAGGCGCGTGACTTGTCACGGATCTCGGGATCGTCTGAGGCGCAGTTGACCAGGTAGACCGCATGGATCAGGACGGCCTCGATCGGACTGCCAGCCATCGCGTCGCGGAACGCGGCGAAGTCCTCTTCGCCGTAGGCGGTCGGCCGCCACATCCGCGGGGACTGGTTGAAGATCTGGATCGCCTTGCAGGTGCGCTCGGTGCCACGCTCGATCGCGCGGGCGAGGCCTCCGGCCGGTGAGACGTGGGCGCCGATTAGCATGACTGCGCGATGTCCATACGTGTCCGTTTCGCTCCGTCGCCGACGGGGGCCCTGCACATCGGGGGCGCCAGGACGGCGCTGTACAACTGGCTGCTGGCTCGCGGCTCGCAGCCGTCCGGAACGCTCGTGCTGCGAATCGAAGATACCGACCGTGAGCGCTCGACGCCCGAGAACGTCGAGCAGATCCTCGACGCGCTGCACTGGCTGGGACTCGACTTCGACGAGGGCCCGATCTTCCAGTCGCAGCGAGCCGATCGCCACGCCGCCGCGCTTGCGCGCCTGCTCGACGACGGGCACGCGTACCACAGCACCGCCACCGCCGACGACGTGCGCGCCTACAAGGACCGCCACGGCGCCGAGCGCGGCTTCCGCGGCGAGCCGGAGGCGACCGGTGCCGTGCGGCTGCACGTCCCAGACGAGGGGGAGACGGTCGTCGACGACGTGATCCGTGGACGGACCAGGTTCCCGAACGCGAGCCTCGACGATCCCGTGATCGCGCGCGCGGACGGCTCGCCGCTGTACAACTTCGCGGTCGCGATCGACGATCTCGACGCGGCCATCACGCACGTCGTGCGCGGCGAGGACCACCTCTCCAACACTCCCAAGCAACTGCTCGTGCTCGAAGCGCTGGGCGCCCCCGCGCCTCGCTACGCCCACCTGCCGTTGCTGCACGGGCCCGACGGCCGCAAGCTGTCAAAGCGCCACGGAGCTGCGTCGGTGCAGGAGTTGCGAGACGCCGGATACCTGCCCGAGGCGGTCGACAACTACATCGCGCTGCTCGGTGCGGGTTTCTCGGCCGACGAGGAGTTCTTCACGCTCGATCAGCTGGCGCAGCGCTTCCGCCTGGAGCGGGTCTCCAAGAACCCGGCCGTGTTCGACGAGCACAAGCTCAGGCACCTGAACGGCCGCCACCTGCGCGAGCTGATCGCGCCCGAGCTGACGCGGCGGCTGGAGTCCTTCACGGGCCGCACCGGGCTTGACGGCGCCGTGCAGATCTCCCGCGAGAAGATCCAGACGCTGGCCGACTTCTGGCCGCTGGTGTCATTCCTGTTCGACGGCCCCGTCGACGATCCGGTCGCCTTTGACAAGACTGTCCGGCGCGAGGGCGGGATCGAGGCGCTGACGGCCGCGCGCGAGGCGCTCGCGCAGGCGCAGCCGTTCGACGTCGAGACGATCGAGGCCGCGCTGCGCGCCGTGGTGGCGCGGCTGGACACCAAGCCGGCGCGGGTGTTCCAGCCGGTGCGGGTCGCGATCGCCGGTCAGACCGTGTCGCCCGGTATCTTCGAAAGCCTTGCGCTGCTCGGGCGAGGGAACGCACTTGCCAGGATCGACACCGCGCTGGCACGCGCCCGCGAGGGTGCCTGAGGGCACCTCCAATCCGAGGCAAAGGGCTTTGGCCCTAAACCGGGGGCGCCTAGCTGCCGATAACCCGGCCGATGGTTGGGGAACAGATCACCGTGTTCGAATCGGCAAAGCGCCCTGGCGGGAGGGTTTGAGATGCCCGCGTCAAACGCCGCCCTGAAGGCCGTGCCGACCGACCCCTACGCCACCCGCGAGCGCCACCACAACGAGGGCCACGGCCGGCGTCTGACGCTCGCATTCGAGGCGCTCGAGGCATACCCGGTGCTGGTCGAATCGCGCAATCGCGTGCTGCGCCTGTTCGAGGAGGGCGAGCCTTCGATCGGCGAGATCGTGTCCGCCGTCGAGGCCGACGTGTCGCTGACGGTCGCGGTCGTTCGGCTGGCCAACCAGATCGAGGGTCCCCACCGCGGTCGCGTCGACAGCGTCGTGGCCGGTGTCGACGCGCTCACGCCGCGGACCGTCCACGCGATCGCAAGCCGCGCGCGTACGTTTGACTTCTTCGAGCGCACGGCGGTCTGGCAGGGGATCCCGGAGCGCTTCCGGCTGCACTCGGTCGCCACCCAGCGGGCCGCCGACCGGCTTGCGCGGGAGGTTGGGTTTGACGCCCGCGATCGGCTGATGGTGACCTCGCTGCTGCACGACATCGGCAAGCTGGTGCTGGTTCACGCCTACCCTGGGTACCCGGGGCAGGTCCACGGCGACGCGCGCACGCCCGAGGACCGCCTGCAACGTGAGCGCCGCGAGCTCGGCGTCGACCACGCGCTGGTCGGCGGCGTTCTGGCCCGGCGCTGGGCGTTGCCCAAGTCGATCGCCAGCGTGATCGAGCGCCACCATGCCGAGGACGCGACCGAGGAGGCCGCGCTCGTGCGGCTCGCCGACATGCTCGCGCACTACGTCCTCGGCGGCTCGATCACTCCCGCCGAGCTGCTGGCGGTGGCGCGCATCATCGGGCTCAGCCCAGCCGGTCTGCGCAAGGTGATGTACGAGCTGCCTCTGCCGGCGTCGGGCGAGCGCCCGCGACAGGTCGAGCCATGCCCGATGTCGAGCCGCGAGGTCGACGTCCTGCGGCGACTGGCAAAGGGGATGGTCTACAAGCAGATCGCGCTGGAGCTCGGGCTCTCGGCCAGCACGATCCGCACCCATCTGCACAACGTGTACGGCAAGCTCGGGGCGATGGATCGCGCCCAGGCCGTGCTGATCGCCACCGAGCGCGGCTGGATCTAAACGGTTGTGGGTATCAGCGGTTGGCTCCGGTCCGGAGCTGAGCGTCCCTCGTCGAGGTTGGCCTAGCATCCAGCCCCGATGATCTCGATCACCAGCAAGTCCCCGTACGCGCTGAACGCGCTGGTCGAGCTGCATCGCCAAGGCTCAGCCGCGGGCCCGGTCCCGATCGCGGAGCTCGCCCGTCGGCGCGAGATCCCCGTCCAGTTCCTTGAGCAGCTGTTCGCGACGCTTCGGCGGGCGGGGATCCTGCGCTCGCAGCGCGGGGTCAAGGGCGGCTACTGCTTCGCCCGGCCGGCCGACGAGGTGACGGTGCTGGAACTGGTGCAGCTCCTCGATGGCCCGCTCGGGGTGGGCGCGGAGGGAGTGTTCGCCGACGCCGCGATCTCCGCCGCCGCGGTGCTCGGCGACGCCACTGTCGCCTCGGTCGCCGAGCAGGAGATCAGCGCGGCCCCGGCCCCCATGTACCACATCTGATTGGTGGCCGACCCGCTGGCCAATATCTGCGAGCTGGTCGGCTCCACGCCCATGATCGAGCTGACCCGCCTGGCAGCCCGCGACGGAGGAGCGCGACTGTTCGCCAAGCTGGAGTCGTTCAACCCGGGCGGCAGCGTCAAGGACCGGATCGGGGTGGCGATGATCGAGGCGGCCGAGCGCGAGGGCCGGATCGAGCCCGGCCGCACCACGATCGTGGAGGCGACCAGCGGCAACACCGGGATCGCGCTGGCGTTCGTCTGCGCTGCGCGCGGGTATGACCTGGTCCTGACGTTGCCCGAGGGGATGAGCCGCGAGCGCGAGGGCCTGTTGCGCCTGTACGGCGCCCGCGTCCAGGTGACCGAGTCGATGGGGGGGATGACCGAGGCGGTGCAGGCGGCACGTGAGCTGGCGGTCCGGGATGACGTGTTCCTGCCCGACCAGTTCTCCAACCCCGCCAATCCCGAGGCTCATCGCCGCAGCACCGGTCCGGAGCTGTGGCAGGCCCTCGATGGCAGGATCGACGCGCTCGTCGCCGGGGTGGGCACCGGGGGCACGATCACCGGCGCGGGCGAGTACCTCAGGCACCGAAACCCGGACTGCCGCGTGATCGCGGTCGAGCCGCGCTCGTCGGCGGTCCTGTCGGGCGGGCGGCCTGGACCGCACAAGATCCAGGGGATCGGGGCTGGGTTCGTGCCGGAGGTGCTCAACCGCGAACTGCTGGACGAGGTGATCGCCGTCGACGACGAGGACGCGATCGAGACCGCGCGGCTGCTCGCGCGACGGGAGGGCGTGTTGGCCGGGATCTCCTGCGGCGCCGCCGTCTGTGCGGCGCTCGAGGTCGCCGCGCGCCCCGAGTTCCGAGATGCACGGATCGTCACAATCCTGCCCGATTCGGGCGAGCGCTATGTGTCGACGCCGTTCTTCGCCCCCTAGGGTGGGGTCCCGGTGGCCCGCGAGCCCGGCGTTCGGGGGCCCCTAGACGGCTGGGTCGCACGGGGCGGCGCCAGGCGCTCGGTAGCCTTGCAGGCGTGCTCGGCATCCGGATGATCGCGCGCATCGCCGCCGAGATCAGGCGCGACGTGGCGGCCGCCAAGAGCCGCGACCCGGCCGCGCGCGGTGTCGGCTCGCTCGAGATCCTGGCCGCCTGGCCCGGAGTCCATGCGCTGCTGGCGCATCGCGTCGCGCACGCGCTCAATGCCGCCGGCGTGCCGCTGGCGCCCCGACTGATCGCGACCACCGCACGCGCTCTGACCGGGATCGAGATCCACCCTGCGGCAGCCATTGGGCGGGGGTTCTTCATCGACCACGGAATGGGCGTCGTGATCGGCGAGACGGCGCAGATCGGCGACGACGTGACGCTGTATCAGGGGGTGACGCTCGGCGGCACCGGCTTTGCCACCGGCAAGCGCCACCCGACCGTGCAGGACAACGTCACGATCGGCTCGGGGGCGAAGCTGCTGGGGCCGATCACCGTCGGCCACGGCGCGAAGGTGGGGGCCAACACAGTCGTGATTCACGACGTGCCGCCCAACACCACCGTGGTCGGCAACCCAGGCCATCCGGTCCGCGTCGAGGGGCGGACGCCCGAGGGACCGGACACCGACTGGATCCATCTGCCCGACCCCGTCGCCGACGCGATCAAGGGTCTGTCGGCTCGGATCGCGTCGCTCGAGGACGCGGCCGAGCACGCCGCCGGAGACGCCGGCGTCGGCGCGGAGGTCCGCCAACTGCGCCGCGCGGCGGGCGGCCAGCCGGACGGACGCAGCAATCCCTCGCTCGGCCCCAGCCCCGCGGGGGGCTAGGGCCGTCGTGGCCCTCAGTCTTCTGACCAGTCCAGCGGGCGCACGGGGGCACCGTCCGTCGTGGGCTCGCGCAGCGGTGGCAGCGAGGAGCCGTCTCGGTCGGGCATGTTGCGTCTGGCCCTGACGAGGTATAGCGGCCGTCCCTTGACCTCGTCGTAGATACGTCCGACGTATTCGCCGATGATCCCGATCGCGATCAGCTCGATCCCGCCCAGCAGCAGCACGAAGATCGTCAAAGCGCTGAACCCGGGCAGGTAGGAGCCGAGCACGCGCAGCACAACGACCACGGGGATCGCGATGAACGCGAGCGTCGAGATAAGAAAGCCGAGCAGCGTCGCGAGCTGCAGCGGGCGATGCGAGAACGAGAAGATCGCGTCCAGTGAGAAGCGCAGCATCTTGGGCACCGTGTACTTCGTCTCGCCGGCATGGCGCGGGTCGCGGCGGTACGGGACGGCCGCCTGGGTGTAGCCCACCCACACCGTCATGCCGCGCAGGAACCGGTTGCGCTCGCGCATCGCCAGCAGCGCATCGAGCGGGCGCCGATCCAGCAGGCGGAAGTCGCCCGAGTTGTGGTGCAGCTCGACTTGCGCGAGCTTGTCGAACAGCGCGTAGAACCAGCGCGCGGTCGAGAGCTTGAAGCGCGACTCACCCTCGCGATGCTCGCGCACCGCGTAGACCACGTCGCAGCCGGCGCGCCAGTGATCGAGCATCGTGGGGATCAGCTCCGGCGGGTCCTGAAGGTCGGCATCGAGCATCACCACGGCGTCGCCCCCGGCGTGGTCCAGCCCCGCGCTTAGCGCCGTCTGGTGCCCGAAGTTGCGCGACAGGTAGACGATCCGGACGCGTGGATCGCGGGCCGCCATCGCCTCCAGCTTGAGCGGCGTGCCGTCGCTGGAGCCGTCGTCCACGAGCACCAGCTCGAACGGGAGGCCGGCGAGCGCGCCGCACACGCGCGCGTGGAACTCGTCGATCAGCGCGTCCTCGTTATAGACCGGGGCAACGACGCTGATCAGCTCGAGCTGGCGGGGGGCTCCGTCGAACACGGGCGGGTCGGCGCTCATCACAGCACGGTCGAAACGTGGGGGATGTAGTTGATCAGCTGGATCAGCTGCACGAGGCCGGTGATCACGAGCGCCGATCGCACGAGTCGCTCGTCTCGGCCCAGCGCCGCAAGCGGCAGCAGCCACGCGACGTACCACGGCAACAGCGAGCTGGACGCGACCAGCATCGCCAGCGTCGCCCAGCCGGCGGCATCGACCCAATCCAGGTTGCCGCGCCAGACGCGCCGAAGCAGCCACCCGCAGATGACTGCGAAGCCACCGGCCATCACGTAGCTGAGCACGTGCGCGATGCCCGGGATCCCCAGCGAGGCGAGCAGGCCGGGAATGCTGTCGACGCCCTCGCTCTGGGCCCGGTTGAGGGTCGAGAACATCTCCAGCAGACCGGAGCCAAACGCCCCGAACCCGACCGCGAGGACAGCGGCGGCGCCGAGCGCCGCGCCGAACACCAGGTCACGCCGCCGCCTGACTCGCGGCGGCCCGCCGGCCAACAGCGCGAACGGCAGCACGATCCCGGCCGTGAGCTTGAGGCCGACGGCAAGCATGCCGAGGCCGCCGGCGAGCCGCTCGCGCGTGGCGAGGAACGCGTACACGCCGCCGACCATCGCCAGCATCATGATCAGGTCGTTGTGGCCGCCGCCGATCCCATAGACCACCAGCAGCGGGTTCAGCCCCACCAGCGCCACCGCCCGGACCGGATCTGACCCGCGCAGGTGGGCGCAGCGCCAGACGATCACGACCAGCGCCGCGGCTGCCAGTACGGCGATCGACTTGTAGGCGATTACGCTGGCGGCGATCGAGAGCGGCGCCAGCGCGTAGCTGAAGACGGTGAACAGCGGCCCGTAGACGCTCGGGATGTAGGACCACTTGTAGCCGATGTACGGGAACACCGCGTCGGGGGAGATCGCGTACGGGCCGTGGGTGTAGGGGTTGATCGAGTAGGTCAGGCCCATTCGCGCGTAGGCCTGGTAGCTGAAGATGTCGGTTGACACCAGCGGCGGCGCGAGCAGCACGAGCGCGTACAGCGCGACGATCGCCACGACGATCGAGCGCAGCGACAGCCAGCGCGATGCGGCGACCACGCCCACGTAGGAGGCGAACATCACCACCATCGCCGCGATCAGGCCGGCCGAGTGCAGGTCGAGGCCGAGACCGTAGAAGACGCCGCCCAGCGCGGCCGGCGCGCCTCCGCGGATCGAGTCGGGCAGTAGCGAGCTTGTGTGAGCGGCGCCGAGCGCGATCACCGTGCCGGACACCAGCAGCCCACCGAGTGCCGCCAGCGCACGCCGGCTGCGGGCGCGGTACGGGGCGCTCCGGGGCGGGGCAACGACCGGCGCGGCGGAGGCGAGCGCCGGAGCTGGGGTCAGCGTCGGAGCGGAGGCGCCGGCAGAGCCAGCGGCGCTCTGGACTCGGCCCGCGGGCGACGACTCGGCGCTCAATCGTCGCGTGGCGCTCACGGCAGAGAGAATGCCCGCCGACTCTCCCGTCGACGTGAGAAGACGGTTGGGATCGTGTTAATAAGGTCTTTGTCAGGCACGGTCCGCCGTCGGTCGGGTGGCTCCGGCGCGGCGCAATGCCGCCGTCGCACTGCGCTTCATGAGCGGCACGAGGAGCATCGCCTCGAGCGCAATTCGACCAGACATCTTAGAGGTGCCGACGGTCCGGTCGGCGAACACAATCGGAACCTCGACGACCGTGAAGCCGGCCAGGATCGCCCGATAGGTGACCTCGATCTGGAACACGTAGCCGGCTGCGCGCACGCTCGGCAGGTCGATCGCCTCCAGGACCTCGCGCCGGATGCATTTGAAGCCCCCCGTCAGATCGCGGACTCGCACGCCGAGGATCAGACGCGCGTAGAGCCCGCCGCCGCGGCTCACCAGCCGGCGGGTCAGTCCCCAGTTTCGAACGCCGCCGCCGGGAACGTAGCGCGACCCGAGAACCAGGTCGGCACGCTCGGCGGCCGCCAGGAGTTGCGGCAGGTGACGCGGATCGTGCGAGAAGTCCGCGTCCATCTCGATCACGAGCTGAGCGCCCGCCTCGAGCGCGTGCGCGAACCCGGCCAGGTAGGCCTGACCGAGGCCACTCTTGCCGGGCCGGTGCAGCACCGACACCCAGTCGTGTGCCGCCGCCAGGTCATCGGCGATAGCCCCCGTGCCGTCCGGGGAGTTGTCGTCGACGATCAGGATCCGGTACGCGCCCGGCGCGGCGATCTGCAGCTCGGCACCGGCGGCGTGCACGATGCGTTCCAGGTTCTCGGCCTCGTTGAAGGTCGGGATCACGAGCCAGGTCTCGGCGGTCATCGGGCACGCAGACTAGACAGCGGCGCGAGGTCGAGCCATGTGGCCCCTTCGCGAGGTCGGCCAGCCGAGCGACCCGCCATCATGGCGATCAGGTGGCTCCCGCCAGATTCAGGCAGACAGGGCCCATCGCGGCCCACCACCGCCGTCGCCGAGCGATGGCGCTGGCCCTGGTCGCCACGGCCGCGCTGCTCGTCGGCATCGTCGTCGGCGCAGGCTCACCGGCCGTCCGGAGCCCGCGCGCAGCCTCGTTCGTGCCCGACGGCTACTTCGGCGCGCTGCGTGCGCTCGCCGGGACCGGTCCGCGGTCGCTGTCGGCCGCCGAGCGGGCCGCCGAGAGCCGCGCGATCGAGCGCACGCTGGCATACACCCCGTACGTGCGCGTCGCGGGGGCGCAGCACCGCGAGGTCGCGCTGACCTTCGACGACGGCCCCGGGCCCTACACGTCGCAGATCGTGCGCGAGTTGGCGACGCTGAACGCGCCTGGCACGTTCTTCGAGGTCGGCGCGGAGGAGCGGTACTTCAGCGCTGGGACGGCCGCGGTGGTAGAGCACGGCTTTCCGGTCGGTGACCACACGGAGAGCCACAAGCCGATGTCTACGCTGTCAGTCAAGCTCCAGCGCGAGCAGCTGATTGAGGATGCGGACGCGATCGGCGACTACGGGGCGCCGTTTCCGCACATGTTCAGGCCTCCATACGGGGTCTGGAACGCGACCACCCTGGCGCTGCTGCGCCAGTACCGGATGCTGATGGTGCTGTGGACCGTGGACACCAGCGACTACCTGCAGCCGGGGGTGCCGACGATCGTCGCGCGAGCGCTCGACGGGGCTCGGCCGGGCGCGATCATCCTGCTGCACGATGCCGGCGGTGATCGCGCGCAGACGGTCGCGGCG
>JBOGYE010000282.1:0-12304 GCA_050696635.1 Solirubrobacteraceae bacterium | reverse complement strand
CGGTCGAGGCCATTAGGGTTTGCTCGATCTGCTCGGGCGTGAAGATCGGCAGCCGCTTGGCAAGTGACACCTTCGGCCGCTCGGACGGGAGCATCAACGTGATCGGGATGACGCCGCTGAATCCGAGGCGACGTGCGGCGAACTTGTAGATGCGGCCGGCGGCACCCAGTACTGCATGGATCGTCGCCTCGCTCTTCCCGGCTTGACGTAGGTCGCGGACCATCTTCGCGAGCTCGTCGGCAGTAATGCCGTCCAGTCTGCGGTTGCCGAAGCGGACGCTGAGATGCTGCTCGACCGCGCTGCGGTAGCCGGCCTGCGTCGCGCGGCGAAGATCGAGCACCGGGCCGGCAAGCCACAGGTCAGCCGCCTCGCCGAACCGGAGTCTGGTATTGGGCGCGACCGCCTCGCCACGTCCTCGACGGGCAAGCAGTTCGTCCCGGACCTTGCGCGCCGCCATGATCCCGCCGTCGACGGTGCGCCAGCGCTGGATGCCGGCGGCGTCCTTGAAGCCGACCTCAAGCACGCCTGTCGGCCGGCGGTAGATGTTGCGCTCGACTCGAACGCGACGAGGCGTATCGCCTGGCCGGCTCATGCGACAGCCCTCAGATGGGTCCGTGGGGCCCGGCCTGATCGACGCCAGTCGTCCAGCTCAAATCGACGGAAATAGAGCTTGCACCCTGGGCCGTCCTGGTGGACCGGGACGGCACGCTCGGCAGCGAGCTTGCGCAGCGTGTCGCGATGAATGCCGAGGTAGACGGCAGCTGCTCGCGCGTCCATCCAGTCGTCCGTGGATGGTGCCGCGGCTGGCTGGTTGCGCCCGATAAGTCGATCGGCGACCAGATCGGCAAGCCGGACCAGCAACTGGTCGAGCGCAGCGTCCGGGGGGGCAAAGCTGCTGCCGTCCAGCGGCGCCCCTGTCGGTCGAACAGGCTGCGCTTGGCCACGTGCGGGGAGCAGCCGTGCCCACGACCGGCAGCCGCCCTGATGCGGCCGAGCTCGGGTTGACCGCCCGCTCGCCGCAGTTCGAGAATGAGAGCCCTAGGATTGGACCCACACTGCGCTGACGGCATGTCCGGCGCTGCGGCGATCAGCGCTGCTCTCGCGACCGCTTTTGGTTCGGCCGGACCGGATTCCTACGATTCCTTCGCATTTCGCGGGAACAACTCGGGTAACATCTTCCAGATGACCGCTGGGCACTGCGGCGGCTCCTCGATCTGGACGAATCTGAGCACTCATTATGAAATGGGCGGGATCTCATCCGTCTATTTCTCCAATGGCGGCTACGACCTTGAAACGTTCGGCTGTGATTGCAATGAGCCAGTCTGGTATGAGGGACCCGGCATCGGCACCGGCCAAGGCAGCACGCAGAACGTGGTCGGCATTTGGTATTGCGGGGATGGCTCGGCAGTATCAACTGATGGCGCGACGACTGGGCAAGTGACTGGGAACACGGTCGAAGCAACTAACCAATGCGTGGAGTTCGGCGACGGCAAGACCACTTGTCATCTGAACTACGCGGTAAACCCTAGCGGCCAGGCTATTTGTCAACCCGGCGACAGCGGAGGGCCCGTGTACCAGCGCATCGGCAACAACAATGTGTACGCGACCGGGGTCATCGTAGGGGAGTACGTCGGCGACGACTGTTATTACGAAGACATCAATGATGTGCTGAACCTGGTCAACGGCTCGATCATGACCGGGTAACAACAGCCATGATGGCCGGACTCGCTCGTATGGACACGGCGTGAAAGGCCACGGAAGTCTCAGGGACGCACCAGTCTCAAAGCTTCCGTCGTGTAGACGCAACTGATGGGACGACGCGATGTGGAACGACGCGGTGTGAGTAGTGACGAGCACACTATTGCTACTGCCGACTCTCGAGCGGCCTCGGCACGGAGGTCCAAGACGTTTGGCTAGATTCGCCGGAATATTGCGCGCAACCGTCACGGAGTGCAACGTGGTCACGCGGTTGGTCTTTGCCGATGAAACATCGGCAACGCTGGCTTGGCCACAGGGTGTTCTGGCGCATGGTGACCCGATAGCGTTGTTTGACTCCGCCGGAACTACGCTCACGAGGGAGGGGGAGCCGCTTGAGATTGGTGGCGGGTTCCTCGACAAGGAGGAGGCTGCGCGCTTGGGGTTTGACGCAGTCATCGCCGTTGCCTCAGTGTGGTCTGGGGACAAGAAGCGCTCAGACCCGATCGCCCGCGGGACGTCAGCGCCGTAGCAGGCCGGGAGGCCAGGCCCGCTTGCGGGGTGTTCCGGCGGTGCTGCCGCGGACGCGATAGCAGATCCGGCCGGTTGAGGGTCGGGCCGCAGCAGAAGAGGTGGCGAGCGTCCATCTCAGACCCGGCGAGATCTACTACGGTGACATCTACCTACGTTGGACGCCGCCGGGATGGTCACCGAGGACGCCTGACGCCGATTGTGGCTCAGCGACGGTCGGGGCACCGCAGATGGCGATCAGCGGCAGGGATGGCCGTCGTGCCGCGTCTCCGCGTCCTCGGTCCGCCGGCCTGGTGCTCGCAGTCATCGCGTCAAACGTGCACCGGCGGATGGCCGGCGGTGCACCTTGGCGCAGTGCGGTGGCTGCGGTTCCCCGGGGCCGTCGTGGCTGGCCTCGTCCAGACAGGGGCTGGATCGCATCGCGCCCGAGCGGCTCCGTGACACCGTCAGGTTTTTGGTCTGCGGTTGGGGGGACGGCCCGCGCAGCGGTGCCGATGCGCCTCAAGGACCGGAGGGTGCACGTCGGGGCCGTCCGCGGCCGCCGGCGCGCTCGCGGTGACGGACGGACCATCGCTCGATCTCGGGGCGGAGCCAGAGCATGGGGCGGCCCCGGCCGAGGTTGACGACCGGCCTGGGCATGTCCTGGTAGCGCAGCTGATACTCGCTGACGGTGTTGCGGTGCGCCAAGCCGAGGATCTCCGCCACGTCGCGCGCGTCGATCAGATCCTCCACTGCAACTCTGTGCGCCATCGCGTTGAGGCTACACCTGTCAGGGGCAGCTCCTCACGGGCGTTAGGTGGTTCACGTTCACGGGTTGGAAACCGAGGTGCTACGGATGTTGCGACTGTTGCGATTGCTGCGGATGCTCGGTAAGGTACCTACCATGGTCGGCATCTCACCCTTGCAACGCGCCTGACCGATGGTTGAAATCGTTCAGGCCAAGCCTTCAGACGCCGACCGCTTGAGCACGGTCGTCGATCAGATCGACGCGATTCTCGACGCACCGGGCAACCCCCAGCTAGTCGGTCCCGATGGGAAGCATGTCGAGCTTCCGCGGTCGGTTGTCCAGGCTCTGGAGGCTGTGGTCGAGGCGTTGGCGCGGGGCGAGGCGGTCACGGTCGTCTCGCAGGGTCAGGAGCTGACCTCCCAGCAGGCGGCCGACCTGATCCATGTGTCCCGGCCATTTCTCATCAAGCTGCTCGACCGTGGAGACCTTCCGTTTCACAAGGTCGGGAGCCATCGCCGCATCAGGGTCGAGCATGCGCTTGCGTATCGGGAGCGGCGCGACAAAGAGCGGGATGCTGCGTTGCGCGAGCTCACCCGCCTTTCCGAGGAGCTGCATGGCGGCTATCGGTAGGCAGCTGGCGTCGGGACGGGCGCATATCGTGCGGGCGTGCCCGGTGCTGTCGTGCTCGACGCTTGCGTGCTGTATCCGCTCCCGCTCAGGGACACGCTACTCAGGGTCGCCCGGCAGAACCTGTGCGCAGTTCGATGGAGCCGCCGGATACTCGACGAGGTCGCCCGGAATCTCATCGACGATCGGCGGGCAACCGTCGAGCAGGCCGCGAACCTGCTCGATGCGATGACACGAGCATTTCCCGATGCCGAGGTCGCTGCGGCCGAGGTTGCCGCGCACGAGGGCGAGATGACTAACGAACCGGGCGATCGTCACGTGCTCGCCGCTGCGGTTGCCTCGGCTGAGCCCCAGACGATCGTCACGTTGAACCTTCGCCACTTCCCCACGACCGCCTGCGAGCCGTTCGGGATCGAGGTCGTGCATCCCGACGCGTTCCTGTGCGGTCTTCACGAGCGCGCGCCGGCCCAGGTTCACGAGGCGCTGGATCGCCAGGTGGCCGATCTCTCCCGTCCGCCGATGACTGTGGACGGCTTGCTTGACCGGCTCGACGGGACGGTTCCAGACTTCGCAAGCCGTGCTCGCGCAGACCGGCGTCGACGTTGAGCGATGGAAGCCTGATGGAAGCCTCATCCGCCATCATGAGCCCGCAGTAGCCACGGCGAACGCCTGCGATCGCCCGTCATACCTGCGGATCCCAGCATCCGACCCGTAGCGACCCGCGCCCGCCCATGCCTCGTAATGAAGGGGTCCGGGGTTCGAGTCCCCGCGTCGGCTCTGGGAAGTGGCTGCAAAAGCGACCAGTTCTGGATCGAGCGGCAACCGTCGATCGCCTCCCGTGTCCCCAATCTGTCCCGAGAGCACTAAGAATCCGCGGATGGGATCTGAGCTGAAGGCTCCGACGGGGCACGTCTTCCGCGTCGAGCGCCAGCGCGGCCCTGTCTGGTATGCGAAGTACCGGCTGCCTGACGGCCTCGTCGCGCCGCGATGGCGCCCTCGTGGGCTACCAAGCCGGCGGCGCGGAGGTGTTCGCGTTAGCTGAGCTTGACCCTCGCTCTCTGCCTGGACTCGAGCACGCAGGGGCTGCCGCGCCGGACCACGCCTCGGGCCCGGTCGTCGTCGATCTGACACGCCTTCCCGAAAGCGGCCCGCCGCCCTCGCCCTCCTCTCTCCTCGGGCGGCGGGTCACTCGCCCAGCCGGCCACAACGGCCGGTCGCCAGAGGCGGCGTGAGCACCGAGTATTCGAGTGTGGGCTGATGGAATACGCCGCGGCTTGATCCGGACCGGTTTGAATCCGAACCTGCCGGTGGGACAATCGTGGCGTGGCGTTCTCCAAACAGGGAAGGTGAAGGATGTCAAAGCCCGCACACGTGCTCATCGTCGCGCACCAGACCGCCAAGAACGATCGGCTGCTGGCGGCGGTGCGCGTCCGCGCCCAGCATGGCCCAGCCCGCTTTCACCTGCTCGTTCCGCGGCTGCACCCGCACGGCAAGCGCAAGCTGATCGATCCCGTCGAGCTCGACGACGAGGAGTCCCGCCGGGTGCTGGAGGAGGCGCTGCCGCTGCTCTCGCGGGCGGCCGGCAGCGAGGTGACAGGCAGCCTCGGGGTTCCGGGCCCGCTGACCGCGATCGAGGTGGAGGTCGGGCGCGACTCCTACGACGAGGTCATCATCTCGACCCTGCCGCGGCGGCTCTCGCGGTGGCTGAAGTCCGACCTGGTCTCGAGGACCCGCGGCCTGGTAGGTCTGCCCGTGACCCATGTGGAGGCGGTCAGCGCGCCGGCGGGATCCGCGCGCCCGGCGGCTCAAGACGGCGTCGCGGAAGGATCCGAGTCCGCCCAGGTGCTGGTCGTAGCCCATCAGACCGCCGTCACCGAGCGGCTGCTTGAGGCCGTTCGCCGGCGGACGGAGCGCGGCTCTGCCCGATTTCATCTTGTCGTTCCTCGCGTGCCTCACGGCGTGCACGAGCTGACCGACTCGGACGACGACGAGGCCCAGCGGGTGCTTGCGGAGGCTCTGCCCAAGCTCTCGCAGGCGGCCGGCGGGGAGGTGAGCGGCAGCGTCGGCGATGCCGATCCGCTGATGGCGATCCAGGACGAAATCCACTTCGGCCAATACGACGAGATCATCATCTCGACCCTGCCGCGGCGGCTCTCGCGGTGGCTGAAGTCCGACCTGGTCTCCAGGACCCGGGGTCTGGGGGTACCGGTCACCCACGTCGAGGCGGTCGAGGCTCCGGCGGCCGTCTGACGGGCAGCCGGTCGCCTGGCATGCGCTGGTCAGCGATCACCCGTGCCGGGTAGCGTCTCGGGGCGTGTCAGAAACGGGCTCCTGGTTTCCGGTCCCGACCGACGAGCAGCTTCCCGATGGGCTGCGCGGTCTGTTCGCCAAGGCCCGCGAGCGGCTGGGATTCGTGCCCAACGTGTTTCGCGTGTACGCGTTCCGGCCCGAGCGGCTGAGCGCCTGGTTCTCGCACTTCCGCCTGCTGCACGAGCCGACCGAGGGACTCGGCGCTGCCGAGCGGGAGATGATCGCGGTCGTGGTCAGCTCCGCCAATCGCTGCCTGTACTGCCTCGTCGCGCATGGGGCAGCGCTGCGCGATGAGCTGGGCGACCCGGTGCTGGGGGAGCGGATCAGCTACGACTGGCGCCATGCTGGCTTGGACGCCAAGCGTCATGCGATCTGCGCCTATGCGGAGAAGCTGACGCTGACGCCGCGGTCGGTGGGGCGCGAGGATCTGCAGTCGCTGCTCGACGTCGCGCTGACGCTCGAGGAGGCGTGGGACGTGGCCGAGCTGGCCGCGATGTACAACCTCACCAACCGGATGGCACTGGCCACCAACATGCTGCCCAACGAGCAGTACAGCGGCCAGGCGCGGCCGCCGGCCGGCTGACGGGTCGGCGTGGCGGGGCGGGCGCCGGCCGGCTGACGCTGCTCTGGGCCATCCTTACGACGCCGGCTGACGGGCGCCGCGCGATCGTCAGGCGCGATCGACCACCGTGACCTCCAGCCAGGAGGCATGGTCGGCGTCGTGGTCGACCCGCTGGAGCGCGGGCAGGTGCTCGGCGCGCAGCTGGTCGCCGGTGTTCAGGTTGCGGTCCCAGCGCGGGAACGAGCTGCTGGTCACGTGCACGCGGAGGCGATGCCCGCGTCCGAACAGGTTGCTCGTCGACCACAGGTCGAGCTCGTGCCGCGCCGCCTCGCGGGCGCCGTCGGCGACGCGCAGGATCCCGTCGCAGAGCCCGAACGAGCGCCCGTCCGGGTGCACGTCGCACAGCCGCGCGACCCAGTCGGTGGACGCAGCCGAGCTGCGGGCGTGCAGGAGCACGCGCACCCGGCCGGTCACCTCGAGCTCGGCGGCCAGCGGCTCGGAGGTGAACACGAGCACGTCGGGACGGGCCTCGATCGCGCGCTGATCGAGTGGTCCGCTCGGCCAGCGCGGCGAGATCAGCGTCTGCCCGCCTGCCGTCGGGACGGGGTCAGCCGGGTCGTAGGTGAACTCGCTGGGCGGATCGTCGGTCTGCGGAGGAGCAAGGGTCAGGCGTCCCTGCGAGCTCAGGTACCAGCGCTGCTCGGTCGTCCCGGGCGGCGGCCAGGAGCGTTCGTCGCGCCAGCGGTTGGCGCCCATCACGAAGATCCGAACCGGCGCAGCGGAGTCCGAGCGAACGACCGTCTCGGGCGCGAGATGGCGGCGAAACCAATCCAGCTGAAGCTCGCTGAGGTCATCGGGGCCGCCCGCAGGGCCCCCGTCCCTGCGCGCCCGCGTCCCGAACGACAGCCCGCCGATCACGTCGGTGAAGTTCGAGTGCGACCAGGGGCCGATCACGATCCGGCTGTCACGGTGCAGGGCGGTCATCGCGACGTGGTTGTCGAGCACCCCCTGCAGGAACGGGTCGTGCCACCCGCCGATCCCGAACACCGGCACCATGACCCGGTCGTGACGGCCGGTGACCGCGCAGGATGCCGTGGCCGCTGCATCCGAGCTCGCATCAAGCCCGGGCACCCCGTGGCGCGCCGTCACCCAGTCGCTCGCCGGCAGCCGCCAGAAGCCAACCTCGGCGAGCCGGTCGAGCTCGTCGATCAGGCTCTCCACGCGCCGCTCGATCTCGGTCGCCGGCGCGCCCAGTCGCCGTACGTAGTCGATCCCCTGCTCGAGCCCCCACACCAGTGCCATGCCGAGCTCCCGAGCGCCCCCGCGGTGGCGCAGGCCATCGTCGGGGTCTGACCAGGTCAGCCCTGGCGCGATCGCTCGCAGCGAAGGCGGCTGCGCGATCGCCGCCAGCCACTGGGTGGCGCCCCAGTAGGACAGGCCGAACATTCCGACCCGGCCCGTGGCGCCGGGCAGCCGCGCGGCCCACTCGACGGTGTCGTAGCCATCGTCGGCCTCGTGCGCGAACGGCAGCCAGTCGCCCTCGGAGGCGAACCGCCCGCGGACGTCCTGCACGATCACGATGAAGCCGGCCGTGGTCGCCCGGACGGGATCCAGCCAGGCGCAGGCGCCGGGCAGGTCCTTGCCGTACGGGGTGCGGGCGACCAGGGCCGGCCACGGCCCCGGCCCGGCGGGTCGATAGACGTTGGCGCGCAGCACGACGCCGTCGCGCATGCGCGCCGGCACGTCGCGCGCGACTGTCAGCTCAGCAAGCACCCGTCGGCCTGCGGGCCGTCATGTCATGAGATGTAGGTCTTGTCGAGGAAGATCGCGAAGCCGTTGATCTCGACACCGTGCACGTGCTGGGTCCTCGCCGCCAACAGATCGGTGAAGTACGGGATCATCAGCGGGGTCTGCGCCAGCAGCAGCGTCTCGATCCGGCCCGCGACCGTGCGCTGGGTCTGCAGGTCCACCGTTGACACGTACTGTGCCACCAGCTTGTCATATGTCTTGTTCTTGAACCGCGCGGCGTTCCAGGGACCGCCTGACTCGAGCGGCGCCTGGAGGTAGACGTTCGGCACGCCACGGTCCCCGTACTGGACGAGGCTGACGACCGCGTCCAGCCAGTCGGAGTTGCCGTAGGTCGCCTTGCCGTAGTACGCGCTCAGGGTCTCGACCTTGAGGTGCATCTTGACGCCGATCTGCGAGACGGCCTGCGCGATCACCTGGGCCAGCTGCGGGGTCTCCTGCTGCTGCCCGGTGGTCAGCGTGGTCTCGAACCCGCCGGAGTGCCCGGCGGCCGCCATCAGCGCCTTGGCCTTGGCGACGTCCTGCGTGCGCTGGGGCACACTGGTGTCGGTCGAGGCGAACTTGGGCGCGAACGGGTTGTCGTTGCCGACATGGCCGTTGCCCGCGATCAGTGCCTGGACCATCGCCGGCCGGTCGAGGCACAGCGCGATCGCCTGGCGGACGCGTGGATCGGTGAACGGCGCGACGTCGTTGCGCATCGAGATCTCGCTGTGACCGGCGGACGGGACCTTGATGATCTGGTAAGCGGAGTTGTTCAGCAGCGCCTGGGCGCCCTGCGCCGAGAACTGGCAGACGACGTCGACCTGTCCGCCCTGCAGCGCGAGGATCTCAGCTGGCTGGCCGGCGTAGAAGTGAAACGATGCGCCGGCCAGGCGTGGCGCGCCGCCCCAGTAGTCCGGGTTGGCCACGAACTGCGCGCCGACGTTCTGCGTGTAGCTTCCCAGCTTGAACGGGCCGGTCCCGATGAAGGTCGTCTGCCACTTGGCGAAGTCGGTGCCCTGCGGGACGATCACCAGGTTGTAGTTGTCAGAGGAGACGATGTAGGGGAAGTTGCCGTTCGGCCCCTCCAGATGGAACGCCACCGTGTGCGCATCGACTTTGACCACGCCCTCGGGCTTGAGCACCCCGTCGAAGGTCGACAGCGCGTTGGCGGCGTTCTTGGGGTCGGCCTGCCGTCGGATGCTGTAGACGACATCGTCAGCGCTCATCGTCTGGCCGTTGTGGAACTTGACATCCGGCCGCAACTTGAAGGTCCACACCGAGCCGTCGCCGTCGTGGCTGAAGCTGGTGGCCAGCATCGGCCGCAGCTGCCTGGCCATGCTGTCGTCGAACAGGAGGAACTCGCCGGTCTGGGTCAGCATCGTGGAGCCGCCCAGATCCGCGATCGTGATCGGGTTGATCTCCGCGGTTGGGGCCTGGCAGGCGAGTCGCAGCGTGCCGCCCGGCTTGGCCGGCGCCGCGCCGGAGGACGACGCCGACGCCGAACCCGACGCCGACGAGGAGCGCGACGAGTTGGCGCCGCCGCAGGCGACCAGGGCAGCGGACAGGAGCGCGCTCGACATCCCGATCGCCGCGCCCTTGCGCACGAACTCGCGCCGGCTGATGCGACCGGCGGCGAGCTCGTCGAGATAGTGGTTCTGATGCTCGCTGGCGCCCGCTCGCAGCGGGTCCAGCCTGGAAGACGGAGACGTCATGGCGTCGTCCTTTCAGTCGCGGTCGCGCCGGCGCTTGCCAGCGCATCGTCGAAGAAACCGGCCAGCTCCTGCACCAGCGCTGCGAACGTGGGGTGCAGGTCGAACATCCACTCGGTGTGCCCCGCGCCTTGCAGGTACACCAGCCGCTTGGGCTCTGCCGCGTGGTCGTACAGGGCCTGGGCCTCCACCGGGCGATAGAGCTCATTGTCGGCACCATGGACGATCAGCAGCGGCCGGCCGGCGAGCCGAGCCGCCACCGTCTGAGGGCTGAACTGCAACAGCAGGTCGGCGGACTCGAGCGTCACGCCGGTGCCGTAGCCGGGAGTGCGGTACAGCTCCTCGAACACGTAGGTGGGGGTCTTGGAGTCGCCCTGGAGCGGGACGATGTCCCACGGCGAGACGACCTCCGATCGGCCCGCAGTGGCGCGGCGGCCGCGGTCGGCCTCGATCCGCTGCAGCAACGTCGCCCAGGATCGCTCGTCGTGCAGGTTGCGGGTGGAGCGGGCGCCGTCGCTGACGCCGTTGACGGCTGCCACGGCCCTGACCCGGGGATCGTCGGCGGCCTCGGCGACCATCACGCCGCCGCCCAGACCCCAGCCGAGCAGGCCGATCCGCTCGGGATCGACCTCGTCGCAGACACTCAGGCGGTCGACCGCCGCGCGGACGTCCTGCACCTGGTCCTGCGGCGCCAGCCGTCCGCGCTCGCCTTCGCTGAGCCCGAAGCCACGGTAGTCGAACGCGAGCACCGCGTAGCCGCGCGCGGTCAGCGCCCGCGCGAAGCGCTCCGGGTGGATCGCCTTGAGCCCCAGATATCCAGAGGCGGCGACCAGCACGGGGAGGCGCTTCGCCGGCTCTCCGGCCGTGTCGGGCAGGTGCAGGTCGGCGTCCAGACGCAGGCCGCTGGCGAAGAACGGGAGCGGGCGGCCGTTCACGCGTCGCTCCCGCCGGACGGGATCTCGTAGCGCGCGACCGCCTCGGGATCAAGCTCGATCCCGAGCCCGGGCCGGTCACTCAGGAGCACGTGCCCGTCCGCGAACGCCAGGCGGGTGTCCTCGGTCAACAGCGCCTCGAAGTTGTAGATGTCCTTGTTCAGCTCGAAGTGCTCGATCGTCAGCGTGCCCGGGACCGCGGCCGCCAGCTGCGCGTGCAGGTTCGCGTGCCAGTGCGGGGCCAGAGGAAGGTCGAACGACTCGGCCGCATGCGCGATCCGCATGAACTCGCTGACCCCGCCGACGACGCCGGCATCAGGTTGCAGGATGTCGGCGGCGCGCTCGGCGATCAAGCGGGCGAAGTCCCACCGGGTCTGGTGGATCTCCCCGGTGGCGACGGGCGTCTCTAGCAGCCGCGCAAGCTCGGCGTGACCGGCCACCTGCTCGGGCGACAGCGGCTCCTCGAACCACCACAGGCCGGCCGCGCCGGCCGCTCGCTCGAAGGCGCGGGCGGCGCGCAGCGCCTCCGGCACGGTGCGGTAGGCATTGTTGGCGTCCAGGGCGAGCCTCCCGGAGCCGTCGATCGCCTCGATCGCGGCGGCGATCCGCTCGGCGTCGGCCTCGACCGTCAGGCCACCCACCTTGATCTTGTGGTCGGTGAAGCCCAGCGCGCGGTTGGCCGCGATCTCCGCAGCGACCGCCTCGGCCGGCGGCCCGCCGTCCGGCTGGTAGTAGCCGCCCGAGGCGTACGCGGGCAGCGGCCGCAGCGAGCCGCCCAGCAGCACGGCCAGCGGCATTCCGGCCCGCTTGGCGCGCAGATCCCAGAGGGCGATGTCGACCGCGCTCAGCGCTCGCAGCACGGCTCCGCGCCGCCCGGCCAGCAGGCTCTCCTGATACATCCGCTGCCACAGCTCGCCGATCTCCTCGTGCTCGGCCGCGAGCACCAGGGGCGAGAGCAGCTCGTCAACCGCTGCGGCCAGCAGCCGGGCGCCGGTGGTACCGGCATACGCGTATCCGAGCCCCTCGGCGCCGTCACGGTCGCGGAGCGCCACCAGCACGAAGTGGCGCTCCGGCAGGGCCCGTGTGGCGATCCGGGTGCGCCCGTTGAGCGGGATCGCCACCGCTCGCGCTCGAACCTCGACGATCATCGCCCACAAGTCTTGCATGTAAGATGCAAGGATGCAAGTATGGCGCGGCGCGCGGGCCTCTGACTCCAGCGGGCTGATCGACCCCGCTCTCTGGCTCCAGCGGGCGGATCGACCCCGCCCGCCCCGCTCAAGCGGGAGCGGATGTGTCGATGCTGGCGCTGGCCGGCCAGGGGCCGCCCAGCACCGCCGCGGGCTCGCCCGTCTCCTGCCGGATCAGCAGCTCGCCGGTCGTCAGGATGTGCTGGTGCATCTGACGGGCGGCGGCCACCGCGTCG
>JBOGYE010000281.1:0-7592 GCA_050696635.1 Solirubrobacteraceae bacterium | reverse complement strand
GGCGTCGCCCGCGCCCACGCGCGCAGCCGCGGTGAGAGGACCCGTGGGCCTGGCTCGCCGCGCGGCGCGCGGGCGTTGCTGCGCGATCGAGTGACGATCGCGCTGACAGCCTTCTTCGCGCTCCAGTCGGCCGGCTTCTACGCCACCCTGTCGTGGCTGCCGAGCATCTTCCACAGCCACGGCGCGAGCACCGCGGAGGGCGGGCTGCTGCTCGGGCTCAGCATGCTCGTCGGACTGGTCACGACCCTGACCGTGCCCGGGCTGGCAACCCGCTTGCATGACCAGCGGCTGCTGGCGGCCGTGTTCACGGCGGTCACGGCGATCGGCTGGCTCGGCATCCTGATCGCGCCGATGTCGGCGCCGGCGCTGTGGGCGGTGGTGCTGGGACTGGGCCAGAACGCCTGCTTCCCGCTGATCCTGACGATGATCGTGCTGCGCGGCGCGAACGTCGGGACGACGGCTGCCCTGTCGACCGTGGTTCAGGCGATCGGCTACCTGCTGGCGGCGCTGTCACCGGTCGGAATCGGCCTCCTCCACGACCTGTCGGGCTCATGGGCGCCGCCGGTGATCGCGCTGCTCGCTCTGCTGGCGATCCAGTTGCCGGCGGGTATGGTCGCCGGCAACGCGCGGACGGTGTCGCTACCGGACGGCTGAGCTCGCGCCGGGTGTGCGGCGCTCATTACCTGCACGACGGCGCGCAGCCGGAGGGCTCGGGCCGGCGGACGCGGTGGGGGAGCTGCTGGGTGGTCGTCGTGCTGGTCGTGTCGCTGCCGTGCGCGGGTGGGCGCCAGGTCGGTCTGCCCGTCCTGTTCAGGCTTGTTTCGCCCCAAGGACGATCGACACCCCGACCGGCGCTCGCAGCCCCAGCTCGCCCGCAAGCTGATCGACCTGATCCTCCCCACGGTCGTGCTCGGCGAGCCCGCCCGAGGTACCAACGTGCGATGCGCACCCGGCGCGTTATGCCGACCACGCTGACAGATCACCAACCACCCACACGGCATCTCTGCCAGCGGTCCGGATAACCAGCGGGTCCGGATAAGACCACTCGGCACGGCATTGATTATGATGATTTGAGTGCTGGTGATCCGCCGCGACGGGAGGCTCCAGCTGGTGACACAGCCAGACCACGCCGCCCTTGCGGGCGAGCTGGCGCAGCGCTGGGGAAACGACCGCTTCGCGCCCCCGGCGCGAGGCCGCTCACTGGTCGCCGCGGCCGCTCGCCACGACGACGGCTGGGCCACGATCGACGGCCGCCCGGCCGTGCTCGCCTTGGAGGGGCGCCCGGCGCACTTCCTGGAGGTCGAGCTGACCGATACGGTCGGGCCCTACGGGGAGGGCGTCGAGGGGATCTACGCCGACGACCGCTACGCCGGCGTGCTGGCCACGCGCCACTGGACCGGCCTGTTCTCGTCGCGTTGGGGGCTCGGAGACAACCCTCCGTCCGACCACCCGGCAGCGCAGGCGGTGGTAACGGCGCAAGAGCAGCGCGCTGCCGCTGAGGCGCGGGCGCTGTGGGGCGGGCAGGGGCGACGGAGCGCGTTCGAGGCCGGGCTGTGGCACGACTACGAGATCCTGCAGGCGCTGGACCTGATCTCGCTGGCGCTGTGCTTGATCGACCTCGGGCGGCCGAGCGATCCGGGCGCGGCCGCGCTGCCGGTACCGGCAACGCTGCGCGAGCTAGAGCAGCCGCCGGGCGCCCGGATCGTGCCCGAGGTGCCGCTCGGCGGCGTCGTGTACGCCGAGGTGACGCTGACCGTCGTCGGCGACGGCGTCGTGAGCGCCGATCCCTACCCGTTCGACGAACCCGAGGTGCCGGCGCGAATCCGCCTTCGCACGATCGACGACGTGCGACACGAGCGGCCACAGGACGCGGCGCGGGCATATCACGATGCCGGACCGGTGCAGCGCCCGGTCACGATCGTTGCAAGCGGCGGCTGAGGAGGCGCCGCCCGCGCCCTCGGTCAGCTGGCGGGTTCGTGCAGCGGCGTCGGGTCAAGGTAGACCCTGAGGCCGTTCAGCAGCCCATCCGACCCGAGGCCCCGACGCCGGCCGGCGTCCCGGTGCAGACGATGTCACCGGGGACGAGCGGCACGACGGCGCTGATCGAGGCGATCAGCTCGCCAACCGAGCAGATCATCTGCGACGTCCGCGCCCGCCGCTCGAGCTGGCCGTTGAGCGTCAGCGAGATCTCCAGGTCGTCGGGATCGTCCACCTGATCGGCCTCCCAGTCGACCTGGCCCGAGTCCGGCAGCACGATCGGGTCGCCGTGCGCTACCAGCGTCGTGGTCGGGCGCAGGAAGATGAACGGGCCCTCGGGCGCGGCGGCCTCCTCGCCACCGTCCATCTCGCGCATGTGCTCCCGGTAGTTGGCGCCGGCCATGTACAGGTTGGGCGGGAACGGGACCGTAGGCAGCAGCGCCACACTTGCCAGGTCGATCTCCTCGCCCCGAAGCGACGCCTCCGACAGCCGCGGCGACCACGCCGGCCAGTCGTGCCTCGCGCATGCTCGGGCGCCCGGCCAGCGCGTGCGCGGCGGCGTCGGCGACGACGACGTCAGCCGTGATGCCCTGGTCATCCCGGATGCAGACGAGCCTCGGTCCCATCGGCCACAACCGGCTACGGCGCCCGCGGGCTGGTCAGCGGCGAGTTCTCGGCGTGCTCGGCCAGCGCGCGCTCAAGCGCCGGGCCCTCGCCGGCGTCGATCGCCGCCAGCAGCCGCCGGTGGACCGCGATCCGCTCTGGCTCGATCACGTCGAACTCGTAGTCGCTCAGTCCGGAGGCGAGAAAGTCGCACAGCAGCAGGTAGATGCTCTGCAGCGGCGCGTTCGCGCACATCGTCGCCAGCCGGCGATGGAACGCCCAGTTGCCCTCGAAGTAGGCGTGAGGGTCGTCGAGCCTGGACTGCATCTTGTCGAGGATCGCGCTCAACGCCTGAATATCGGCGTCCTCGTGCCTGCCGGCGGCGTGGCGGCAGATCAGGGGCTCGAGCACGTTTCGCACCTCGACGCAGTCCGCCAGCGTTGCGGCGCCCCAGTTGAATCCCAGGATCAACTGGCTGACGCTGGCGCGCGCCGACGGGCTGGTCACGAACACGCCGCCGCCGGGGCCTGGCCGCGCGACCACCAGCCCGCGCATCTCCATCAGACGCACTGCCTCGTTGATCGTCGCGACCGCGACGCCGAACCGCTGGCGCAGGTCGTCCTTGGTGCCGAGCCGCTCGCCGGGAGACAGCGACGCGGTCACGATCTCGGACTCCAGCGTGCGCGCCAGCGCCTCCGAACGGGCGACGCGGGAATCGCCGAGTGTCGTGCGCTCTGCCGTCATCGTGCGTGGCTGCACTTTAGGCGACCGCGGGCCCGATCGTGCATCGGGCGCACGGTCGCCATGCAGCCGGCGCAAGGGCACTTGCCCCGACCCCGCGCCGCGATGTAGCGTGGCGCTCGATGCAGGTGCTCGACCCGGGTCAGGCGCGGCTGGTGCGCGACGTGTGCGAGATGATCGTCCCCGGCTGCGCGCGGGTCGGGGCCGAGGTTTACGTCGACGCGCTGCTGGCGCGGATGCCCGTCGAGGCGCGGGACGCAGCGCTGGCCTCGTTCGCGTCGCTCGCCGACGCGCCGGCGGCCAGTGCCGAGGCGCTCGCCGAGCGCCAGTTCACGCCCGAGTTCGCCCTCGTGCGCGCGCTCGCCTGCGAGGCGTTCTACTCAGACTTCGTGGCCCCCGGCAGCGACGGCCCGGGCGCCTGGTCCGAGATCGAGTTCGCGCCGCCGCCGGCGACCCGGGTCCTCAAGGACTGGTCCTACCTCGGGATCGGCGCACCCGGAGCCGGATGACTCACGCCGCCGACTTAGGGGACGCGATGCCCGCGGCTGAGCGGAGGCGATCAGCGTGAGCGTGAGCGAGCGCTTCGACGCGATCGTGGTCGGCTCCGGGGCGGGCGGCGGCGTGATCGCGGGCGAGCTGGCCGACGCCGGCCGGGGCGTGCTGCTGCTCGAGTCCGGGCCGCATCGCACCGCGGTCGATTACACCCGCTGGGAGGCGCACGCGACCCACGACCTTTGGTGGCCGCCCGCGTTCGCCGAGCCGCCGCAGTCCGGACTGCCGCCGCTGATCATGTTCCGCGGCCACTGCGTCGGTGGCACCACGGCGATCAACACCAAGGTGGCGCTGCGGCCGACCGATCAGGACTACGCGAAGTGGCATGCCGCCGGCGGGCTGGTCGGCCCCGGCGGGGAGCCGTTCGGCGAGCGCGACCTGGTCGACCACATCGAGCACGTCGAGCGCCGACTCGGCGTGCGCGAGCGGACCGACTGGCAGCAGTGCGTGCGCACGGTGCAGCCGGGGTTCCGCGCGCTCGGCGCCGACCTGGAGCCCGTGACCGCCTACACCGACGCCAACTGCATGCGCTGCGGCGCCTGCCTGCAGGGCTGTCCCACCAACGCCGGCAAGAACACGCTGAACACGTGGATCGCGCCGCCCTGGACGCAGGGACGCTTGGAGCTTCGCGCCGGCTGCCGCGTCGGACGGGTGCTGATCGAGGACCGCGGCTCCGGGCCTGAAGCGGTCGGCGTGCAGTACGCCGACGCCACCGGGGTCCCGCGTCACGCCGACGGCGACGTGGTCGTCGTGTGCGCCGGCGCGCTCGCGAGCGCGCAGCTGCTGCTGCGCTCGGGCGTGCGCGAGGCCGCCGGCGGCTCGCCGTCGACCATGCTGATCGGCCGCCACCTGGGCTTTCACCCCGCGCAGCTCGTCGAGGGGCTGTTCGACGAGATCCAGGACGCCCACATGGTCTACCCGATCACCTCGCACTGCATGAAGTTCCAGCGCGACGAGGACGGCGGCTTCGTCGTCGAGGCGGCCACGATCCAGGACCCGATCGGGTTCGCCACCGCCCTGTGCGACGAGCGCGGGGTGCCGCTGTGGGGCGGGGAGCTGACCGAGATGATGCGCCGCTACCGGTACTTCAGCGGCCTGTTGACGATGGCGTCCGATCAGAACAACGGCATCGCCTGGGTCGACGACGACGATTCCGATCGCTACTCATACAGCTTCGACGAGGTCGAGCGCGGGCGGATCGATGCCGCCTGCGGGTTCGCGCGCGAGGTCCTGCTCGCCGCGGGCGCGAAGCGGGTGCTGCAGACCGGCGTCCTGTCCACGCACATCCAGGGCGGCTGCCGGATGGGTTCGGACCCGGAGCGATCGGTCGTCGACGCGCACGGCGAATCGCATGACGTGCGGCGGCTGTTCGTCGGCGACGGCTCGGTCGTGCCGTGCACACTGTCGGTCAACCCGTCGCTGACGATCATGTCGTTGGCGCATCGGCTGGCGATGTACCTGGCCAGCGGCGAGCACGGCTACTTCACGGCCGGCGCGCTGCGGGCGGCGGCCTGAGCGCCATGCGCGTCGTGATCGCGGGCGCCGCCGGCGGCGTCGGGGCGTCGCTGGCGTTCAACCTGCTGATCTCGCCCCTGGAGTGCGAGCTGGTCCTGCTCGACGCGCGGCCGAACATGGTTCGCTCGCACCTGTGGGACCTCGAGCAGGTGCTCGAGCAGGGCGTGACCGGGTCCGCGCGCGAGGGAGACGAGGGCGACATCGCCGGCGCCGACGTGCTGGTGCTGGCGGCATCGGCGCCGCTGACGGTCAACACCTCGCGGATGGTCTACCTGGCCGACAACGCTGCCGTGCTGGCGCCCCTCCTGCAGGAGGTGCCGCCCGGCTGGCCCGGGATCGTCCTTGTCGTGACCAATCCCGTGGACCCGCTGTGTACCTGGGCGCAGCGGCTGACCGGGCTCGATCGCCGCCGGCTGCTCGGCTACACGCTGAACGACTCGCTGCGGCTGCGAACCGGCGTGGGGCGTGCGCTCGGCATCGCTCCCGGCCGAGTCAGCGCCTGGACGATCGGAGAGCACGGCGACCTGGCGGTGCCGCTGTGGGACCGGATCGAGCTGGACGACGCCCCGGCGATCCTGACCGACGCCCAGCGCGCGGAGGCGACGGCCTTCATCGACGACTGGTACGTGCGCCACGTGGCGCTGGACTCGGGACGCTCGTCGACCTGGACCTCGGGGCTCGGGGTGTCGCGGGTGGTGCGCGCCTGCCTGGCCGACGAGCGCGGCGGCTGTGGCCTGTGGCCCGCGTCCGTGGTGCTCGACGGCGAGTACGGCCTGCGCGACGTCAGCCTCAGCGTCCCGGTGACGCTCGGAGGCGGCGGCGCGGTCGAGGTCCACGAGTGGCCGCTCACCCCGGAGCAGAACGCTGCGATGCACGAAGCAGCTCGCTTCGTTCGCGAAGCAGCCGACGGCATTGGCTGAGCAGGGGGTTGTCCATTTTCTAACGTATAGCCTCAGAAAGCGGACAACCCTCCGCGCCGCGCGACGCGGCTCGGTCCACGGCCAGCGCCGCGCAGCCTGAGACGGCGATCACGACCGCCATTGGCAGCGCGTCGTGGCCGCCGCCGAGCCCCACCAGCGGCGCGACGACCGCGCCGGCGCCGAACTGGCCTACGCCGAGCAGTGCCGAGGCGGCCCCCAGCGAGCCGGTCAGCGAGTCCATCGCCGCCGCGGTCCCGTTTGGGATTACGATCCCGTTGGCCGCGAGCAGCACGAAGAAGCCGGCCTCGAACCACGCCAGGCCGGCGTGCGCGAGGGCGGCGGCGAGCACGGCCAGCGCCCCGACGGCGGTACCGGCGAGCCCGTAACGCAGCAGCCGCCGCGCACCCATGCGCCCGACCAGCCGGCCGCCGATCAGCGAGAACGCGATCAGCGCGCAGGAGTTGAGCGCGAACGCGGCGCTGAACAGCTGCGGAGATGTGCGGAACAGGTCCTCGAACACGAACGACGAGCCCGCGATGTAGCCGAACATAGCCGCGAACGACAGCGAGAACGCGGCCGCGTGCGGAGCGAAGCCGCGGTCGCGCGACAGCCGGCCGAAGGTCGACAGGACCGCGCGCAGCCCGCCGCGATGGCGCTCGTCCGGCGGCAGCGTCTCGGGCAGCACAACCGCGGTGGCGATCACCAGGGGCAGCCCGATCGCGCCCAGCACGACGAACACGCCGCGCCACGAGCTGACCAGCAGCAGCTGGCCTCCGATCAGCGGCGCGCAGACCGGGACCACTCCCGTGATCCCCATCAACAGCGCGAACAGCCGGGCCGCGACCGTGCCGCCGGTGAGATCGCGCACGATCGCGCGGGCGATCACGATCCCGACCCCGCCCGCCATCCCCTGCACCACGCGCAGGCCGACCAGCACCCCGATCGTCGGGGCCGCGGCGCAGGCGAACGAGGCGGCGCAGTAGACCGCGACCCCGGCCAGCAGCGGCGTCCGCCGCCCGCGGCCATCGCTGGCCGGGCCGGCGACCAGCTGGCCGGCGCCGAGCCCGATCATGCAGGCCGTGATCGTCAGCGCGCCGGCCGAGGCGCTGGCGTGCAGGTCACGCGTCAGCGCCGGGAGCCCCGGCAGGTACATGTCGAGCGACAGCGGGCCGAACGCCGACAGCGCCGCCAGCACCACCAGCTGAGCCCGGTTGGGACCGGGGCGCAGGTTGTGCACGCGGCGTTACGCCAGCGCGATCTCGACAAGCAGCGGCTCGCGCCGCG
>JBOGYE010000280.1:0-20698 GCA_050696635.1 Solirubrobacteraceae bacterium | reverse complement strand
TCGGGCTCCGGCGTGATCGAGAGCCACGCGGTGCGCCGAGCCAGGACGTGCGAGATCTTCGAGACCGACTTGACCACGGCGGTTAGAATACACGAACTGATCACAAAGTCAGGATGGAGAGCATGAGCACCACCACCGTCTCGCCGCCCACCAACGGCGCCGCCCCCACGCAGGGCGCCGCCCTTCCCCGGCGCCTGTACACCGACCCCGCGCTGATCGAAGCCGAGCAGCGGCTGATCTTCGAGCGCACCTGGCAGCTGGCCGGGCACATCGGCTCGCTCCCGCGTGCCGGGTCCTACCTCACCGCCCAGGCCGGCAACCAACCGGTGCTGGTCGTGCGCGACGAGCACGGCGAGCTGCGCGCCTACCGCAACGTCTGCCGGCACCGCGGTTCGCGCCTGCTCAGCGGCTCGGGTCAGTGCAAGGCCGCGATCCGCTGCCGCTACCACGGCTGGACATACAAGCTCGACGGAACCCTGATCGGCGTCCCGGAGGGGCTTGCATTCGGCAATGCGCTGGACAAGCCGGCGCTCGGTCTGATCCCGGCCCGCGTCGAGGAGTTGTGCGGCCTGGTGTTCGTCAACCTCGACCGTGCCGCCGCGCCTCTGGCCGATCTGGTCGGCGACCTGCCGCAGCGGCTGGAGCCCTACCGGATCGAGACGCTGACTCGGTTCGGATACAGCGAGGGGAGCACCCAGCCGGCGAACTGGAAGCTGGTCGCCGACAATTACCTGGAGGGCTACCACGTCCCGATCGCCCATCCCGGCCTGATGCGGCTGTATGACTACAAGCGCTACGAGGCCGAGGTATTCGACCACTACGTCTGGTTCGAGGCGCCGCTGCGCGACAGGCCATCGGACAACCGCCTCGAGCGCCTGTACCAGCGACTGGTGACGCCGATGCCGGGGCTGGGAGCGGCCGACCGCCAGGTGTGGCGCTACGTGTTCATCTACCCCAACACGACGATCGACCTGTACCCGGACCAGGTCAACACCTGGCAGATGCTCCCCGATGGGATCGCGCGCACGCGTGACACGTTCGGCAGCTATCGGCCCGCCGGCGCGGACCCTCGCACACGGCTGGTGCAGTGGGCCAACCAGCGGCTGAACACGCTCGTGCTCGACGAGGACATCGACCTGGTCGACAACGTCCAGCGGGGGCTGGCCACACGCGGCTACGAGTGCGGCCCGCTGGGCGGACGTGAGACGGGCGTCAAGTGGTTCGCGGACCGGATCCGCGGCGATCTGGCGCCCGCGCTGGCCACAGAGGCGTGACGCCGGCACGCGGATCACGAGACGGCCGGGAGCGAATCCTCGCGGCGGCAGTGCGCCAGATCGCGCGCGACGGGATCGACGCGGTGCGGATCGCGCGGATCGCGGTCCAGGCGGGCGTGTCACCGGCACTCGTGCACTACCACTTCGAAACGCGCGAGGCTCTGCTGGCCGAGGCGCTGGACTACTCCTACGCGCTGGCCGTGGATACGCGGCTGGATGGGCCGCTCGTCGAGGGCGACAGCCACGCCCAGCGGCTCGCGTCGATGATCGACCAGTGCCTGCCGACCACGCCCGCTCTGACCGACGACTGGGTGCTGTGGGTCGAGCTGTGGCTGCGCGCCGTGCGCCATCCGGAGCTGCGCCCGTTCGCGGAGGAGCTTTACGCGCGGATGCGCGACTGGTTCGCGGACGAGATCGCAGCGGGCGTAGCCGAGGGAGAATTCGCCCGATGCGACGTCGAGGAGGTCGCCGACCGGACGCTGGCGCTGCTCGACGGACTTGGCGTGCGAACCCTGATCGGCGACTCGGCGATGGGACTCCGGCGCGCCCGGCGCACCGTTTCGGCGGCGCTGGCGCGCGACCTCGGCCTCGGGGAGCGGCTCGTGTCCGAACCGGGCGCGCAACCCGCAGCGCCGCGGGTCGCGCCTGCCGCCGGCGACCGGCCTGCGCTTGACAGTCGCCGGCGCCACGGGTAGTTTCCTGGCTCCCAGTTCAGTTTTCACTCGGAGAGCACAGCCGTGAGTCCACGCCCCAAGTTGGGCCACATCCGCCGGCCCCAGATCATCGCCGCGGCGCTGTCGACGATCTACGAACGGGGCTTCTCGGAGACGCGGATCATCGACATCGCCGACCGCGCCGGAACCAGCGCGGCAACGATCCTCTACTACTTCGAGTCCAAGGACAAGCTGCTCGAGGAGGCGCTGACCTCCTCCGACGAGTCGTTCTACGGGTCCCTGCGCGCCGAGCTTGCGGCGCTTGACACCGCCAGCGCGCAACTGGTGCACCTGATCGACCGCTGCAGCACGCCGCCCGATCCGTTTGACGACTGGACGCTGTGGATGGAGATGTGGCTCCAGGTCCGTCACCGGCCGCATCTGCGCGGCACCTACGAGCGGCTCGAGCACGCCGGTCAGCAGCCGATGATCGCGGACGTCATCCGCCGCGGACAGGAAAGCGGCGAGTTCAGCGCCACCGCCGACGCCGACGACGTCGCCACGATGCTCAGCGGCCTGATCGACGGATTGGGCGTGCAGGTGACCCTGCGCCATCCGGACGTGACCAGCGAACGAATGGCGCGCCTGTGCCTGGCCGCGGCCGCGAGCGAACTCGGCTTCGTGCCTCGCCGGCGCAGCAAGCCCAACTCGCCGGCGTCGGTGCATCCGATCCGCGCGAGCGCCGCCAAGCGCTGACGGGAGCCCTGTCAGGATGAGCTCGGCGCCGCGCCGGCCAGGTCCAGCGGCCGGTCGCCGAGCGTCTCGTCGTGGATCTCGGCGACGCTCACGCCCGGATCGGGCAGCACCCGCAGCGCCTGCGCCGGCAGCTCGACGCTGATCGGCGTTCCCTGGCTGTAGGGTAGCTCCGCGCCGTCGTTGCGCTCTAGCGCCTGCAGCGCCGCTCCGTTGGCCAGGCGCAGGAAGATCTGCGTTGTCGACCCCAGGAACACGAGCCGCTCGACCATCCCCGGCATCCGGTTTTGTCCGAGCTGGTCCTGCGGGTGCAGATGGATGCGCTCGGGCCGGATCGCCAGCTTGACGGCGCCGGTCGCCTGGAGCTGGCCGGCCTGCGCGTCGAGCAGGAAGTCGCCTAGGCGCACCCGGCAGGGCCCGGATCCGGTTCCGGCGGCCTGCACCCTCGCGTCCATCAGGTTCGAGACGCCCAGGAAGTCGGCCACGTAGGCGTCGGCCGGCTCGCCGTAGACCTGCTCGGGCGTTCCGAGCTGGGCGATCCTTCCGTGGTTCATCACCGCCAGGCGGTCAGACATCGTCAGCGCCTCCTCCTGGTCGTGGGTCACGTACAGGAACGTGATCCCGACCTGCTTCTGGAGCGCGTTGAGCTCGACCTGGAGCGTGCGGCGCAGCTTGGCGTCCAGCGCGCCGAGCGGCTCGTCGAGCAGCAGAACGGCGGGTCGCAACACCAGCGCCCGCGCCAGCGCCACGCGCTGCTGCTGGCCGCCCGAGAGCTGGTTGGGGCGGCGCTTCTCATACCCCGCCAGCTGCACGAGCTCGAGCGCCTCGCCCACCTGCGTGGTGAGCTGCGCCTTGGGCACGGGCTTGTACTTAAGGCCGAACGCCACGTTCTCGGCTACGGTCAAGAACGGGAACAGCGCGTAGCTCTGAAACACCGTGTTGACGTTGCGACGATGAGGGGGCAGATTGGCGACATCGACCCCGTCGAGCAGGATCTGGCCGCTCGTCGGCGGCTCGAACCCGGCCACCATTCGCAGCGTCGTGGTCTTTCCGCATCCGCTTGGTCCCAGCAGCGAGAAGAACTCGCCGGCCTGGACCTCCACCGAGATTCCGTCCACCGCGGCGACCTCGGCGAACCGCTTGACCAGCGACTCCAGCTTGACGTTGCCTCCAGCCACGGCCGTCTCCTCTCTCAAATGCCGGCGATGCCCGTGAGCGCCGCCGTGGCGCCCTGCCTGCGCTCGCCTCTGGTCATCCACCGATATGCCACAAAGCCGATCACGGCGACCAGCAGCGAAAAGAACAGCATGATCGTCGCCAGCGCGTTCAGCGCCGGCCCGCTCAGCCCGCCGTGCACGTTCGAGTAGATCAGGACCGACATCGGCTGGGTGGCGGCGGTCGACGACAGCTGCTCGACGATCACGAAGTCGTCGACGGTGCCGGCGAACACGAGCACCACCGAGGCGAAGATCGCGGGCATCAGCATCGGCAACAGCACCCTGCGGAGCGCGCCTAGGCGCGAGGCGCCAAGGTCGGCGGCAGCCTCCTCATAGCTGCGGCCGATCGTCACCAGGCGGGCGCGGATGATGATCGCCGGCCAGCTGAAGTTCCACACCACCAGGCCCGCCACCTCGGCGGTCGTGCCGAGCTTGATGAACGTCAGAAGCTGGGTCACCAGCAGGAACAGCGCCACGGCCAGCAGCAGCTCCGGCATCACGAACGAGAAGATCATCATCAGGTTCAGACCCGACGAGGCGCGGCTGCGCCAGCGATCGACCCCGATTGCGAAGCCGAGCCCCAGCGGCACCGTGATCAAGGTCGTCAGCACCGACAGCGTCAGGGTCTGCACCACCGCCTGATGAAGCTCGGGGTTGTGCAGCACCGACTGGACCGAGTTGCCGACGTACCATTTGGTCGAGAAGCCCTGCCAGGTGGCCTGCGATGCACCCTTGTTGAACGAGAACAGGATCGCGATCGCCACCGGCACGATCGACCAGGCGATGTACAGCCAGGTGAAGCCCTCAAGCGCCCACGGCCGCCGCCACGGGTTGCCACGCCGGCGACCGCGCCATGCCGTCGCCGCGCTGCCGGGGGCCGATGCGGCGCCGACGACGCTGGCCATCAGGCGAACTCCCTCGACGCGCGAGCCGTGTCGACGGCGTAGTAGATCATCGGGATCAGCAGCACGACCAGCAGCATCAGCGACAGCACCGCCCCCTGGCCGACCTCGCCCGAGGACTGCAGCTGGCCCTCGATCGCGTTTCCGATCATGGTCGTGTTCGGCGCCCCCGACATCAGCTGGTTGGTGAAGTAGTCGCCGAGCATCGGCAGCACGGTGATGAACGTACCGGCGACGATCGTCGTCCGCGACAGCGGGATCGTCACCCGCCAGAACGTGCGCCACTTGCTCAGGCCGAGGTCGCGCGCCGCCTCCAGCAGGCTCGAGTCGATCCGGTCAAGTCCCGCGTAGAGGACCAGGATCAGGTACGGGATGTACCCGTATACGAGACCGAGCACGACCGTCACCGATCTGCCTCCGAGCCAGTCGGTGTTGCCCGGCAGCCCCACGAACGACAGCGCGCTGTTGAAGAAGCCGCCCTGCTGGAGCAGATCGATCCAGGCCAGCATCCGCATCATGTAGCTGACCCAGAACGGAGCGATCAGCAGCACCAGCATCAGCGCCTTGCGCCGGCCCGCGTAGCGGGAGACGAAGTATGCGACCGGGTAGGCGATCGCGAGCGACAGCGCGGTCGCGATCGCCGTGTACACGAATGTGCGCAGCACCGGCGGCCCCAGGTACGAACCGGTACCCGTGAACGCCTGCCAGACCGCGTTGAGGTTTGCGCTCGACCAATGCAGCGGGTTCCAGGTCGGGACCGGAGTGTCGAAGAACGAGTTGATCCCGCCCCCGGCGACCGCCAGCATCGCGTAGAACGGCACCACGAACAGGACGATCAGCCAGATCGCCCCGGGCGCCGCCAGCGCCATCCACAGCCACCGCCCGCGTCGGTCCCGCGCCTCGTTCATCGCCGGCCGACCCGTCGTGCCCTACAGGCCCTTGGAGAACGTGTTGTAGGTGCTCTCCCACAGCATCTTCGCCTGCAGGGGCAGCTCGAGCTCCTGTACCCCGTCACGGAAGTACTGCGGCAGCACCACGGTCGAGGTCAGCGACGGCGGGAGCAGCTTCTCGGCGATCAGCCGCTGTGGGGTGACCGCGCTCAGCGGCTGCATGTAGCCGACATAGCTGTAGTTGTTGAGCGCGTTGTCGACGTCGAGCAGGTAGTTCATGAACAGGTGCGACAGCACCGGGTTCTGCCCGCTCTTGAGGATCACCATCGTGTCGTTGGCGATCGGGCCCTTGCGGTTGGGCGGGAACCAGTAGCCGATGTTCTCCACCTTGCCGCCCTTGGGCAGGTACTGATACGACGACGCCATGTCGCCCGACCACGCCTGGTGGATCCACGTCTTGCCGGTCGGGATGTCGGTGTAGTCGTTGTTGTCCAGGCGGATGTTGTCCAGTCCGGGCAGCTTTCCGAGCGCCTGCCCCGCGG
Organism: Solirubrobacteraceae bacterium; assembly: GCA_050696635.1. Classification (GTDB taxonomy): domain Bacteria; phylum Actinomycetota; class Thermoleophilia; order Solirubrobacterales; family Solirubrobacteraceae; genus Palsa-465. Next base: position 14,467 of record JBOGYE010000280.1, on the reverse strand, counting down.
CCTGGATCTGGGCCGGGTTGGTGGTGTTGACGTCATAGATGCCGGCCCGCATCAGCGCCAGCGTGATCGTCTCCCGGTAGTCGTCGAGCAGCGCCACCTTGCCCTTGTACTTGGCGCCCTGCCACGGCATGTTCCAGGACGGCGCCAGGTTGACCTTGTCCTTGCGCCATGCCATCCCGGTCGTGTAGATCGAATACGGGGTCGAGTACTGCCACCCCTGGTCGTAGAACGGGTTGCGGAAATCCGCCCAGGTGTTGGCGATGTTGGGGATGTAGCTCTGGGTCAGCGGCCTGATCATCTTCGACTCGACCAACTGCCCCATCACGTCCACCGTCGGGAAGAAAACGTCGAAGTTCAGCTGCCCGGTGGCCAGCTTCGCCAGCGCCTCCGGCATCGTGTTGAAGGTCGTCAGCGTGTACTTGCAGTTGTACTTCTTGCAGAAGCTCTTGATCGTCGCCTCGTTGATGTACGCCACCCAGTTGTAGATCTGCAGGGTCGCGTTGCGCTCCGGCTCCAGACCGGCCGCGATCGCTTTGTTGTCGGCGAAGATCGGCCACTTGACCGGGCTCGTCGGCCGCGGCAACGGGATCCCGCCCGAGGCGCTCCCGCCCCCGCTCGCGCCGCCGCCGCTCGCCCCGCCTCCGCTCGCCCCGCCTCCGCTCGCCCCGCCGCCGCCGCTCGCACTCGAGCCGCAGCCCGCCAGCAGCGCGCCGAGAGCCAGCCCGGCGCCGGTCCCGAGCAGCTGCCGGCGCGAGATCGCGCCACCGAACTCATCGGGCTCCGGGCGCCGCCGGATCCCTCCCTCCGACCATCCCTCGCGTGGATGCATTACCGCTCCTCACCTCTCCGGACGCCTCGACGCCCGGCCCGCACTTTAGAAGTCGATCACGTGCCCGGTCGACCCGCTTCGCCGCTCTCGCTCCCCGTATGTTGAATGGCGACTCAATCTATATCAGCGCGTGGCCCAATCTGCAAGGGCCGTCGTCCCGGACCGACCGCAGGCCATCGGGACCGGACCGGATGTATCCTGACTGGCGGTTCAATTCACGCGACCCGGGAGAGGGAGATGGACGGCGCACAGCTCGCGCAGGCAGCCCGCGATCACATGCTGCTGCACTTCACGGACATGGAGGCGTTCGCGCGCAGCCCGTTGGTGCTGGCGCGAGGCGAGGGCTGCCACGTGTTTGATATCGGCGGCAAGCGCTACATCGACGGCCTCTCGGGGCTGTACTGCACGCAGGTCGGGCACAGCTACGGCGACGAGATCGGCCGCGCCGCGCACGCGCAGATGTGCGAGCTGCCGTATACGTCCAACTGGACGATCGCGCACCCGCGCTCGATCGAGCTGGCCACACGGATCGCGCAGCTCGCGCCGTCGGGGCTGGAGCGCGTGTTCTTCACCTCCGGCGGCTCGGAGGCCGTCGAAGCGGCCTGGAAGCTCGCCCGCCAGTATCACGCGGCGCGAGGTGAGCCGCAGCGGCGCAAGGCGATCGCTCGCAAGATCGCCTACCACGGCACGACCCTGGGTGCGCTCTCGTTCACCGGGCTGGGCGACTGCCGGGCCCCGTTCGAGCCGCTCGCCGTTCCGACTCGGTTCGTGTCGGCGACCGACAGCTACCGCCACCCGCTGGCCGGAGACGAGCGGGCGTTCTGCCGGGCGCTGCTGGACGAGATCGAGGAGGTGATCGAGTTCGAGCACGCCGACACGATCGCGATGCTGATCGCCGAGCCGGTCCAGAACGCCGGCGGCTGCTTCGTGGCGCCGGACGGTTACTGGGCCGGACTGCGCGAGCTGTGTGACCGCCACGGGATCCTGCTGTGCTCCGACGAGGTGATCTGCGCCTGGGGCCGGATCGGGACCTGGTTCGGCTGCCAGCGCCTGGACTATGTGCCCGACCTCTTGACCTTCGCCAAGGGCCTGACCTCGGCGCACTTCGCGATGGGGGGGGTGCTGCTCTCAGACAAGGTCGCGGAGCCGTTCGTGCAGGGCAAGATGTACATGCACGGGGTCACGTTCGGGGGCCACCCGGTCGGCTCGGCGATCGCGCTGAAGAACATCGAGATCATCGAGCGCGAGGGTCTGCTGCACAACGTGATCGCCAACGAGCCGCTGCTGCGCGATCGGCTGACCGCGATGCTTCAGCTGGAGATCGTCGGAGACGTCCGCGGCATGGGGCACTTCTGGGCGCTCGAGCTGGTGCGCGACAAGGATCACAAGTCCTCGTTCACCACCGAGGAGACCAAGTGGCTGCTGCGCGACTTCCTGTCGGCGCGGCTGCTCGAGCGCGGGCTGCTGGTGCGCCTCGACGACCGAGACGACCCTGTCGTGCTGCTGGCGCCGCCGCTGGTCGCCGACCGCGCGGTGCTGTCGGAGATGTGTGAGATCCTCGCCCTCACGCTCGAGGAGGCCGGAGCGGCGCTGCGCGAGGCCGCGCCGGTGGCCAGCTGAGCGACGCCGCGCCGGTGGCCCCAGAGCGAGGTCTACGCTCAGGCCGCCTTGCCCGAGACGGGCTCAGCGTCCTGCTTCTTGGCCGCCCGCTTGCGCGCCGGTTTCTTCGGCGCCGGCTCGTCAGAGCTACCGGAGCGAACCTCGGCCAGGCTGGCCTCCAACGCCGCCATCAGGTCCGGCACCGCCGCGGGCTCCTCGGCCGCGGCCGAAACCGTGATCTGCTCGCCGGCGGCCTTGCGCTCGATCAGCGCCAGCACCCGGTCGCGGTAGTCGTCCTTGAAGCGGCCGGGGTCGAAATCGGCCGACAGCGAGTCGATCAGCTGGCGGGCCATCTTCAGCTCGCGCGCGCTGGCCTCCACCTCCTCCAGCGCGTCGAGTTCGTCGAGCCGATCGGGGGCCAGGACCTCATCGCCGAACAGCATCGTCGACAGCGCCAGCGCCTCTCCGGCCGGTCGCACGGCACACAGCTGCTGCTTGGAGCGGATCACGATCCTGCCGATCGCCACCTTGCCGGCCTCGCGCATCGCGTCCAGCAGCAGCCGGTAGGCCTTCGCACCGCCGGTGGACGGCGCCAGGTAGTAGGAGTGGTCGTAGTAGATCGGGTCGATCTCGGCCAGATCAGCGAACTCCTCGATGTCGATCGTCTTGGTCGCCTTGGGGTCGAGCGAGTCGAGCTCGTCGGGATCGATCAGCACGTAGCGGTCCGGGGACAGCTCGTAGCCCTTGACGATCTCCTCGAACGGCACCTCGTCGCCGGTGGTCGAGTCGACCCTCTTCTGACGGATCCGAGCCCCGCTCTTGGACGAGATCTGATGGAAGCGCACCGTCTTGGGGGAGGTTGCGCTGTACAGCTTGACGGGCACGTTGACCAGCCCGAAGCTGATCGCGCCGCTCCAGATTGCACGGGCCATGAGCTGTTTGTATACCGGACCGGCGTGCCCGGCAAGTCGTGACGGCGGTCTTGCCGGCGCCACGGTCTTGCCGGCGCCCCGGTCTTCCCGGCGGCACGGCCTTGCCCGGCACCAACCTCACGTCCGCCCGGCCTGGGTCGTTTACTGGGCGTGATGGCCGTGCTGCCGCCGTTTCAATCGCTGCTCGACGCCCACGGCGACGAGATCCATCGCTTTCTGCGCGCGACCGCCGGGCCGGTCGAGGCCGACGACTGCTGGCAGGAGACCTGGCTGGCGGCGCTGCGCGCCTACCCGAGCCTGAGCGATGCCTCTAACCTGCGCGGCTGGCTGTTCACGATCGCGCACCGCAAGGTGATCGACGCGGCCCGCGCGCGGGCGCGGCGCGCGACGCCGGTGGCGGAGCCCGCGGAGCTGGCGGGCGCGGCGCGGACGCGGGTGGACGCCGAGCCGTCGCCGGCGAACAGTGACCTGTCTGCGACGGACGGCGAGCTGTGGCCGGCCGTCGCGGCGCTGCCGCCCAAGCAGCGCACCGCCCTGGCGCTGCGCTACATCGCCGACTGGGCCTATGCCGAGATCGCCGCAGCGATGGCCACCAGCGAGGCGGCCGCCCGCCGCAACGTCCACGAGGCGCTCACGCGCCTTTCAACGGAGGTGGTCAGATGACTGCTCGGGAGCACGAAGCGCTCCTCAGCGCGCTACGAGGCCGGGACGGCGCTCCGACCGCGCCGCTGCCGGACATCGCCGATGCCGCCGCGCGCGCCGGCCTGCTGGACGTCGCCTGCGCGACGCTGGACAGCCCGGTGGGCCGGCTGCTGCTGGCCTGCACGCCGGCTGGCCTGGTGACGATCGCCTACATCGACGACGACGCGCATGAGCAGGACGTGCTGGCGCGGCTGTCGGCGCGGGTATCGCCGCGGATCCTGGCGGCGCCGCGCCGGCTGGACGAGCCGCGGCGCGAACTGGACGAGTACTTCGCCGGGCGCCGTCGCGAATTCGAGCTCGCGCTGGACCGTGGCGGGATCACCCCGTTCGCGTGGCGGGTGCTGAGCGCCACGGCGGCGATCCCGTACGGGTCGGTGGCCAGCTATGCCGAGGTCGCCGCCCTGGCCGGAAGTCCGCGGGGAGCGCGCGCGGCGGGCAACGCGCTCGGCTCCAATCCGCTTCCGATCGTCCTCCCGTGCCACCGCGTGCTGCACGTCGGCGGCGGGCTGGGCGGCTACACGGGCGGCCTGGACCGCAAGCGGACGCTGCTGGCGATCGAACAGTCAGGCTCGCTGCCGGGCTGAGCCGATGCCAGCCTCCGGCCGCCGCGAAGCCGAGATTGTTCGTTTGCGGACAGGCGGGTAGACACGACCCCATGGATTTCCTGGCGCCGGTGCGGGCATTCGATCGCTTCCAGCGGCGCCACACGCCTGTCGCGATCCCGATCGCGGTCCTGCGCAAGTTCTCCGACGACCGGGCCGGTAACGGCGCGGCGCTGATCGCCTACTACGGCTTCTTCTCGATCTTCCCGCTGCTGCTGTTGTTCGTGACGATCCTCGGCTTCGTGCTGCAGGGCGACGTTCACGCTCGTCAGACGATCCTGAACTCGGCGCTGAAGCAGTTTCCGATCGTCGGCGGCCAGTTGGACCAGGGCCAGTCCATAACCGGCAATGGGATCGGGCTGGCAGTCGGGATCATCGGGGCGCTGCTCGCCGGACTGGGGATCACGATGGCCGCCCAGAACGTGTTCAACCGCGTGTACGCGGTCCCGCTCAAGGAACGGCCGAACTTCCTCAAGTCACGTCTGCGCGGGATCGGGCTGCTGGCCGTCTTCGGCGTCCTGCAGGTGATCTCGACCGTCGTGTCCGGCGCGGTCACCGGCGGCTTCGGAGGCGTGCTGACCGCGATCGTCGGGATCCTGATCTCGCTGGCGCTCAACCTGATCCTGTTCTTCGCCGTCTTCAGGCTGCTGACCGACAACTCCGTGGCGACCCACGAGCTCTGGCCCGGCATCGTCACGGCCACGATCCTGTGGGAGATCATCCAGGCGGTCGGCGGGATCTACATCGGCCACGTCGTCCGCGGCGACAAGCAGACCTACGGGACCTTCGCGACCGTCATCGGGCTGCTCGTGTGGCTCTACCTCGGCGCCAGGGCGGTCGTGTACTCGGCCGAGATCAACACCGTGCTCACACGAGGGTTGTGGCCCCGGAGCATCCTGGACCCGCCGACGCCGGCCGATCGCCGCGTCCGCGCCGCGCTCGCCAAGGAGCAGGAGCCGGACAACAAGGAGACGATCGACGTGACATTCCATCCGGACCTCGACAGGCCCGTCGACCCCGCCAATCCGCCGTACGCGGTCGCGCCGGCGCCCGACCCGGGTGAGCAGGCGGAGTCCGCGCCGCTGCCGGGTGGCACCGCCGAGTAGGCGTTGATCGGCGCCAGTCCGGCGGTCGACGTGGTGCCGGCGCCCCGCCGCGTGGCGGGGGCTACGTGGATCTCGCCGGAAACCCAGTCGAGCCGGCGCCACCGGATCGGCCGAGCCGACGCCCGGCTAGGCCGGGGCCGGTCCTCGCTGTCGCGCCCCAGGACCCGCTCCCAGCGGCTGCGTCTCAGCGTGCCCGACGAGCTCCGCGTCCGGCTGGCCCAGCGAGCAAACGACGAGCATCGCAGCGTCTCCACCGTGGTGCGAGACGCGCTCGAGCGCTACCTGGCCTTGTAGGCCCGTCCGATGCGTAAACAGCGATGCGATCAGTCGCCGATGCGCGTCGCTGAGGCGACCGCGAGCGTCGGCGTCGGGCACGATCGATCCCGCTCATCCTCGATCATTTAGCTCCGTCGAGTCACGTGTTGCATCCAAAGCGTGATCGTATGCGCCCGCTCGGACAGACGATTTGGAACGTGATCCATTCCGGCAGGATCGGACGGAACCCTTGCGGCCATCTCGGCGGCCGCGCTCCCCGGCTCAGAAGTAGAGATGAGCAGCAGCGATGATGCGCGTTGCAATCCGCCCTGGGCGGCGGTACCGTGGGGCTTCCTGAGCGGAGCAGGACGCGCTCGGCTGTATGCCTGTGGTGGCGTCGCTCCGGCTTTGGTTGATCTGACTGAGGATGCTCGTTCGGTTCGGTGATCTCAAACAGTTGGAGGTAGTGCGATGCGCTTCGGAGAAGAGGGCGAACCGGTAAGTCGAGGCCGCTTTCTTCGCAGAGCCGGTGTAGCTGGACTCGCTCTGGCAGGAATCGGCGATCTGATCGCAGCGCCGCTGGCCAGCGCAAAGGCTTCGAGCACGGCGACCGCATCCTCTGGCCAGCTGGGGATGTACGACAGCGTCGCCGACTTGCCTGCTCGGTGCTTGTCGTACTCGAAGTGCACCCCGTGCAACGGCTGCTGTATAGACTCGCCGTGCCAGCCCTACGGCGAGGCGTACTGCTTCTGCTGCAGCGCGACTCCCTGCGAAGGGTATAACTGCGCGTGCTACGACCATCCGCCGCAGACCTTCTACCTCTGCTGCGATAAGTAGCAGGCACAGGAAGCGTGTCGTCCCGATAGCTGGTTTCGGGCGAGCGGATGATTCTGGTTGCGTTTTTGCTGCGGGTTGTGGTCGCGACCGTGTTCCTGCGCTCCGGCGCCGTCAAGGCCCTCAACCTCGCTGATTTTCGCCGGGCCGTGCACAACTACCAGCTGTTGCCGTCCTCCATGATCGGGGCAGTGGCACGTGGCTTACCGGCGGCCGAGCTCCTCGTCGGGGTGCTGCTCTTGTTGGGGATCGAGCTTCGCGTGGTGGGCATCGCGGTCGCGCTGATGCTGGTTGTGTTCTGCGTGGCGATCGCGATCAATCTGCTGCGCGGCCGCACAATCTCGTGCGGGTGCTCTGGATCGGTGGCCTCCGACATCTCTTGGGGGCACGTCATCGGCAACTGTGTGCTGGCTATAGCGGCGGTCGTCGTCGCGGCGTGGCCAGCTGAGCCTGTGAGCGCGCTTCCCGGCGTCCAGGATGCGCACGGGTCTGCTGTGTGGACGTCGCGGGCGATCGCCTGGCTGTTGGTCATGTCGTCTGGGGCTGTGGGCGCGCTGCTGGCGGTCGAAGCCCGCCGCGTGCTGGCGGCGCTGAGAGCGATAACGTCCACCGCCGAGGATGGTGTGCGTTGAGCGCGGCGTGGATCGTTGTGATCGTGTGCCTGTGGCTGGTGGTCGTGGGGCTCGCGGTGGTCGTCGCCGGAGTGTTGCGAAGGGTCGCGACCGTGCTGGAGGCGCAGGCTGCGATCGGTCAGGCGTCTGGGCGACGGGTCGGCCCGGTCAACGGCGCTCGGCTGCCTGAGATCGCGGTCGGCGGGGCGAGTGGTCGCGCGGTCTTGCTGTCGGCTCTCCCGGGGCCGTTCGTGCTTGCGGTCCTGACCTCGCACTGCTCACCCTGCCTGGCGATCGCCGAGACGCTTCGAACCAGCCCCGAAAGACTCCGCGGCGCCGGGCGGCTGGTGGTGTTGACCGATGTCGACGGGCGCGCCGTCATTGATCTCGATCACTGCGCGACAGTTCTCACCGATGCCGACGCCGCAGCCATCCGGGCGCTGGATGTTCCGGGCACCCCGTTCGCGATCACCGTCGACGCTCAGGGCAGCGTCGCGTCAGCCTCGTTGCTGGGCGGGGCAGACCAGCTGCTCGGAATGCTCGGCGTGCCCGAATCGGATCTGACCGGCGGGCTTCAGATCCGATTCGTGGGCTGAGCGAAGCCCTGGTGGACGCAACCTGCCTTTTGCTCGGTGAGCACTGCCGACGTGCGGGCAGCAGGCGATCCAGACGGGCGCCATAGTTTGAGGCTTGCGGGGTTTGTGCTGCGTCAGCTGCGTGCGGCGCGAGGACGGGCGGTCGCGCTGGGGCTTGGGCTGCTGGTCGCCGGGGCGGGATTCAGCGTGCTCGACTCGGTGTCGGTGTCAAGCGCGGTCGCGGTGCAGGGCACGTTGAACCGCAACTTTCAGCCGGCCTATGACATCCTCGTTCGCCCTCGCGGCGCGGTCACGGCGCTCGAGCGTTCTGAGCGGCTGGTCAACGACGGGTTCCTGTCCGACCTGTACGGGGGGATCAGCATGCGTCAGTGGCAGCGGATCCTGCGGCTGTCCGGGGTGAGCGTCGCGGCGCCGGTGGAGAATGTGGGCTACGCAGTGACTGCTGTCGAGGCCACCGTGAACCTGCGGCCGTTGATTGGGCCTGGCGGCCAGCAGATGTTTCGTGTGGTTTCGTCGCTGGTGGTCCACGACGGCCTGGCCGCGTATCCGGTTCCGGATCAGTACCTGTACTTCTCCCGTGACCGGTGGGTCGAGCATCCGGGCGGCTACATCCCGTCGCTGGTGGTCTCGGGCCATCGGAAGCCTTTGGCGGCGTGCCTTACGTATCTGTACCCGAAGGCCGCCGAGCGCGCTGGGGTGTTTGCGGTGCGTGCGCTTGAGTCGATGACGTGCGCGGGCCCAGACCAACGGCTGGACGGTGGCGAGCGCGAGCAGCAGCTGTTTGACCCGCCGGGCGCCGACACGGTGCAGATCGGCTTTGCGGTGCCGGTGCTGATCGCGGCGATCGACCCTGTGCAGGAGGCAAAGCTCGTGGGGCTGTCTGGGGCGATGGTCGCCGGCTCGTATCTGCGTGAGGGCGAGGGGCTGTCGGCGCCGATCCCACTGACCTCCAAGGACGCGCGCAGGCAGAAGCTCGTGGATCGCGACCTGCCGATGATCGCTTCGTCGCGGACGTTCGTTGACGAGGCGCTGCGAGTCCGGGTGCAACGCCTCGATGGCCCGGCCAGCGGCGTGCGGCTGCCTGAGCGGCTGGTCGCGCCGGGGGCCGGCGACTATCTCGATGACCTACCCGGGCAGACAGTGCTTGACCGTACCTACCCATCGCGAGGCCTATATCGTCGGGTTCTCGCCCAAGCGCTCGGTCGAACACTCGGCCTGGGCAACTACTGGGCGGCAGGCCCCGTGCGCTACCGCGTGATCGGGCGCCGCAGCCTTCTGGCCAACACCCTGACTAACCCGGTGTCCGTGTGGCAGCCGATCGGAAGCGCGGCGATTCAGACTTCTTCCGCGCCCGTGGGCGCGAACGCCACCCAGTTTCGCCGGCTCACGCCGTATGACGTCAGCGGCGCGGTGAACACCCTGGCAAACGGCGACCATGTCGAGACACCCGTGCCCGAAGTGCAGGGGACCTTTGATCCCGACCGGCTGCGCGGGTTCGCGCCGCTGTCGCGGGTTCCGTTGGGGACGTTCTTTCCCCCGACGGTGACCGGCGCCACACCGACATCACGCGCGCTGCTGCACGGCACGCCGCTGGGGCCGACGACCGACATCGCCGGCTATCTGGCGCAGCCACCCTTGTTCTTGACGACCCTGAAGGCTGCCGCCCCGTTCTTTGATTCCTCTGTCTATGCGGGCAACCAGCCGCGGGGGGCGCCGATCGCGGCGATCCAGGTTCGGGTGTCCGGCTTGCATGGGGCCAGCCGCGCGTCGATCGCGCGCGTCAAGCAGGTCGCGACCGAGATCTACCGATCCACCCACCTGCAGATCGACATCACCGCCGGGTCCTCGCCTACGCCGGTGGACATCGACCTGCCAGCCGGCGGGTTCGGACAGCCGCCGCTGGCGGTGGCGCAGGGGTGGGTCAAGAAGGGGGTGGCGACGGTCGTGCTGGACGCGGCCAATGCCAAGAACACGGCGCTGTTCGTGTTGATCCTGGTCGCGGCGGCCTTGTTTGTCGCCAACGCGGCGTCGGCGGCGGTGCGTCAGCGCCGCTCAGAGATCGCCACGCTGACCACGCTTGGGTGGCATCGCCGGCAGATCTTCGCCGCGGTGCTCGGCGAGGTGCTCGTGATCGGACTGGTCGCCGGGGTGATCGGCGCTGGGGTCGCGGCCGCGGTGATCGCGCTCGCGGGCTTGCATTTCTCGCTGGGGCGGGTGCTTGAGGTGATCCCCGCGTCGGTGCTGGTCGCGCTGGTCGCCGGGACGGTCCCGGCCTGGTCTGCGGCGCGGCTTTCGCCGCTGGCGGGCCTGTCTGCTCCGGTGCGTACCCGCGCGGCTGCCCGGCGGGTGCGGACGATCACGCGGCTGGCGTGGGTGAACCTGACCCGGCTGCCATGGCGCACCGTACTCGGCGGGATCGGCCTAGTCCTGGGCGTGGGAGCGCTGGCGTTCCTGCTGGCCATCCAGCACGCGTTCAGCGGCACCGTCGCCGGCGACGTGCTGGGCAACCACATCGACGTCGAGGTCAGCAGCGCCGACTACGCCGCCGTCGCTTTGATCCTCCTGCTCGCCGTCGGCTCGGTCGCCGACGTGCTGATCATGAACCTGCGCGAGCGCTCCGGCGAGCTGGCCGCGCTGCAGGCCTGCGGCTGGCCAGACCAAAGCCTGCGACGGCTGGTCATCACCGAAGGGGTGACCGTCGGAGTGATCGGCGCGCTGACCGGCGCGCTGGCAGGACTTGGCGGCGCGTGGCTTTTGGGCGCCGACCCCGGCGCGGTGGCCGGCGTCACCGCGATCGCGTTCGTCGCCGGGGTGCTGGTCTGCGCGACCGCGGTGCTGCCCGCCCTATCGGCATTGACCCGCCAGATGCCGGCCGTCACCCTCTCACCAGAATGAGCCTCCCCCAACCAGCCCCAGCCCCACCGGGCCCCGCCGGCGCCGTCAAGCTCTCAGAGGTCACACGCCGCTACGGGCAGGGGGCGGCGGCGATCACCGCCATAGACCACGTCACCCTGTCAATCGAGCCCGGCCAAGCGGTCGCGGTCATGGGACCTTCAGGATCGGGCAAGTCGACGCTGCTTCACCTGATCGGCGCGATGGACCGCCCCACCAGCGGCCACATCCACGTCGACAACCACCACGTCGAAAAGCTCGCACGCGGCGCGGCCGCCGACTACCGCCGCCGCGTCGGATTCGTCTTCCAACGCTTCCACCTGCTAGCCGCGCTCTCAGCCCTAGACAACGTGCTCGCGCCGCTGCTCCCAGTCAAGCTCGACCACGACCCCGAACCCCGTGCCCTCGCGCTGCTGGCCGACGTCGGACTGGCCGGACGCGAACGCTCAACCCCCGGCCAGCTCTCAGGCGGACAGCAACAGCGCGTCGCGATCGCCCGCGCCCTGATCAACAACCCGATCATCGTGCTCGCCGACGAGCCCACCGGCAACCTCGACACCACCACCGGCCAAGACATCCTCACACTGCTCCTATCGATGCGCGACCAGCACGGATCCACGCTCCTGATTGCCACCCACGACCCCACCGTCGCCCGACGCTGTGACCGCACCATCCAACTCGCCGACGGTCAGCTGCAGCCGACCGACGCGATCGAGGCCCAAGAGCCGGGATAGTCACGTTTTGGGCCATCTTCGTGACTCTATTCGCCGCCGGGGTGCCGCATCTGGTGGTGACGGGTGACGGGGGAGGGACTTTCAGCTGGCGGGACTGGCCGGATGCCGAAGTTCGAATAGGCCTTGACTGGCGCCCACCACCGAGTATTGATCGCCGACTTGCGGGCCGCCGTGGCGCAGCTTGAACGGCGTCAGGTAGGCCAGGTAGCGGTGTCCGCTGGACACCAGCTGTCCACAGTCGGTCACGGTGGTTCCCGGGGCGCCGGTCTGGCGCAGGAGGATGGTGTGGGCGAGCCGTTTACCGGCGAGCGTCTCTTGCACCTTGACGCGGGTGATCGTGACCGGCACGTCGCCAAGCGAGGTTCTCCGCGTGCTCGTGGTCGGCGCGAGCACCGCAACCGAGCTCGTGGCTCGGCGAAGCGCCATCAAGCTGCGGTAGGCCACAGCCTGGTCGCAGACAATGCCCGTGGCCGCCCCTGACGAGCGCCCGCTGGCCAGACGCTCCAGCTGGGTGACCAGCTGCGGCCCGAACGCCCGCGGCGAGCCGAGCCCTGCGGCGGTCCGTGACACGCTGCCGTTCGTGACCGTCTCGCAGCCGGTCAAGCCGACGCTGATCAGCACGTCGCGATCGCCGGGATAGACGAGCCGCGTGAGGATCTGTGACCCGTCATCGGCTGGGCAAGCGACGGCCCCGTGAAGCGACGGGAGCCGATCAAACTCGCTCACGAGCTGGGCCACCAGCCCGGGACGCTTCAGCAAGTGCGAGCCCACCAGCGTCAGACGAGGGTGGGCGTTCAAACCGGAGTAGCGACACAGACGGATCGCACCGGCGCCTCGCGGCGCGAGCTGCTGCCGCGCCGCTGACCAGCCCTCCGCAGGAAGGGACGCCGGGGCCTTGTGCGGACAAGCCGCCGGAGCAGCCGCCTTCGTAGCTGGCCGGACCGTCGCTGTCGCCGCGCTTCCACAGCCGGCGACTGCCACAGCCGCCGTCATAGCCATCAACACGACCGCTGGCCAGGGCCGCCGATGACGAAAGCGTCTCATCGGACTGAGACGCGAAACCGTCGTGCAGATGAGCAGCATTTCATCCTTGATGAGACTACGACCGCCCCGCCCGGTTCGTCACAGCGCTCGCCGGGACTGCAACAGCGCTGTAGCGGCCGTCGCGACCTCCATCGGGCCATCTGCGCAGCCATAGTCACGTAATCGCCCACGTTCGTGACCATATGGCGGCTCGGAAGCGGGGGTGAGCGGCAAACGTGACCGGGGCGCACGTGAGGGACTCGGTTCAGGTCAGGCTGGGGCGGACGCGCAGCATGCCCCGCCGGCCGACGGCGCCAGCGCCAGCGAGCCGCGTCCAGATCCCCGGCGCCGGGCAACTGCTCAAGCGGGCCGTGCCGCCCGCGGCCGACTGGTCTCGGGGGGCGCAGGATCAGGATCCCGCATGAGCGCCGGCGGATAAGCGCGCGCAGATCACGGGCACCAGCCCCTTGGGTCGCCGGCATCGCGCCGTCGCGGCGGCAGGCCTCGGGTTGGAGCCGGCGGTCCTGCCCCAGCGCGCGCTAGCGCGCCGCCCGCGCCCGCGGGCTCCAAGCGCCATCGCCGTTCCTGGCGCCCGCGTGCCCGGTCTTGATGCGCGTCTGGCGCGATCACTCAGCCTCGTCGTCGGCCTCGACCCAATCGCCGTCGATCCAGACCTTGCGCTCACCGGTGCCGAGGTCGATCAGCCCCAGTTGGCTTCCGTGGCCGACGCCGTGCCAGCCGAGCTCTGCCATCGCAGCCGCGATCCGTTCGGAGATCATGCCCTCCGCGCCGCGGGCCGAGCAGTAGAAATCCAGGTAGCCCTCGCCGAGCTCTCGCAGGTCGGCCACGAGCCCCGCCGCGTGCCGCCACGATCCGCTCCACTCGCTCCCGTCGTCGTGCCGCCACTCTGCGTTGCACAGCGCGCAGTACAGCTCGTCGGCGAACGCGTCATCGCCGCGCAAACGACCCACCAGCGCGACGAGATCCGACTCCAGCCGAGGCACCGTGTCATCCATACCGACAGTGTGCGCCACGCGGCTCGTCCCCGGGGTGCGACACGGCGGTCCTGCGCCCTCGGTCGGCCGGCCCGTCAGAACAGCCGGTCCGGGGACTCGCGGCCGGTCATCTCCACCGGCCAGGAGCACAGACCACCCTCGGCCGGGCAGCCCGCACACACGCCTCGATGCGGGGCCGGCGAAACCTCGAAACGACTGGCCAGCAGCGGCTCGGTCAGCCTCTCCAGCTCTGCCTCCAAATCGTTTAGCTCGCGCCGCTCGTACGGTCGTATCACCGGGTTCTCGGGCCGCTCCAGGAAGCAGTACGCGACCTCCACCTCCGTCGCGCCTGCCAGCATCGCCGCCAGGGCGTAGATCAGCCGCTGGATCGCGTACTCGCTGGCTACCACCGCGGACGGCGAGGCCCCGGCCAGCCGGTCGCTCTTGAAGTCCACGACCAGCGAGCGCCCGTCCGGCTCGCGCGCCAGCAGGTCGATCGCGCCGACAACCAGCAGGCCGCCCGGCCCCGGGAACGCGAACCGCTGCTCGCGCGCGGCGTCGATCGCGCGGGCCAGCCGCGAGCACAGCTCGCTGCCGGCGAAGCGCCGTATCACGGCCGCCAACTCGTCGGCTTCGCCAGGTCCGGGCGGCGGCATCAGGCCCGCGCGCGCGGCCGCGGCGCCGACGGCGTCGTGGTTCGGCGTCGCCGGGCGGCGAAAGTCCAACCGCTCCAGCAGCGCGTGCAACAGCACGCCGC
>JBOGYE010000279.1:0-14610 GCA_050696635.1 Solirubrobacteraceae bacterium | reverse complement strand
CGTCAACCTGCTGGCCGCGGCCGGTCTGGTCCCGCACTCGCAGCGCCGCCAGGATCGCGGTTGCGCAATAGAGCCCGGCAATCACGTCGATCAGCGCGACGCCGACCTTAGTTGGCGGACCGGTCGGCTCGCCGGTGATGCTCATGAGTCCGCCCAGCGCCTGCACAAGGAGGTCATAGCCGGGCAGCGCGGCGCCGCGCTCGCCGCGGCCGAAGCCCGTGATTGAGCAGTAGATCAGCCCCGGATTCTCCGCTCGCAGGTCCTCGTAGCCGAGCCTGAGCCCGTCCAGCAGTCCCGGGCGGAAGTTCTCGACGAGGATGTCCGCGTCGTGCGCCAGCGCGCGAACCCGCTCCAGATCGGCGGGATCGCTGAGGTCGAGCGCGACGCTCCGCTTGTTGCGGTTGACCGCGTCGAAGTAGGTCGCCTGGCCCTGGGCGTCATAGGGTGGGCCCCAGGCGCGCGTGTCATCGCCGCTGCCAGGCCGCTCGACCTTCAGCACATCCGCGCCCAGGTCGGCCAGCATCATCGTCGCGAACGGACCCGCCAGCACACGGGAGAAATCGAGGATCCGCAGCTCGCCGAGCGGCGGCAGGCCGGGGCTCTCGAACACACCCCGATTCTCGACGATTCCCAACCGGCGTGCAGCGACGCGCCCGTGGCGCTACCCTGCCCGGCCAAGCCGCCGCAGATCGACGGCGACGCAGGCGCTCGAGGAGGAGCAACCCGAAATCGCAGCGCCGCCCCCGGGAGCACCCGGGGCGGCGCGCGAGGGGCCCCACGATGTGATCGCCGGCTGCGACTGCGGGTTCGGTGGGCGGTCTCATCCCCAGATCGCGTGGGCCAAGCTGGAGTCGCTCGTGCAGGGAGCGCGCCGGGCGTCGCTGGCGCCGGGCCTGGCCGGCTGAACCGGCGCGGCTGCGCGAATCAAAACTTCGACAAATCCGCTCAGGCCCGACCGTTATTGGGTCGATATCAGGAGCGTGAGCACCCAATCAACGCAGATCTACCGTCACCCGCCGCTGCGCACCGGACGCACGGGCGCCTTGATCGCGCTTGGGGTCGCGGCGGCCGGCGTGCTGGGGCTCGCGATCGGAGGCCCGGCGAGTGCCTGGTTCGGCGGGATCGCCGTCGGGCTTGCGACCGGCTTGGCCGTGGGCGCGCGTCGCGGACACCGCGATCACACCGCGCCGATCGCTGAGCCGCGCGGCGCCTCGTCGTTCGCCGCGCCGCTCATCGCCAGGCTCGCGCCGGAGCGGCGCACCGAGCAGGCGCTGGCGCAGCTGCAGCCGGCAGGCTGGCGCGTGTGCCACGGAGTTCGCGGGCGCGACGGCGTGTATGACCATGTGGCCGTTGGACGTGGCGGAGTGATCGTGCTGCACAGCATCGATCCGGAGGGGGTCGTGGAGATCCGCGCCGGAGGGCCGTTCCTGGCGCGCACCGCCGGACAAGACGCCGCGCCGATCGTGACCCGTCTGCGGACCCGCGCGGTCAGCGACGCGGCTGCTTTTCGTGACGAGGTGGCCGGCTTCGCAGGCCGGCGCCTGTGGGTTCAGGCTGTCGTCGTGGTGTGGTCCGAGCTCCCGGCGGGCTGCGTCACGGACGGGCGCTGCATGTACGTACACGGCTCGCGCCTGGCGGAGTGGATGACCCGCCGCCCCCAGCAGTTCGACCCGGGCGCCGTCGATGAGATCGCTCAGGCCGTGCAGCGGCTGGCAGAGGCGGGCGGCGGCATGCCGCTGCCGCTCGCGGTCTGACCGCGCCTCGCGGCCGCCAGCGGCGGCGGGCGCGACGCCGGCGCGACGACGTGCCCGTTGCCGACCTCCGCGGCGCTCGCGGCGCGGGAGTAGATTGTGCTCACTCACGGCTCCGTCGGACCTAGGGAGGGACACATGTACGAGCACAACGGCGAGAAGTACTTCATCGTCGACGGCCACATCCACATGTGGGACGCCAGTCCCGACAACTGGGTCAAGGGGGCGGAGCAGTACGCGAAGGGCTGGATCGAGTGCTTCCACGCTTACATGGGGCTTGCGCCGGCCGAGACTCACTGGCCGATCGAGAAGTTCATGAAGTACACCGAGGCCGACTTCGTGTCAGACGTGTTCGAGAAGGGCGGCGTCGACGTCGGCATCTTCCAGTCCACGTACCTGAAGGAGTGGTACACGGATGGCTTCAACACCGCTGCGCGCAACGGCGCGATGGCGGCCAAACATCCCGGCCGTTTGATCGTCAACGGCCGCTGGGACCCGCGCGAGGGCGAAGCAGGGCTGGCGCAGCTGGAACAAGACGCCAGGCGCTTCAACATGCAGGGGGCCAAGCTCTACACCGCTGAGTGGTATCGCGGCTCGCGCGGATGGCGGCTCGACGACGAGCGGTGCAAGCCGTTCTACGCCAAGTGCACCGAGCTCGGGATCCGCAACCTGCACGTCCACAAGGGCCCGACGATCTGGCCGCTGGACAAGGACGCGTTCGATCCCCGCGACGTGGACCAGGCGGCCACCGACAACCCGGAGCTTAACTTCATCATCGAGCACGTCGGCCTGCCGCGGATCGAGGACTTCTGCTTCATGGCGACCCAGGAACCGAACGTATACGCCGGGCTGTCGGTCGTGATCGGCGGCCTGATGCACGCACGCCCGCGCTTCTTCGCCAAGGCGATGGGCGAGCTGCTGTTCTGGGTCGGCGAGGACAAGATGCTGTTCGGCTCCGATTACGGCATCTGGGAGCCCAAGTGGCAGATCGAGGGGCTCCTGAACTGGGACTACCCGGACGAGACCTACTCCGATTACCCACGCGTCACCGATGCGACCCGTCGCAAGATCCTCGGACTCAACGCAGCCCGGCTGTATGGGATCGACGTACCGGCGGAGCTGCGGCTGCCCGGCGAGAAGGACGCGCCGGCCGCCCGGGAGGGCGCCACGCTCGTCGAGACGGCCTAGCGGCGGCAGCGGCGATGGCGGCAGCGGCGATGGCGACCCGCGAGCAGGTGCTCGAGGCGCTGGCGTCGGTCTACGACCCGGAGCTGGACGAGCCGGTCACCGAGCTGCGGTTCGTGAGCCGGTGCGAGGTGTCCGCCGACGGCGACGTCGAGGTCCTGCTGCGGCTCCCGACCCCGCAGTGCGCCCCGAACTTCGCGTTCCTGATGGCGGCCGACGCGCGCGCCGCGGCGAGCGGGCTGCCAGGGGTGCGGAGCGTCACGGTGGCGCTCGAGGATCACTACACGGGCGCCGAGATCAACGCCGCACTGGCGCGCGGGGCGGGTTTCACGGCGGCGTTCCCGGGCGAAACCGAAGACGACGATCTGGAGGCCCTGCGTGAGCTGTTCCTGCGCAAGGCCCTGATCGCACGCCAGTCCGAGGTCTGCGAGCGGCTGCTCGACAGCGGGTGGAGCCCCGAGCGGGTCGTGCGAGCGACCGTCGCGCAGCTGCCCGACACCCGCGTCGCGCGCCGCGCGCTGGAACTGCGCACGCGGCTCGGGATCCCGTGCGGGCCAGCGGCGGCGGCGTTCGTCGCGCCGAGCGGCGAGCCGCTGGTCGCCGATCGCCTTGACCGCTGGCTGCGGATGGCCCGCCTGGTCCGCACCGGGCTGGAGGCCAACGGCGGCATCTGCCGGGCGCTGCTCGCCGCCCGGCACGGTTTGGCCGACGAGGTCGGGGAGGCGATCGCGTGAGGGCCGCGCGGCTGCACGCCTATCACGACCCCCTGCGGCTCGACAGCGTGGCCGAGCCTTCGGTCGATGGTCCACTCGATGTGATCGTGCGGATCGGCGCGGCGGGTCTGTGCCGCACCGATCTGCACATCCAGGAGGGCCAGTGGGCGCAGAAGTCCCAGGTGCGGCTGCCGTACATCCCCGGTCACGAGAACGCCGGCTGGGTGCACGAGGTGGGCTCGGGCGTGACCAATGTCGAGGTCGGGGACACCGTGATCGTGCACCCCTTCATCTCCTGCGGGCTGTGTCCGCCGTGCCGTGTCGGTGACGACATGCACTGCCTCAACGGCTCGTTTCCGGGGATCAATCGCGACGGCGGCTTTGCCGAGCTGCTGAAGACCTCGGCGCGCTCGGTGGTCAAGCTCGACGCAGGCCTTGAGCCGAAGGACATCGCGGCGCTGGCGGACGCCGGGCTGACGGCGATTCACGCCGTCAAGAAGGCGGTCGGAGTGCTCGGCGCCGGCACCCGCGCGGTGGTGATCGGCGCCGGTGGGCTGGGTCACATCGGGATCCAGTGCTTGAAGGCGTACACCCCGGCCGAGATCATCGTGGTCGATCCCTCCGAGCGCGCGCTGGCGCTGGCCGGCGAGGTCGGGGCCGACGTGACGGTGAGGGTCGACGGATCCAGGCACGTGGAGACCGTCAGGGAGCTGACCGGCGGGCTGGGCGCCGAGGCGATCATCGACTTCGTCGGCGAGAAGGGGGCGATCGAGGACGGGATCGCGATGATCCGCGACGGTGGCTTCTACTACGTGATCGGCTACGGCGAGAACATCGACATCCCGACGATCGATGTGATCAGCCGGGAGATCTCGTTCATCGGCAACCTCGTCGGCACCTACGCCGATCTGAGCGAGCTGATGACGTTGACCGCGCAGGGGAAGGTGACGCTGCACACGACCACCTATCCGCTCGAGGCCGTCAACGAGGCGATGGCCGATCTCGGCGGCGGCCGCCTGCAGGGCCGCGGGATCCTGATCCCCGCCGGGTAGGAGCGGCCCGAGCCCGGTCTCGCGCGGCCGCCGCTACACGAGCGCCGGCGCCTGCGGCAGCGCTGCCAGCGCCGCGTCCCGATCGGTCTCGGAGAACTCGGGGTCCTCCAGCTTGCCTGCCAGGTAGGCGTCGTAGGCGCTGAGGTCGAAGTGACCGTGGCCGCAGAGCCCGAACAGGATCACGCGCTGCTCGCCTGCCTCGCGGGCCGCCTCGGCCTCCTGGAGAACCGCGCGGATCGCGTGCGCGGGCTCGGGCGCCGGGATCACGCCCTCACTGCGCGCGAACCGGACGGCCGCGTCGAAGGTCTCGTTCTGGCGGTACGCGCGTGCCTCGATCAGTCCCTGCTTGACCAGCGCGCACAGCAATGGAGAATCTCCGTGGTAGCGCAGCCCGCCGGCGTGGACCGGCGGCGGCACGAACCCATGACCGAGCGTGTACATCGGCATCAGCGGGGTCAGCCCCGCGGTGTCACCGAAGTCGTACGCGTACACGCCCTTGGTCAGGGTCGGGCAGGCCGCGGGCTCGGCGGCGATGAACCGGGTGCGCTCGCCATTGCGTAGGTTGCGGCGCAGGAACGGGAACACCAGCCCGCCGAAGTTCGACCCGCCGCCGACGCACGCGATCACCGTGTCCGGGTACTCTCCGGCCAGCTCCATCTGCGCCAGCGCCTCCTGGCCGATGATCGTCTGGTGCAGCAGCACGTGGTTGAGCACCGACCCGAGCGAGTACTTGGCGTCGTCGTCCTGTGCGGCAACCTCCACGGCCTCGGAGATCGCGATCCCCAGCGAGCCGGTCGTGTGCTCGGCGTTGGCGCGGCCGGCGGCGGTGCGATCCGACGGCGAGCGGTGAACGGTTGCGCCCCAGGACTGGATCATCGAGCGCCGGTAAGGCTTCTGGTCATAGCTTGAGCCGACCATCCAGACCTCGCACTCCAGATCGAACAGCGTGCAGGCGAACGCCAGCGCCGAGCCCCACTGGCCCGCGCCGGTCTCGGTCGCCAGCCGCTTGACGCCCGCGGCCGCATTCTCGTAGGCCTGCGCAACCGCGGTGTTGGGCTTGTGCGAACCGGCCGGCGAGGTCCCCTCGTACTTGTAGTAGATGTGCGCCGGGGTGTCGAGCGCGTGCTCCAATCGCCGGGCCCGGTACAGGGGCGTCGGTCGCCACAGGCAGTAGGCGTCGCGCACCGGCTCCGGGATCTCAACCATCGGCTCGGTCGAGACCTCCTGCAGGATCAGCGCCATCGGAAAGATCGGCGCCAGGTCGTCGGGGCCGGCCGGCGCGAGCGTCCCAGGGTGCAGCGGCGGCGGCCCGCCCGGCGGCAGGTCGGCCATCAGGTTGATCCAGTGCGTCGGGATCTCGCGCTCTGACAGCGTGAACTTGACCGTGTCGCCCATCGCGTCTCCCTCTGGTCGGGTGCGAGGCCCGCGATTGTATGGATCCGCGCTTCACTGGGCGCGCAGCGTGAGCGCCGGCAGGCGGACGCCGGCGCGACGGGCGCGGGTCGACAGCCGACCGAGAACCAACCGGCCGGCGGTCTCGATCACCTCGATCCGGCCCGCGGGCGGCACCGAGATGGTCAGCGCCACCGCTCCGCGGCGGCCGGCGCTGACGAACGGGACCTTGAAGCTGTGGTTGCGGTGCGGATGCGCCGCCGCTCGCCTCCGCGCACGTGAAGGCGGCCGCGACCGTCGCGCCGGCCGTGTAGGTGCAGCCCGTCGCCGGCGACCCGATCTGCGCGCTTGGCGGGCCGCTGACCAGCGTGAACGGCGCCGACGCCGCCGAGCTGGTCAGGGGCGTGCTGGCTCCGACCGGCCCGTCGAACGTGCTCGTGCCGGCGGTGGAAAGCGTCGGCGGGAAGGCACCGTCGAGCGTCGAGCCGAAGCTGAGCCCGCCGGAGCCGGTGGCGGTCAGGGCGGTGGCGGCAGCGATCGTGGTGGCGTTGTCTTAGTCCTGGTCGCCGGTCGTGGTGACCGAGCCTCCCGCGAGCCTCGTCGTGCCGGTGCCGTCGATGCTGAGGCCAGCCAGCGGGCTGCCGGAGCCGACGGCGAGGTGGGACTCCAGATCGGATGTTGATGTTCGCCACGCTGCTCGTCGGCGTGAACACCGAGCCGGTCCAGGTCCCGGCGGTCGTGGCCGCGGTCGAGATCGTGAGCTGATAGGTCGCGGCCAGAGCCGGTGACGCGGTCACGGCGAGCGCCGCCTCGTGCATCGGGCGCGATAATCGCGCCGACCCGCCGTGGATTTCTCGATCCCCTCCGACCTGACCGATCTGCTGGCGCGTATCGACGCGTTCATCGACGCCGAATTGGCTCCGATCGAGGCCGCCAACCCCGAGTTCTTCGACCATCGACGCGAATTCAGCCGCACCGACTCCGAGCGCGGCGGCGTGCCGACGCAGCGCTGGCACGAGTTGCTGCGCGAGGCGCGTCGGCTGGCGATCGAGGCGGGGTTCTATCGCTACCCGTTTCCCCGCGAACTGGGCGGCGAGGCAGGCTCCAACCTGGCGATGGCGCTGATCCGCGAGCACCTCGCCCACCGCGGTCCCGGGCTGCACGCGGAGCTGTCACACGAGGCCTCGGTGGTCGCCAACGAGCCGCTGGTGCTGGTCCTGCATGAATACGGCACCGCGGAGCAGAAGCGCCGCTGGCTGGCGCCGCTCGTCAAAGGCGAGCTGGCGATCGCTTTCGCGCTGACCGAGCCCGGGCATGGCTCGGACGCCACCTATCTGGAGACGGCGGCGCAGCGGGCGCGCGACGGCAGCGGCTGGATCCTGAACGGCGTCAAGCGCTTCATCACCGGGATCGACGTCGCCGCCGGCGTGCTGGTGTTCGCCCGCACCTCGGGCCAGCACGGCAAGGCTCAGGGAATCACCGCCTTCCTGGTGGCGCGCGACGCTCCCGGTTTGGATGTACCCCACTACTGGTGGTGCCTGAACATGCCGACCGACCATGGGGAGGTCACGCTCGACGGTGTTCGCGTGTCGAACGATGCGGTCGTCGGCGAGATCGATCGGGGCCTTGACTGCGCGCAGCTGTTCGTGCACGAGAACCGGGTCCGCCAGGCCGCCTCGTCGCTCGGCGCGGCTCAGTTCTGCATCGATCGCAGCGTCGCCTACGCGCGCGAGCGGGTCGTGTTCGGCCGGCCGCTGGCCGAGCACCAGGGGATCCAGTGGCAGCTCGCCGAGCTGCAGACCGAGGCCGAACTGGTGCGCAACACGCTGTATCGCACGGCCTGGGAGATGGACCAGGCGGGCGACGGCGCCTCGACCGGCGCCAAGGTCCGCGTCACCGACAAGGTCTCGATGGTCAACTACCGCGCCAACCGGCTTGCCTGCGACGCAGCCGACCGCGCGATCCAGGTCCACGGCGGGCTGGGCTACACGCGACATCAGCCGTTCGAGTTCATCTACCGCCACCACCGTCGCTACCGGATCACCGAGGGCTCCGACGAGCTGCAGCTGCGGCGGATCGGCGGCCGCCTGTTCGGGCTCAGCGGGCACGGACCTGGCCGATGACCGGCGGCGCGGCGGGGTGAGGGAACTAACCGCCGCATATGAACGGTTAGCTCCCTCACGTCTGGGGGAGACCCGGTGACCGCGGCGGACGCCGACACCGATCCGGCGCTGCGGATCCGGCCGCGGCGCGCGGTCCCCGCGCTGCCGGGACACCTCGGCGACCTGTACGGGATCGAGGTCCGCGACATCGCCCAGCTCGACCTCGGCGTCTACCGCATCGACCGGGTCGACGGGCCCCAGTTGGGTGGCGCGGCTGTTCCCGGCCGTGCGACCGCAATCGCAGGCACAGGGCGACGCGGCGATCCTGGAGCTGCTTGCGGCGGTCTCCTACCCCGCCGAGCGGCCGGTGTCGGAGCTGGCCGGCCAGCCGCTGCTGGTCACCGAGTACGTCCCCGGGGTGCCACGGGCCCAGCGGCGGGAGGCGATCATCGCCGCCGGCGGCCTGCGGGCGCTCGGGGAGATGCTCGGGCGGCTGCACGCGCTGTCGCTGCCCGGGGCCGCTGCGGCTCGGCCCGGCGGGGCCTGGCACCACCTGGCCGACGGTGGCCCGCGGGCTGAGCTGGATGCGTTGGCGGCCCGCGGGATCTTGCTCGGCGCCGCCACCACGCACCCCGCCCCGCGCGTGGTCAGCTCCCGCGCCAGCCCATACCCAGTCGGCCCGGCCGGCCTCATAGGCGACCCGCACCGGCCCAGGCAGCACCGCACAGAATTCGGCCGCCGTCTCGGTCTTGCCGCTCATCGAGAATGTCTGCAACTGCCCGGTCTCGAGTCCAAGACCGCCGCCACGATCTTCGTCGCATGCACGTCCAGACCGACCAGGGACCTAGCCTTCGCCATGCGCGGCTCAAGCATCACCCCCACCACCGGTGGGGGGACCGGCCCGTTCTACATCTCAAACCGGACGGACCTCAATCCATATTGTCTAATGGACACCTGCATCAGCCGTCAAGGGCCAGCAGCTCCACGGCGTCCGCCAGCATCGCCGGGCTCGTCTGCGCCACCAGCTCCAGGCCCGGATCGGGCCGCGGCACCCGCCGGTTGCGCTTCGCCAGCACCGCCATCGCGGCGCCGAGCTTGTAGGCGCTGAGGGCGGCGAACCAGACGAGCCCCGCCGGCGGCTGGGAGGTCGAAGATGCGTCGATGAACGCCGCAAGCACGTCCGCGGAACCGGGCATCGCCTCGGCCGCCGCCTGGTTGGCGGCGTCCCGCCACTCGGCGCGCACGCGCTGGGCGACCGGGTTGGCGAACATCATCAGCCAGGCCAGGTCCGCGCGCGGATCACCGACCGACCACAGCTCCCAGTCGATGATCGCCGCCAGCCGCTCGCCGTCGAACTGCATGTTCCCCAGGCGGTAGTCGCCGTGCGAGATCCGCGCGGGCACCGGGTTCGGCATCCGCTCCGCCAGCGCGCGCGCCAGCGCCCGCTCCTCGCCGCGCAGCTCCTCGCCCACGGTCGCGTACAGCGCGCTCCAGCGCTCGAGCTCCTGCGACAGCGACAGCGCCGGCTCATCGCCGATGCCGACCGCCGCCGGATCGACGCGCTGCAGGTCGGCGAGCATCCGCGCCGCCGCGAGACCCCGCCGTCTCACCACGGCAGGAGCCGGCGGCGCATCGCTGAGATCCCACTTGGGCTCATACGCCTGGCCGGCGACGAAGCTCATCACGAACAGCGGCGGCGAGCCGTCGTCGGTCGCGAGCACCTCGGGAACGTGTACACCCGGCGCGCGGTGCAGCGCGGTCAGCAGGCGCGCCTGGCGCAGGACGTCTCGATTGCGCACCGGCGGCAGGGCGGGGGGCGCGACCTTGACCACGACCCGCTGCTCGCCGTCCAGCACGGACTCGTAGGTGAGGCTCGACACTCCGCCCGGCAGTGGCGCCAGCTCGCCCAGCCTCGTACCGGAGCGGCGCGCGCGCAACGCCCGCTCGGCGCGGTCGCGCAATCCCGCCTCCAGCTGACCGGTCACGTGGGCCGGTCGCGCACGACGCTGCGCGTGACCGACAGCGAGTTGAGCGTCAGCCCGCCGTCGATCACCAGCTCCTGGCCGGTGACCGCGCTGGCGGCCGGCGAGGCGAGGTAGGCGACCGCGTCGGCGACCTCGGCCGGCTCGATCAGCCGGCCCAGCGGGATCCGCTCAAGCCAGGCATCGACGATCTCGGCCGGCATCGCGCGCACCCCGCCGCTGCCGACCAGGCCTGGGAGAACAGCGTTCGCCGTGACGCCCAGCGCGGCATTCTCAGCCGCGATCGTCTTCACCATCCCCAGCAGGCCGGCCTTGCTGGCGCTGTAGGCGACCTGAGCGGGCATCCCGAAGCGGGCCGCGAAGCTCGAGATCACGACGATCCGTCCGAAGTGCCGCTCGCGCATCCCGCCCAGGCAGGCCTGGACGACCCGGAAGGCGCCGGTCAGGTTGACCTGAAGGTCACGCTGCCAGCGCTCGGTCGGGAGTGAGTGCGCGGCACCGACGATCGACGGCAGCCCCGCGTTCGAGACCAGCACGTCGATACCGTCCAGCGCCGGGAGCTCGCCATCCGCGAGGTCAACCTGAAACGTGCAGCCCGGCTCGAGATCGAGCGTCTGCACCTCCAGGCCGTCGGCCGCCAGCCGGGCCGCGATCGCGGCCCCGATCCCATCAGGACGCGCCGCGCCCGTGACCAGCGCCGTCAGCGGCCGCTCGCCGGCCCCCGCCATCAGGCCATCGTCAGGCCGCCGCTGACCGACAGCGTCTGGCCCGTGATGTATCCGGTCTGCTCGGAGGCGAAGAAGCTCACCGCGGCGGCGACATCCTCGGGCTGGCCGAGGCGCTTCATCGGCACCGCCCGAGCGAGCCGCTCAAGCACCTTGTCGGCGTCCGGGTGCGCCTGAGCGACGTCGCGGAGCATCTCGGTGTCGGTGGGCCCGGGACAGACGATGTTGGCGGTCACGCCCAGCCGGGCGGTTTCGCGCGCAACGGTCTTGGTGAAGGAGATGATCGCTCCCTTGGCGCCCGCGTAGACCGACTCCAGCGACGAGCCGACGCGACCCGCGTCGGAGCTGATGTTGACGATCCGGCCCCAGCGGCGGTCGATCATCGACGGCAGCAGCGCCCGCGTGAGCCGCAGTCCGCCCTTGAAGTTGACCTCCAGGACCTCTTGCCAGAACTCCTCATCGGACTCGACGAACGGCTTCAGCTCGTCCCAGCCGGCGACGTTGACCAGCACGTCAACCTCTCCCAGTTCGCCGCGGACGAGGTCGAGACCGGCAGCCACGCTGTCGGCCGCGCGCACGTCCATCTCGACCGCCAGCCCGCGGCCGCCGGCGTCCGCGATCCGCTGCGCGTTGGCGCGCCCCATCTCGCCGCGAATGTCGGCGATCGCGACCGCCATCCCGTCCTGCGCCAGGCCGCGGGCGATCGCGGCGCCGATCCCCCGTGCGCCGCCGGTGACCAGCGCGGTGCGTTGCGGGGCGGCGGCGGACATCGCGCGGCAGATTACCCCGGCCACCCCGCCCAGCGGTACCCCCCGATCGTGGGTGATTCGTGCTCCCGGGCAGCCGCCGGCTCTAACCTCTAAGACGATGACGGCGCTCAACGACCCCCCGGTCTCCTACCAGCAGTGGCGCGCGGCGTACGGCCTGACCGACGAGCGCGAAGCGCCGTTCACGACCCTGTCGGGCGAGCCGCTCGAGCCGCTGTACACGGCGCGCGACCTGCCGGCCGACGTCGAGGGCGCGATCGGGCTGCCGGGCCAGTACCCGTTCACGCGCGGCGTGTACCCGTCGATGTATCGCGGACGGTTGTGGACGATGCGCCAGTTCGCCGGCTTCGGGACCGCGCAGGAGACCAACGAGCGCTTCCGGTACCTGCTCGACCACGGCCAGACCGGACTCTCGACGGCGTTCGACATGCCGTCGCTGATGGGTCACGACTCCGACCATCCCCGCTCTGAGGGCGAGGTCGGCCGCGAGGGCGTGGCGGTCGACACGGTCGCCGATATGGAGGCGTTGTTCGCCGGCATCCCGCTCGACCAGGTGACCGTATCGATGACGATCATGGCGCCGGCGGCGATCATGGTGGCCTTCTACGTGATCGCGGCCGAGCGCCGAGGTGTGGCGCCCGAGCGGCTCGGCGGGACGATCCAGACCGACATCCTGAAGGAGTACATCGCGCAGAAGGAGTGGTGCTTCCCGGTCGATCCCGCGATGCGGCTGGTGACCGATATGGTCGCGTGGTGCGCTGAGCACATGCCCCGCTGGCACCCGATCTCGATCAGCGGCTACCACATCCGGGAGGCGGGCGCGACCGCCGCCCAGGAGCTGGCGTTCACCCTCAAGGACGGGCTGACGTATGTGGAGCAAGCCGTCGCGCGGGGACTGGACGTGGACGAGTTCGCGCCGCGGCTGAGCTTCTTCTTCAACGCCCAGATCGACTTCTTCGAGGAGATCGCCAAGTACCGCGCGGCGCGGCGGATCTGGGCACGGGAGCTGCGTGAGACGTTCGGCGCCCGGGACCCGCGCTCGTGGCTGATGCGCACGCACGTACAGACCGCCGGCGTTTCCCTGACCGCCCAGCAGCCGCTGAACAACATCGTCCGCACCGCGATCGAAGCACTGGCCGGGGTGCTCGTCGGCACCCAGTCGCTGCACACCAACTCATACGACGAAGCGCTGGCGCTGCCGACCGAGGAGGCGGCCCGGATCGCGCTGCGCACGCAGCAGATCATCGCCCACGAGACGGGAGTGACCAACACGATCGATCCGCTCGGCGGCGCCTACTTCGTCGAAGCGCTGACGGATCGGCTCGAGGCGCAGGCGTACGAGTACTTTCACAAGATCGACCAGCTCGGGGGGATGGTGCAGGCGGTCAAGCAGGGCTATCCGCAGCGCGAGATCGCCGATTCGGCGTTCGAGCTGCAGACCGAGATCGACGCCGGCCGGCGGGTCGTGGTCGGCGTCAACGCGTTCACCGAGGGCGACGACGCGGCGACCCCGATCCTGCGGATCGACCCGGCGCTCGAGCAGCGGCAGGTGCAGCGCGTCCGCGCCGCGCGGGCGCAGCGCGACGACGCCGCCACGCGCGCCTGCCTGGAGGCGATCGGCGCCGCCGCGGGGACGGGCGACACCAACCTGATGCCACCGCTGCTGGATGCCGCCCGCGCGGGCGTGACCGAGGGCGAGATCGTGCACGAGCTCCAGCGTGTCTGGGGCGACTACCGCGAGCAGCCCGCCTTCTGAGTGGGGCGCACGCAGGCTGTGGCGATCACCCCGAGGATCTTCGGCGAGCGCGGGCGGCGTCGCGCCGCCTCGCTGGGAATCGACCCCGACCGCGTGCCGCCGGGCCAGTCGCCGACCGTCAAGTGGCCGGTGCTGAGCCTCGGCGCCACGCCGCGGGTGCCGACCGATCGCTGGACGCTGTCGATCGACGGCGCTGTGCGCGACCCGTACGTGCTCGACTGGGACGCGTTCGGCGCGGCGGCCGACGCCGAATGGACCGGCGACATTCACTGCGTCACGCGCTGGTCGCGGTTTGACACGCGCTGGCGCGGGGCGGACGTGAAGGCGCTGCTCGAGCGCGCCCGTCCGCTGCCCGAGGCGACGCACCTGCTCGCCCACTGCTACGGCGGCTACACGACCAACCTGCCGCTGTGCGACGTGCTCGGGCACCCGGCGCTGATCGCGCACGAGGCCGACGGCGCGCCGCTGGAGCCCGATCACGGCGGCCCCGCGCGGCTGCTGGTCCCGCACCTGTATTTGTGGAAGTCGGCCAAGTGGATCAGCCGACTGGAGCTGCTCGACGGCGACCGGCTCGGGTTCTGGGAGCGCAACGGCTACCACCACCGCGGCGATCCGTGGGCGCAGGAGCGCTACAGCGTCGACGACTACGTGGCGCGGACGCTGCGTAGGCGGGCGCGCGAGGACGCGCGCTCGCGTTGACCCGGGTCCGGCGGAGCCCGCGCCCGCGACGGCGCGCCGCCGCAGATCTGCGTGGGCGGCGGCTCGCGGCGGCGGGCATTTGCGGACACGCACCGCCCGGTCGGAGCTGGCGTGGCTCATTCGGCCCGGTTCCCGACCACTGTCGGACACGCTCGGTGATGGCGGGCGCTGCGTGGCTGGCTGTGCCCGCTCGGCGCCTGGCGCCCGGCCCCCAGCCCCGGCGCCTGGCGCCCGGCCCCCAGCACCGGCGCCTGGGGCCCCCAGCCCCGGCGTTAGTGCTTCGGCGATTCGCCGGTCAACCGGTCGATCAGGTCGCCGAGGTGGTGCGCCGCGGAGGATCGGCTCGTCTGCGAGAAGCGGTCCGAGAGCTGGTCGGCGGCATCGTTGAGGATCTTGGTCAGCGAGTCCTCGGTCGAGACGTAGCCGAGCTCTTCGTCCGACGGGCGCGTCGCCCGGGCCGCCGCGGCGGCGTCCGCAGCGCGCCGC
>JBOGYE010000278.1:0-4451 GCA_050696635.1 Solirubrobacteraceae bacterium | reverse complement strand
TCTGACGGCGCCCGGCGGCGTCCTCGGATCTCGCTGTAGCGCCGCTACAGCTTCGATCCTGCGTCCTGGCCGGGCACCGTCAGCGGCCACTCTCGGTGGGACGCCACTTACGGCGGAGAGCACTTAGCAAGTGCCGGATGCCGTCAATTGCTATGCCGGGGGCCCTATGCTCGCGCGGACCGATGTCCAGCGCGATTGACGAAGCCGTGGCGCGAGCGCTCGCCGAGGATCTCGGCGACGGCGACGTGACCACCGCCGCGACGGTTTCGGCGCACGCGCGGGCGCGGGCGCGGATCACCCAGAAGCAGCCCGGGGTGATCTTCGGCCTGGACGCCGCCGAGGCGGCCTTTCGGGCACTCGACCCCGATGCGCGCTTTGAGCGCGCGGTCGCCGAGGGCGAGTGGCGGGACGGCGGGCCGGTGCTGGAGGTACAGGGCGCCGCGCGGGGGCTGCTGTCGGCCGAGCGCACGGCGCTGAACTTCCTCGCGCGGCTGTCAGGGGTGGCGACGATGGCGTCCATCGCGGTGCGGACGGTGAACGGCACCGGCGCGACCGTGCTCGACACGCGCAAGACCACGCCGGGGCTGAGGGCACTGGAGAAGGCCGCGGTCGCCGCCGGCGGTGGGACCAATCACCGCGCCGGGCTGTATGACGCGATCCTGATCAAGGAGAACCACGCCGCGCTCGCGGGCGGGGTCGGGGCTGCGGTGACCGCCGCGCGGGAGCGCGCGCCCGGGCTACCCCTGGAGGTGGAGTGCAGGACTCCTGAAGAGATCGATGAGGCGCTGGCGGCCGGCGCGGAAAGGCTGCTGCTGGACAACATGGACCTCGCACAGCTGCGCGCGACGGTCGCCAAAGTGGCCGGCCGCGCACAGCTCGAGGCGAGCGGCGGCGTGACCCTCGAGACGCTGCGGGCGGTCGCCGAGACCGGCGTAGACTTCGTTTCGATGGGCGCTCTGACCCACAGCGCCTCGGCCCTGGACCTGTCGCTGCTACTCACCCCACTGCCATGAATCTGCCGATGGCCGGATCGCCCTCGGCGCCGCTGGCGCTCGAGAGCATTCCCGCGCTGAGCGCGGAGGTGCGAGCGCTGGCCGGCGAGCGCGGCGCGGTGATCCTCGCCCACAACTACCAGCTGCCCGAGATCCAGGACGTGGCCGATTACGTCGGCGACTCGCTCGGGCTCTCGCAGCAGGCGGCGGCTGCCGACGCTGAGACGATCGTCTTCTGCGGCGTGCACTTCATGGCCGAGACCGCTTCGATCCTATGCCCGGACAGGCGGGTGCTGATCCCCGATCTCGACGCGGGCTGCTCGCTGGCGGACTCGATCACGGCCGCGCAGCTCCGCGACTGGAAAGTGGAGCACCCCGGAGCGATCGTGGTTATGTACGTCAACACCTCAGCCGAGGTCAAGGCCGAGAGCGACTACTGCTGCACGTCGGCGAACGCGGTCGCGGTCGTGCAGCGGGTCCGCGCCGTCCACGGCGACGACGTCGAGATCCTGTTCGGCCCTGACATGTTCCTGGGCCGCTACGTGGAGCGAACGCTGGGGCGCGCGATGCACGTTTGGGACGGCGAGTGCCACGTGCATGCCGGGATCAGGCCCGACGACATCGCGGCCGTGCGCGCCGAGCACCCCGGCGCGGAGTTCCTGATCCACCCCGAATGCGGCTGCTCGACGAGCGTGATGGAGTACGTCGCCGCCGGGGATCTCGAGGCCGACGGCGTGCACATGCTGTCGACCAACGGGATGCTCGCCCGGGCCCAGGCGCTGGAGGAGCGGGGCGCCACCGGCGTGGCGATCGTTGCGACCGAGACCGGGATGCTGCACCCGCTGCGCCAGGCCGCTCCCGGCGTCAGCTTCATCGCCGCCAACGAGGCGGCCTCGTGCCGGTTCATGAAGATGATCACGCTGCGCAAGCTGCACGACGCGCTGCGCGGCGGCGTGCACGAGGTCCAGGTGCCGGCGGAGATCGCCGATCGCGCCCGGCTCGCGATCGAGCGGATGGTCGCAATCAGCTGAGGGGGCCGTCGCGGTCCCTGAGCCCGTCCTCGTGCAGCACGAGGCCGCGCTGCACCACCGCGCGCACCGACGGCGTGCTGGTGCGCTTGCGCGCAAACTCGCTGGGCGTGTAGCAGTGCACGTCGGCCCCATCGCCCATCTCCAGCCCATCCCACAGCGAGCTCGCCTGATGCACGCGCTCGAGCCACGGCACTCCCTCGAACGCGTGCGAGACGAGCATCACGATGTACTCCGGGCCGCGCTCGCGCTGCGGTGGGGCGCCCCTCGTGTCGTCGACCCGAGCGCCCCCGAGCATCACGATCTCAAGCGGCCAGCGGTCGCCGATTCGGCTCAGATAGCGCGCCAGCTCGGCGGGGTGAAGCGCCTCGTCAAGTGTCGGGTCGATCACGCTAACCCACGTCCACGGCGGCGATTGTCACCCCTGGGCACCGGGGGCGTCAATAACGCGCGATCGCGGCGATCATCCGCCCCTCGAGCGGGAACGCGATCCCGTTCTCGGGTCCGTCGGCGAAGATCGCGAACGCAAGTGAGCGGCGGCCGCGCGCAGCGCAGTAGCCGGCGAGGTTGGTGACATCGTCCAGCGATCCGGTCTTGGCGACGCAACGCCCGGCCGCCGGTGTCTTCGTGGCGATTGACGCGACGGTCCCGTCGCGGCCAACGACCGGCAGCGAGGAGACCAGCACGCGCCCCGCCGGCGTGCGCCACAGCGCTTTGAGCAGCGTCACGATCTGGAGCGGCGAGCTGCGATCGTCCCGAGACAGGCCCGAACCGTCGAGGATCCGCGGGTGCAGCCCGAAGCGCGACGCGATCGTGTCGGAGATCACCTCCGCGCCCGCCGAGATCGTTCCGCCGCTACCGAACAGCACCCCCAACTGCTTGGCGAACAGGTCCGCGAACAGGTCGTCGGAGGGAACGTTCATCAACCGCAGCATCGTCGACAGCGTCGGCGAGCTGACCGTCGCGAGCAGGTGCGCGCGCGCCGGCGTTCGACCGTCGTGACGCGAGGCCGTCACGTGGATGTGGGAGCCGCGTAGCACCAGCGCCAGCTCCCGCGCCGCGAACGTCGCCGGGTTATAGCCGCGGGCCGTCGTACCGTGGTCGAAGGTCAGCGCGCTCAGCTGCCCGCCGAAGTCGGGCACGTCAGGTAGGTATTTGGTCATCAGCCCGCCGCGGCGGCGATCGAACAGGGTTTCATCGCCATACAACCGGCCCGTCACGCGCCGGATCCCGCGGGCCACCAGTTGGGCCGCGAGCGCGGTCGTGGTCGCGCCGCTGTCATCGTCGTAGTAGTGGTTGAAGGTCGGCTCGCCGAACGTCGGGTCGCCGCCGCCGCGCAGGTACAGGTCGCCGTGCCAGACGCCGCCGCGCAGCCGCCCCGTTCCCAGCACGGAGGTATGCAGGCGCGTATCGGGTGACAGCCTGGACAGCAGGGCGGTCGTCGTCCACAGCTTCTCGATCGACGCCGGTGGGCGTGCGACCCCGGCGCGCCGCGCATACAGCACCGAGCCGGTGCCGAGGTCGAGCACGAGGGCGCCGCTGGCGGGGCCGGCCTGGCTCATGGCACGAGTCAGCGCCTGCGTCAGCCGCGTCGTCGCCGCCGGCGGCGCGGCCACGCGGGGGCCGTCCCGGCGCCCCGTCTTGCGCGGGCGCGAGCTGGAGGTCTGGCCGCTGCGACCGGCGTGGGTGCCCGCTGCGCCGGTGCTGGAAGCGGCGGTGGTCTGCGAGCCGCCGCCGAGCCCGCCTGGACGCGCCAGGACGACCACCGCCACGACCACGGCCAGCAGCGCCGTCACGGCAAGCGCGCGGCGTATCAGGCGCTCTCCAGCTCGTCGACCGTGTGCGGTCCGACGCACGCGATCGAGAGCTCGTCGGCGACCTCCGCGGCGACCTCGCGCACCTCGTCGTAGCTGACGGCGTCCAGCATCGCGATCGCGCCATCGGGGTCGGGGGCCTCGTCGAACAGGATCGTCTGCTGGGCGGCGTGGCGCGCGACGGCGCCGGTGTTCTCGAACGCCAGCGCGCGAGCCCCGGCTGCGTAGGCCTTGGCGCGCTGGACCTCTTCCTCGGTCGGGCCCTGGTCGCGCAGCTCGGTGACGATCTCGCGCATCCGTCGCAGGGCCTCCGTGCACTTGCCCGACTCCAGACCCGCCGACAGCTGCAGTACCGGCACGTCCGCGTACGCGTGCCCGAACGCCCCGACCGAGTAGGCGAGGCCGCGCTGCTCCCGGATCTCGTCGAACAGACGGCTGCCCATCGAGCCGCCCAGCAGGTTCGCGTAGACCGACAGCGCGGCTCGACGGCGCGGCACGGCGACGTCGAGCGACGGCCGGTAGGACATCCGCAGGTGCGACTGGCTGGAGTCGCGCTCGCGGACCAGCACCCGCGGCTGCTGTGCGGGCGCGGGCTCGAAGGGGGCCGGAGCCGGGGC
>JBOGYE010000277.1:0-5945 GCA_050696635.1 Solirubrobacteraceae bacterium | reverse complement strand
CCTCGGATCCCCAGGGAATGGCAACGGCCATCGACCGGATGTGGAGCTCGGGCCGGCCTGGCTCAACGACGTGCTGGAGCGGGCGCTGGCACTCGAGGCCGGCTGGCTTGCGCGCGGGCGGACGCTGGCGCTCGGCCTGTCGCTGCTGGCGATCCTGGCGCGCCCGGCGCAGACGGTGAACCCACCGGGCGGCTGACGATCGCCGATGTTGACGCTCGCCGCGATCATCGGCGCCAGCAGCAGCCTCGGCTATGCGCTGCCGGCGATCATCGGGCTCGAGTCGATGGGCGTGCCATCGCCCGGCGAGACGGCGCTGATCCTCGCCGCGGTGCTCGCCAGCGAGGGCAAGCTTCAGATCTGGTTGGTTATCGTGATCGCCTCCGCATCGGCGATCCTCGGCGACAACTGCGGCTACCTGCTCGGACGGCGGCTCGGCCGCGAGGTGCTGGAGGCGCCGGGCCCGTTTCGCAACCGGCGCGTGAAGGTGATCAGGGCCGGCGACAGGTTCTTCGAGCGCCACGGGCCAAGGGCGATCTTTCTCGCGCGCTGGATCGCGCTGGTGCGCTTCGCTGCGGCCTGGCTGGCGGGCATCAACCACATGCGGTTCCGGGATTTCTTTCTATGGAACGCGGCGGGCGGGATCAGCTGGGCGATCACATACGGGCTTGTCGGCTACTTCGGAGGCCAGGCGGCGGCGGACGCGATCAAGACGTTCGGCGTCTGGGCGGCGGTCGCGCTGGGCGTGCTGGTGGTCGCGGCGCTGGTCGCCAACAAGCTGCGGGAGCGCCGCCAGGAGCGGGCGCTGGGGGAGGATGACGAGGACGCGGACGGTGGCGCGGCGGGCACCGGCACAACCGCCGGCCCGGCCGGCACCGACACGCCCGGGAGCGCGCCCGGCCCTACGAGCCCTGAGCCGGATCCAGCTCCAGCGCGCAGGAATTGATGCAGTAGCGCTGGCCCGTCGGCCGGGGCCCGTCGTCGAACACGTGCCCGAGGTGCCCGCCGCAGCGCCGGCAGCGCACCTCCGTGCGCCGCATCCCGAGGCCGTTGTCCTCGTGCAACTCGACGTTCTCGGCGACCGCCGGCTCGTAGAAGCTCGGCCAGCCACTCCCCGACTCGAATTTGGTCTGCGACGAGAACAGCTCGGCGCCGCAGCCCGCGCAGCGGTAGGTCCCGTCGTCCTTGACATCGACGTAGGCGCCGGCGAACGCGCGCTCGGTGGCCCGCTGGCGCAGGACCTCGTACTGCTGGGGCGAGAGGCGCTCGCGCCACTGCTCGTCGGTCAGGTTCAGCTCGTGTTCGATGTGCATCAGCTCAAGGTAGCGCCTACGTCGTCGTCGGACGCCGTGCCAGGGTCAGCCGCCTCCGTGCCAGGCCCAGCGCTGCTGACGGCGCTGAAGCCGGACGCCGGGTCCACCAGCTCCAGGGTCAGCGTCGACCAGCCGAAGTCACGCGCACCCATCCCGGCCCCGGTGTAGGGCTGGTAGTACTCGCGCAACCCTGAGCGCCCTACCGCGAACGCCAGCCTGCGCGCCAGCTCGGCGGCGGCCTGCTCGTAGCCGAGACGAACGAGTCCCAGCCAGCACAGCCACGCGGCGTTGACCCAGGTGGGCCCTCGCCAGTAGCGGCGCGGCCGCAGCCCCAGCGCGCCGCGATCCCTGACCGAGAAGCCCGGCTCGCCGACCGACACCGAGCTGGGTGCCACCGGCGTCCAGAAGCGACGCGGGTCGAGCAGGTGCTCCTCTGCCAGGCGGCGGCCGATCTCGACCGGCAGATCCGGCAGCGCCAGCGGTGTCAGCGCCGCGATCGTCGCAGGCAGCGTGGAGCGTTGCGGGGCCGGTCTGGCGTCGGGCAGAAACAGACCGCGCGACTCGTCCCAGCAGCGCTCGATCAGCGCGCCGGTCAGCGAGCGCCGGCCGCACGCCAGCAGCGAGAGGTTGTGCAGCACGTTGGTCGTCACCTCGCAGCACACCGGCCCGCCCTCGTCGCGGATCCGGCGGGCGTCGTAGCGCCGCCTGCGGTTGCGATGCACCAGCGCCACATAGCCCGGCAGTCCGTGCGCGCGGCGCCCCCAGATCGGGTCGAACTGGGGCGACGCGTCCAGGCCGGACTCGTCGGGCGAGACGATCCACAGCAGTCCGTCGCCCTCAAGGTCGCGGTTGCGCGCGAGCCAGTCGAGCTGGCGCCCGATCCCGGGTTCCTGCGCCGGGTCACCTACGGCGATCCGCCACGCCCAGCCAAGCAGCGGTGGCTGGATGCTGGCGGTCATCGGATCGCCCACCTCGAGGACGCTGTAGGTGTGGCGTCTGGGGCCGCTCAGCGGCGTGTCCCAGAAGATCGTGTGGCCGATGAACCCGTCGTCGCGCTGCGCGGCGAGCAACGTCGCCAGCTCTCGGCGCGCTCGATCCGGGTCGATCCGCCGCCACACGATCGCGTGGAAGCACGAGTCCCAGTACCACTGCCAGGGGTAGTGGCCCGGGCTGGGGCAGGTGTATGCAAACGGCGTGCCGTCGAGCGCGCCCTCGCGCCAGTTCTGGCGGAGGACCATCTCGCAGCGGTCGCGGATCAGTTGGTGCTCCGTCTCGGCCGACATCGAGCGCGTCATCCTGCCATCGATCGATCGGCGAAGCTGCTAGCACCTGAAGCCTTGACTCGACTCGGCCCCCGCGCGCTCGCGCTGGCGGGCGCCGCGACGATCGCGTTCTCCGGGATTCTCGTGCGCCTCAGCCAGGCATCGCCGTCGACGGCGGCGATGTTCCGCTGCGTCTACGCGCTGCCCCTGCTGTGGGCGCTGGCCCGACGGGAGGACCGTCGGCTCGGACCGCGGTCCTGGCACGAGCGGCGGGCAGGGCTGCTGGCCGGAGTGTTCTTCGCGATCGACAACCTGCTGTGGAATCACTCGATCCTCGATGTCGGCGCCGGTCTGGCGACGGTGCTCGCCAACGTCCAGGTGGTCGTGGTGCCGCTCGTGGCCTGGGTGCTGCTGGCGGAGGTGCCATCGCGTCGGCTGCTGGCGGCGCTGCCGGTGTCCCTGTTCGGGGTGCTGCTGATCTCCGGGGTGCTCGAGCACGGCGCTTTCGGGCGCGACCCGACTCGCGGAACGCTGTTCGGGCTGGGAGCGGGGCTCGCCTACGTCGGCTTCCTGCTGCTGCTGCGCCACGGGAGCGGATCCGCGCGCCGGGCGGCCGCCCCGCTGTTCGAGGCGACGGTGGTCTCGGCGGTGGTCTGCCTGCTCGGCGGGGTCGTGGTCGGCGACCTTCGCCCGATCCCGAGCTGGCCCAGCGCCGGCTGGCTGGTGGCGCTGGCGCTCGGCTCGCAAGTGATCGGCTGGCTGCTGATCAGCGCATCGCTGCCTCGGTTGCCTGCTGGGATTGCGTCCGTGATGCTCACCTTCCAGCCGCTCGGCGCCGTCGGCCTGGCGGCGCTGATCCTCGGCGAGTCGCCCAGCCTGCTGCAACTGGGCGGCGTTGCGCTGGTGCTCGTCGCGCTGCTGTCCGCCAGCGGCGCCAGCCCGACCGCTGACGCGGCCGAGCGACTCGGTGGAGCGCCGCCGCTGGAGGCGACTCAGCAGCCCGGTGGCGTGCCGGCTCTCGACGCGACCCAGCGCGTGTTGCCCCTGGACGCGACCGCTCGGTCATACAGGGCGGTCAGCGCCCGCCCGACCACCTCGGGGGCCGTGACCGCCCGAGCCCGTGCCAGCGCCAGCGCGCTCGCGCCGGGGTCGTCCGCCAGTCGGGCGACGACGCGTGCCAGGGCGTGCACGTCACCCGGTGCGACCAGCCAGTCGTCCGGGACCAGCTCGGGTAGCGCCCCGATCCGCGATGCGGCAACCGGCAGCCCCGCGGCCATCGCTTCCGCTGCGGCCAGTCCGAACGTCTCGGCGAACAGCGACGGGGCGAGTGCCACGGACGCCTGGTCTCGCAGTTGCGCCAGCTGTTCGCCTGATGCTCGCCCGACGAAGCGCGCCCCCGCCGCGCCGGATTCCAGCCGGCCGCGTTCCGGTCCTTCGCCGGCGATCACGAGCGTCACGCCGGCCCGCGCGCAGGCGGCGATCGCCGCCTCGATCCCCTTCTCGGGCACCAAGCGCGCCGCCAGCAGGGCGGGCCCTCCGGCTCGAGGCACGGCGGGCTCGGGCGACGTCGCGCGAACGACATGCGGCACGACGGCGGCCGCATCGCCCAGCGGCACTCCGAGCGCCTGCAGTCGCGTCAGTGCGAAGCGGCTCGGCGCGGCGAAGGCATCGACCTGGCGCAGCAGCCGGTGCTGCCAGAGCGCCAGCCCCGCCCCGTAGGCCGCGGCCTCCGCGCGCGAGCCGCGGCAGTTGTGCAGCACGCCCGGAAGCGTGTTGCGAGCGTGGCAGCTGGTGCACTCGCGCCCGTCGCGAAAGCAGACCCCGGTCGCGCACACCAGGCGGTACTGGTGCAGATGGAGCACGACCGCCGCGCCGGCCGCGCGAGCGGCCGCAAGCGACCGCCAACCGAGCGTCGGGTGGAGATTGTGGGCGTGCACGACGCGCGCCCGAGTCCGTCGCACGGCTTGCGCGACGTCCTCCGGCGCGAGCCCGCCGTGCAGCAGCCCGGCGGCCGCACGCCCGCGGTCCAGCTGCGCCGACTCTCGCTGGAGCAACTCCGCCTCCTCGCCCAGTCGCTCGCGCACGAGCCACAGCAGATCCTCGATGGCCCGCTCCTCGCCGCCGGCGATGCGGTAACGGTGGTGCAGGAAAAGGATCACGAGCGCGTTGAGGCGCAAGCGTAAAGCAGTCCTCCGGCCGCTCACAAGGGGTCTCCGCAACGGCTTTGCGGCGTTTCAGAGCATGATGCAGATCACCGACGCCTACGTCGGTCGTCCGGGTCGCGGGTCCCTCGCCTCAAGGCGTGGGCGGCGGCGGCCGATCACGCCAGAAGGTGAGAAGCGCCACAGGACTGCTGGTTGGACGACTCGCCATGCCCGCGTGCGTGCTGCCGATCGTCCTTGGCCTCGCCCTGGCGCCCGCCGCCATCGCGGCACCGACCGTCCGGCCGGCGGAGAGCACCGCAGCCACCGGCACGATCACCGCGCTGGAGGGCGACGAGCTCACGATCCAGACCGGCGGGCGCGAGATGTCGGTGATCGCCGCTATGACCGCGGCTGCGAACACGATCAACCGCCACGACTACCCCTACGTGTACGCGGGCGGGCACGCGCAGGCCGGCACCGCAAGCGTAGGCATGCGGGGAACCGGCTACAACGGCCGGCGGATCGGATACGACTGCTCCGGCTCCGTGGCGGCCGTGCTGGCCGGTGGCGGCATCTGGCAGGCCGGTAGCGGCGTTCCCAGTGACGCCGGGATCGTCGCCCAGTTGCGCCAGGAACGGCTGATCGCGCGCGGGGCCGGCAGCGGCCCCCAGCAGGTGACGCTGTACGACGACTGGGGGGTCCACATCTTCATGAGCATCGATGGACGCTTCTTCGGGACCTCGGACGGAGGTGGTGATCCTCCCCGGCGCCTCGGCGGTCCGGCGTGGCTCAACGACGGCGCCCCCGATGCATACAGCCGGCGCTACAGGAGCTGGCACCTGCTCCCGGCGGCGCTAGGTCACCGGACGACCTATGGGCCGAGCGTTTCATTCCAGATCGACGATCCGAGCCTGCTGTCGACCTACGCTGTCGGCGAGCGTGTGCGGGTCGGCTACGTCTCCAACCGCGTCGGCGTCAACGTCGCCAAGGCCGTGCAGTTGGTGGGCGTGCGGAGTCTCAGCGGCACGGTCAGCGTAATCTCGCCCGACGGTTCGTCGTTGATCCTGACGACGGCGGGCGGTAAGAGCATCACGCTGGCGACCGCCGTGCCGGCCGTGGTTGAAGGGGTCCAGGTCGGTGACGCGGTGCAGGTGAGCTACGTAAAGGCTCCCGGCGGCGCGCTGACTGCCGAGTCGATCGCGGTGACGGGCACGCCGAGCGCGCCCGTC
>JBOGYE010000276.1:0-13327 GCA_050696635.1 Solirubrobacteraceae bacterium | reverse complement strand
TACCTGAAGGTCGCCGAGGCGGTCGTGCGGATCTTCGACCGCACCGACTGGCTGCGCCCCAACCGCGCCCGCGCGCGGATCAAGGTGCTGATCGACAAGATCGGCATCGACGCCTTCCGCGATCTGGTCGACGAGGAGCTGGCTGGAGATTGGGTGGCGCAGCGCGACTTCTCGCCACGCTCGTTGCTGTACCTCGACGTGGAGGACGAGCAGGCGACGATCCCGCCCGCGCGTGAGTCTTACCCGAGCCCCAACGGCGACGGGCACGCGTTTGACCGGTTCGTCGCTTCCAACGTGGCGCCCCAGCGCCAGCGTGGCTTCGCCACGGTCGAGATCAACGTCCGCCGCGGCGACCTGTCGGTGGCGCAGCTGCGCGGCCTCGCGCAGCTGATGCGCGACCACTGCGGCGGCCATGCGCGCACGACCGTCGGCCAGAACGTCGTCCTGCGCTGGGTGCGCGACGAGGCGCTGTACGAGGTATGGCGCCGCCTCGGCGAGCTGGGGCTGGCCGATCCCGGCGCGCAGGAGATCTCAGACGTGGTCTCCTGCCCGGGCACCGATTCGTGCAAGCTCGGGATCACCAGCTCGATGGGGCTCAATCAGGCGGTCCACGAGCGGATCGAGCGGATGGCGATCGACGACGAGCTGACACGGGCGATCCACATCAAGATGAGCGGCTGC
The DNA here is from genome assembly GCA_050696635.1 of Solirubrobacteraceae bacterium. GTDB lineage: Bacteria > Actinomycetota > Thermoleophilia > Solirubrobacterales > Solirubrobacteraceae > Palsa-465. Next base: position 12,646 of record JBOGYE010000276.1, on the reverse strand, counting down.
CCGAACGGCTGTGGCCAGCACCACATCGCCGACATCGGCTTCTACGGCGCCTCGATGAAAGTGGGCGAGCACACGATTCCCGCCTACATTCCCCACGTCGGCGGTGCCTATGACGAGGGCGAGGTGCGCTACGGTCAACGGCTGAAGGCGCGGCTGCCCGCCAAGCGGGTGCCCGAGGCGATCGAGCGCTGGATAGGCTTCTACCAGTCAGAGCGCCACGACGGCGAGCCGTTCGGCGTCTTCGCGCAGCGCGTGGGGACGCCGGAGTTTGAAGCGCGTGTCAAGGATCTGACGATGCCGATGCAATTCAGCCTGGAGAACATGAACCATTTCATCGACTGGACCAAGAACGACCCGTTCGAGGTGATTCGAGGGGAAGGGGAGTGCGCGGTTTGAGCGCTCTCCCGGACCTGGAGTCGGTCACCGCGCAGGAGGTGCTCGCGTACGGTGTGCAGCGCTTCGGAGACCGTCTGGTGCTCGCGTGTTCGTTCCAGAAGGAGGAGTCGGTCCTGTTTCACATGCTGTCCGAGCTCGGCGGCGGCGGTGTGGGCGCGTTCACGATCGACACCGGCGTCCTGTATCCCGAGACGCTCGCCACCTGGAAGCGGTTCGAGCAGCGGTTCCCCCAGGTCGCGATCGAGGTGTTCGATGCGATCAGTCCGGACGCACCGTGGACCGCGCAGCGCTGCTGCGGGGAGGCGAAGGTAGCGGCGCTCGAGTTCGCCCTGAGTGGCGTGCAGGCGTGGATCACGGGCATCCGCCGCGAGCAGGCGCCGACCCGCGCCGCCGCGCCAAAGCTCGAGTTCGACGAGCGCCGCCAGATCCATAAGCTCAACCCGCTCGCCGACTGGACCGAGCGCGACGTCTGGCGCTACGTGTTCGAGCACGAGCTGCCGTATCACCCGCTGCACGACGAGGGCTACGCCTCGATCGGTTGCGCGCCCTGCACGCAGCCGGGTTCTGGACGCGACGGGCGCTGGTCGGGCCAGGACAAGACCGAGTGCGGGATTCACGTATGAACCCGGTCCTCAACTACGAGCTCACGCATCTGGAGACGCTCGAGGCGGAGTCGATCCACATCTTCCGAGAGGTCGCGGCCGAGTTCGAACGCCCGGTGCTGCTGTTCAGCGGCGGCAAGGACTCGATCGTGCTGCTGCGTCTGGCCGAGAAGGCGTTCCACCCCGGCGCCTTCCCGTTTCCGATCATGCACGTCGACACCGGCCACAACTTCCCCGAGGTGATCTCGTTCCGAGACCGGATCGTGTCCGAGATCGGCGAACGGCTGATCGTCGCCTCGGTGCAGGACTCGATCGACGCCGGGCGCGTGACCGAGGAGACCGGTCCGCGGGCGTCTCGCAACCGCCTGCAGATCACGACGCTGTTGGACGCGATCGAGTCAAACGACTTTGATGCCGCGTTTGGCGGTGCCCGCCGCGATGAGGAGCGCGCCCGGGCCAAGGAGCGGGTGTTCTCGTTCCGCGACGACTTCGGCCAGTGGGACCCAAAGCGCCAGCGCCCCGAGCTGTGGTCGCTGTACAACGGGCGCATCCGTCGCGGTGAGCACGTGCGCGTGTTCCCGATCTCCAACTGGACCGAGCTGGACGTCTGGCAGTACATCGCCGCCGAGGGGCTGGAGCTGCCGCCGATCTACTTCTCGCACGAGCGCGAGGTGTTCGCCCGCGACGGGATGCTGTACTCGCACAACGAGTTCGTGGAGCTGATCGACGGCGAGGAGCCGTTCACCGAATCGGTTCGCTACCGCACGGTCGGCGACATGACCTGCACCGGCGCGGTCCGATCGACCGCGGTGACCCTCGAGGAGGTCGTGGCCGAGATCGCGGCGACCAGGATCACCGAGCGCGGCGAGACGCGGGCCGACGACCGCGTCAGCGAGGCGGCGATGGAGGATCGCAAGCGTGAAGGCTATTTCTGAGCCGGTCGGCGCCGTGACGGCCGGCATCTACTCGATCGGGCGGCCGCAGTCCGAGCTTCTGCGGATCGCGACCGCGGGCTCGGTCGACGACGGCAAGAGCACCCTGATCGGGCGACTGCTGCACGACTCCAAGTCGATCTTCGAGGACCAGCTCGAGCACGTCGTGCAGACCTCCGAGCGCCGCGGCGACGGCTACGTCAACCTGGCGCTGCTGACCGACGGCCTGCGCGCCGAGCGCGAGCAGGGGATCACGATCGACGTCGCCTACCGGTACTTCGCCACCCCGCGACGCAAGTTCATCATCGCCGACACCCCGGGCCACGAGCAGTACACCCGCAACATGGTCACGGGCGCCTCGACCGCCGACGTCTCGATCGTCCTGGTCGATGCGCGCAAGGGCGTCTCCGAGCAGACCCGGCGCCATGCCTATATCGCCTCGCTGCTGCGGATCCCGCACCTGGTCGTGTGCGTGAACAAGATGGACCTGGTCGGCTACGACGAGGACGTGTTCTACTCGATCCTCGACGAGCTGACCGACTGGGCCGCGCGGCTGGCGATCCCGGACATCACCTTCATCCCGATCTCGGCGCTGCACGGCGACAACGTGGTGGCGCGCTCGGACGCGATGCAGTGGTACGGCGCGGCGCCGCTGCTCTACCACCTCGAGCACGTCGTGATCGCCTCGGACCGCAACATGTCAGACGTGCGCTTCCCGGTGCAGTGGGTGATCCGACCGATGACCGACGCCCACCATGACTACCGCTCCTACGGCGGCCAGGTGGCTGGCGGGGTGCTGCGTCCGGGCGGCGAGGTGGTCGTGCTGCCGGGCGGCCAGCGGACCACGATCGCCGCGATCGACAGTTTCGGCAGCGAGCTTGAGGCGGCCTTCCCGACGATGTCGGTGGCGCTGCGGTTCGCCGACCAGCTCGACGTCTCGCGCGGGGACATGGTCGTCGAGGCCGACGATCTGCCGGCTGTCACCCGCGAGCTGGTGGCTCACGTGTGCTGGATGTCCGAGCGGCCGCTGACGCCAGGGGCGCGCCTGGCGATCAAGCACACGACCCGCTCCGCGCGCGCCGTGATAGAGCAGATCGAACACCGCGTCGATGTCAACACGCTCGGCCACGTGCCCGCCGATCGGCTGTCGCTGAACGAGATCGGCCGCGCGCGGTTGCGGGTGTCCGCGCCGCTGGTGGTCGACCCCTACACGCGCAACCGCACGACCGGCAGCTTCATCCTGATCGACGAGCAGAGCAACGACACCGTCGCCGCCGGGATGGTCATCTCCGCGCACGCGGACTGACGGTCGCCGCGGCCGCCCCGCCGGGTTCGCCGGCTACAGCCGGACCGCCACCAGCGCCGCCGCCAGCAGCACCAGCGCCGGCCACAGCGCCCGCAGGGCCCCCTCCAAAGGCGCAGCCACGCTGCGCGCATCGAGTTCTCGCACCTCGCCGTCGGCCAGCACCTGCTCGCCGGTCAACTGCGCCGTGCGCCGCCGCAGCTCGCGCACCGGGCTGCTCAGCCGCCGCTGCGCGACGCTCAGCAGCGCGCACGCGGCGGCGACCAGCAGGCCGGTCGGCCGAACCTGCAGCGAGTTGACGAAGTAGCCGGTGAAGGCGGGGAAGGCGCCCCAGCTGAGCGCGAACCACAGGTCCGAGTGAAACCGCCCCCCGGCCAGCTCGAGGTTGTAGGCGCAGACGATGAAGGCGCCGGCGACTACCAGCGGCACCAGCCACGCGGACACGGTCACGGCGCCGACGGCGCCGATCACCACCGCCCCGGTCAGCGCCACTGCCGTCAGCGCGATCAGCGTCGTGTCGCCGCACCGGGTCTGCAGCGGCCGTCCGTTGAGCTCGTCGAGCGCGTGCGCCGCGACGCCGACGGCGAGGGCGAACGCGCCCAGCGCGGCCACCAGGCGGCCGGCGTGCAGCACCGGCGCCGCCGCGGCGCCGAACGCGACGTAGCTCAGATGCCAGGCCGTGTAGGGCGGGTGCAGCAGCGTCACCAGGTCGCGCCAGCCGCCGGGCGCGAGCGCGTAGAACGCGGGACGGTCGTCCAGCCGGTGCTTACGCGCGATCGCCGTCTCGGGCCCCCCACATCACCACGCCTGCGCCGAAGCTCATCCGACGCTCGTGCACGCCTGTCAATCCGGCGTCGCGCCACAGCGCCTGCAGATCCGGTTGCTGGGCGTAGAAGCGCTCGATGCTCGGACCCAAGAAGCGGCCGACCTCGTACCAGGCGGGCGACAGGAGGCGACCGAGCAGCGGCAGGCCGGCACGGGTGTGCGCATACCACAACGCCCGCAGGACCGGCCGCGGCGGGACGCTGAACTCGACCATCGCCACCCGGCCGCCAGGCCTGACCACCCGGGCCAGCTCGCGCATCGTCGCCGCCGGGTCGTCGACGTAGCGCAGCAGGTAGGTGAAGCTGAGCCCGTCGAAGGCGCCGTCACCGAACGGCAGCCGCTCGGCCTCGCCCCGCATGAATTCGATCGTGGCGCCGTGCCGGGCACGGGCCGCGCCGAGCATCGCCTCGGACTGGTCGATGCCGGTCACGCGCGCGCCGCGGGCCGCGAGCGCGGCCGCGACCATCCCCGTGCCGGTGGCGACGTCGAGGATCCGCTGTCCGGGGCGCGGGTCGAGCGCCGCGACGAGCGCCGCGCGCCAGCGCGGATCCTGGCCGAAGCTGAGCAGCGCACCCATCCGGTCATAGCGCGCCGGCAGGCCGGCGAACAGGCTCACGGCGTGACGCTTGCGCGGCGACGGCTCCACGACCCTGAAGGGTACGGCCCTGCTCGCCCGGGTTCGGCGCGGCGCGTGAGGCCGGCTATCACGTCGAGGCGTGCTTGATGTACACCGGGACGGGCGCGAGCTGGAATGGAGCGCCTGGTCAGGGTGGTCAGGTGATCTCGGTAAAGATCAGGAGGGGCTCCCGATGCGTTTGCCTGCGACCAGCGTCAAGCTGGTGGTGATGAAACGGTCCGAGATCACGGTCGCAGGTGAGACCGGCACCAAAGGGGGCACGAGCGGGACCGGGGACACAGGCGGCACCTGGGCCGCCGGTGGCACGGGCGGCGGTGGCACCGGGGCCACCGCCGCGCGCCCGCCAGCGTCACGGTGGGGCCCGAAGAGCAACGCTGGCTCGCCAGGCGATCGGCTCGCGGACGGCATCAGCGTGCGTGCGGTCAGGCCGCGCACTCGTCCAGCGCGCAGCCGGTCGCCGACGCGAGGCGCTCCGCCAAGCCTTCCCGCGCCTCGGGGCCGCTGAGGTCCAGTTTCTGGTAGGTGTGGCCCAGGTGGGTGCCGACCGTCTTGACGGTGATGAACAGCGCCTGCGCGATCTCACGATTGGTCCTGCCTGCCGCTGCCAGCTCGGCGATCCGCAGCTCGGACGGCGTCAGCGCCTCCGGCCCTGACAGCGCTCGACGTCGCAGCCGCGCGCCGCTAGCGAGCAGTTCCGCGCGAGCCTGCTCGCCCAACGGGTCGGCGCCGCAGTCGTCGGCCAGTTCGGCTGCTTCGCGCAGCGGTCCGCGGGCGACGATCCGCTGCCCGGCTCGGCGCTGCGCAGCGCCCAGGGCACACAGCGAGCGGGACAGCTCAAGCCGCGCCGGCGAACCACGCAGCATCTCCACCGACTGTGACAGCAGCGTGATCGCGTGCTCGCCCTCGGCGAACCTGGCCACCGTCCGGAGCGCCACTCCGATTCCGCGTGGCTGGCCGAGCTCTCGCGCCCTCGCCAGCTCGGACTCGGCGAGCTCGACCCCCTGCGCCGGGTCGGAGTGCGCGAGTGCGAGCGCGAGCGCCGAGCGCCACGAGACGTAGCTCGGGTTGTCGACGATCGTGCTCTCGCCGGTCCGGCGGAGCTGCGCGATCGCCTCCGCGCCCCGTCCCTGAGCATGCCACACACGCCCCTGCGCAAGCATGGCGTGCAGTGCCGGAGGGCTGCCGAGCACCTGCGCGATCGGCGCCGCGTCCAGGGTCGCCTCCGCGCGGTCGACCTCCCCTGTGGCAAGCAGCGCCTCGGCCAGCACGGCACTTGACCAGACCGTCATCCACAGCACGCCGTGGTGCTCGGCCAGCTCCAGCGCGGTGTGGGCGTCCGATGCCGCTTCACGCAGGCGCCCCGCGCGCAGCAGCAGCAGCGCATTCCAGCCGACGGCGTTCAGGTGCGCACGGATCGAGCCGCGCCTGCGCGCGTCCGTGCGGATCTCGGACAGCAGCCGCCGCGCCCGCTCCGGCTCGTCGCCCAGCACCAGGATCGCGGCGGCATAGTCCACGATCTGCGAGCCGGCGGAGTGCTCGGCGACGAACCGACCGTCGTCCAGGCCGCGGTCCAGCAGCTCTCGCCAGCCGCCGTCATAGGCCTGTCGTTGTGCCCGCCAGCAACCCTCGAAGATCAGCAGCGAGCGCCCAGGTTGCCCGGCCGCCATCGCCAGCTCGTGCAGGTCAGACAAGCGGGCGTCGATCGCGTGAGACATCCGCCGGTCGATCGACGCGATCCCGGTCCGGATCGCCTCGACCGTCGCCAGCAGCGCCGGATCGACACCGCCGCCGAGGGTTTGGATCGTGTCGTCGAGCATCTCGTGCGCCTCCGCCAGCCGTCCGCTCCAGGCGAGCGACTGCGCCAGCGTGCACGCCACCCTGACGCGCTCGGCGGGCTGCTCTGCCAGCTCGAGCGCGTCGCGGAGATGCTCTGAGGCGGCCGGTACCTGCGCCAGGGCCTCGGCTCCCCCAAGCTCGCCGAGCACCGCGCCGCGGTCCTCCTGCGCGGGCGGTTCGTGCAGCGCACGCAGCAGCAGGCGCGTGGCCGTGCCCGGATCGCCGACGGACAGCGCGTCCGCCGCCGCGCTTCGCAGCAGTGCGACGGCACTGGGATCACCTGCCGGTTCGCCTCGGAGCAGATGGGCGCCGAGGCTGGCCGCCGGCGTGCCCTGCGCGGCGAGCAGCAGCGCCGCGCGCCGGTGGCGCTCGGCGCGCCACGCCGGTGGGATGCTCCCGTACACGGCACGCCGCAGCAGCGGATGCGCGAACGCGAGCGGTGCCCCCGGGCCGAGGATGTCCGCCGCCGCGAGTCGGTCCGCCGCCGTGCGAGCCCGTTCCGCGTCGAGCTCGGCAAGCGCGGCGGCCTGCTGCAGCGGCGCCCGCTCGAGCACTGCCACCGCTCGCGCGAGCACCTGCGCATCTGGACCGAGCCGGCCGAGTCGTGTCAGCACCACGCGCGAGACCGATTCGGGACCCACCTCCTCCACGCTGGGCGCGTTGTCCGCGGTCGGCGCGACCCGCTCGCCCGCGAGCGCGGCGATCAGCTCGCCGAGCAGAAAGGGGTTGCCGCCGGTGGCGCGAGCACAGGAATCGCAGAAGGCCGGTTCGGCGTGGGATCCGAGGCCCGCGCGGACCATCGTCCGCACTCCGTCGGCGGTCAGCGGCCGAGGCTCGATCACGAGCCCGCCGGGCTCGTCGCCGATCGACGTCAGCAGCGCTCGCGCGCGGGTCGGCTCGCCGCTTCTGACGGTCACCACCAGGAGGATCGCCAGCTCCTCGCAGCGGGCGGCGAGGTAGGCGAGGAACTGGAGTGTCGGCAGATCGGCGCTGTGCGCGTCGTCGATCGCCAACAGCGCCGGACGGTCTTCGGCGAGGTTGGCGCTCAGCCAGTAGAGGCCGTGAATCAGCGTGAAGCTCCGCTCGGCGTCCGCGCCTGGCGCCAGACGCCCCCCGCTGTGGACTGCTTCGAACAGTGGCCCAGCCAGTCCGGCGGCGCCGTCCAGCAACCGCGCGCGCGTGTCCGGGGGCAGAGCCAGCAGCACGGGCTCGAACAGCTGGCGCGCGACGCCGAACGCGAACTCGGCCTCGAGCTCATGTGCCCGCGCTGACATGACGCGCAGCTCGCAGCGGCCGGCGAGCTCGCGGGCGGCCGACAGCAGCGCGGTCTTGCCGATCCCGGCCGGCCCCTCGATCAGTACGAGCCCGCCGCTGCCCTGCGCGGCGGCCTCGATCGCGGCCTGCAGACGGCCGAACTCGTCCTGGCGCTCGAGCAGGCTGCCGGCGCCACCGGTGCTGCCGGTGCTCGTACGTTCGCGGGGCCCGGTTCCCACGATGCACAGCATAGGGGGGTGGCAGAGGGACTCTTGGAGGCTCTTAACTCAGGATGGTGTCGCCCCAGCCCCTAGATCCGGACGCCAGTTCGCTCTCACTTGCCTCCCCGGCGCACAGGACGAGGCCAGCCCCGCGCGGCGGACATTTTGGAACGCGGTATGTCGAGCTGTTGGGTGAGCGCTCCAAAACGCCCGTCACGGGCAGTCCGCAGCAGCGCGCGCTCACGATCGCCGCTGTCCAGCGAGGACGCGCCTCACGCCGTCAACTGCTGGACGCCGGGATCGCGTCGGCGACGATCGACCGCTGGGTCAAGGCCGGTCTGCTGCGCCGCGAACACCCCGGCGTGTTCGCCATCGGCCCGGAGGTGTCGATCCCGCTCGATGCCGAGACGGCCGCACTGCTCTGGGCTCGTCCGGGCGCGTTGCTGTCGCACCACACCGCGGCGTTGCTGTGGCCCCTGCGAATGCCGCGGCCGCAGTCAGCCGACGCGCGTATTCACGTGACGGTCATCGGCGGCTCGCCCGGGCGCAGAGAGGGCATCGTCGCCCACCGCTCTCGCCTCCTACGCGCCCCCGATATTCGCACGCACGAGGGCCTGCGGATCACCTCCGTGGCCCGGACGCTGCTTGACCTCGCGCCGCTGCTGGCGCCGCGTGAGCTCGCGCGCGCGCTCGATCAGGCACTGGTCGGCCGCCTGGTGAACCTGCCTCAGATCGGCGAGGTGCTGGATCGCGCGGGCCGGCACCGCGGCCGCTACCCGCTCCAGGGGCTGCTTGACTCCCACACGACCACCACCTTCACGCGCTCCGAGGCCGAGGAGCTGTTCCTCGATCTGGTGCGCCGCGCCACACTGCCGCAGCCGCTGGTCAACTCCCGCGTCCACGGCTACGAGGTCGACTTCCTGTGGCCCGAGCAAGGCGTCGCGGTGGAGATCGACGGGTTCGCCTTCCACGGCACGCGTGACGCGTTCGAGCGAGACCGGCGCAAGGACGCGCGGCTGCGTGCCGCCGGGGTGCTGGTGATCCGCATCACCTGGCGCCAGCTGACCGACGAGCCACTTGCCGTGGTGGCCGACCTGGCGCGAGCGCTGGCCACTGCGTCCCGGCTGTAAAGTGCCGGGCCGCATGTTCTCAAAGGTGTTGATCGCCAACCGCGGCGAGATCGCGGTCCGGGTCGTGCGCGCCTGCGAGGAGCTCGGGATCGCGACGGTCGCGGTCTACTCGGAGCTCGACCGCGACGCGCTGCACGTCGCCCGTGCTGACGAGGCCTACCTGCTCGGCCCCGGCCCGGCGTCCGAGAGCTACTTGAGGATCGACAAGATCCTGGACGTGGCGCGGCAATCAGGCGCCGAGGCGGTCCACCCCGGCTACGGTTTTTTGGCCGAGAACGCCGCCTTCGCGCGTGCCTGCGAGGAGGCCGGGATCGTGTTCATCGGGCCGCCGTCGAGCGCGATCGAGGCGATGGGCTCCAAGACCCGCGCGCGCGAGTTGATGGCCAACGCCGGCGTGCCGATCGTCCCCGGCACGACCGAGCCGGTCGAGACCGTGGAGGACGCGCGCAAGCTGATCGCCGACACGATCGGTTACCCGGTCGCTGTCAAGGCGGCGGGCGGCGGCGGGGGCAAGGGCTTTCGCGTGGCGCTGTCCGAGGATGAGCTGGCCGCGGCGTTTGAGGGCGCGGCGCGGGAGGGCGAGAAGTTCTTCGGCGACGCGACCGTCTACCTGGAGCGCTACCTGCCCGACCCCCGCCACGTCGAGGTGCAGGTGATGGCCGACACCCACGGCCACGTGATCCACCTCGGCGAGCGCGACTGCTCGCTGCAGCGCCGCCACCAGACGCTGATCGAGGAGGCGCCGGCGCCGGCCGTTGACGAGGCGCTGCGCGCCAAGATCGGAAGGATCGCCACCGATGCTGCGGCGGCCGTGAAGTACACCGGCGCGGGCACGATCGAGGGTCTGCTTCAGGACGGCGGGTACTTCTTCCTGGAGATGAACACGCGCGTGCAGGTGGAGCACTGCGTGACCGAGATGGTGACCGGGATCGACATCGTCAAGGAGGGCATCAGGGTCGCCGCCGGCGAGCCGCTGTCGATCACGCAGGACGACGTCGTGCTGCGCGGCCACGCGATCGAGTGCCGGATCAACGCCGAGGACGCTTCGAAGAACTTCGCGCCCGCGCCGGGCCGGATCGGCGACTACCGGGAACCGACCGGCCCCGGGGTGCGCGTCGACTCGGGCGTCGGGCCCGGATCGGAGATCTCGCCCATGTATGACCCGATGGTCGCCAAGCTGATCGTCTGGGACGTCGATCGCGAGCAGGCGACTGCGCGGATGCTGCGCGCGCTGGGCGAGTACGAGATCACCGAGCTCAAGACCCTGATCCCGTTTCACTCCGCGATCCTGGCCACCCGCCAATGGGCCGACGCCGAGACCTGCCGGGACCTGATCGAGGACCGCGACTGGCTGAGATCGCTGGGCCCCGCCGCCACGGCCGGCACATCCGCCTCCGCTGGCACCGGCTCGGGCTCGGGCTCCCGCGCGGGCGACGACGAGCCCGCCGTCGAGCAGACCTACACCGTCGAGGTCTCCGGCCGCCGCTTCGACGTCAAGGTGTTCGGCCCACCCACCCCGCCGTTCGCGGGCGCCACCAACGGCCTGGGCCCCGCCGCCGGGGCACCGGCCGTCGTCGGTGGGGCGCGCCGGCCGCGGCGCAGCGAGCGGGCCGGAGGGTCAGGCGGTGGCGGCGACACGCTCGCCTCGCCGCTTCAGGGCACGGTCCTGAAGGTGGCCGTCGAGGCGGGCGCGGCGGTGCAGGAGGGCGCGCTCGTGTGCGTGATCGAGGCGATGAAGATGGAGAACGAGATCACCGCGCACAAGAGCGGGACCGTGGCCGAGCTCCCGATCGCCGTCGGCGCGTCGGTGGCGAGCGGCGACACCCTGGCCGTGATCACCGCAGGCAACTGAGGTTCTCCTCGTGCAGCCGGCGCTGCGGCGCCGTGGCGCGACCGGTGGGCAGCCTGACCGCCCCCGGGTCCGCCAGGATCCCCTCCAGGTACGCGTCGTCCTGCGCCAGCAGCTGCGCGGAGCGCTCCGCCGGCACCGGGGCTCCGTGGCCCGGCACCACCCACTCGGCCTGCTCCACCAGCCCCGCCAGCCGTGCCAGCGTGGCGCGGTAGGCCGCGACCGACTCCCTGGTCGAGATGGTCGGGATCTCGACCGGCGACAGGTAGTCGCCGCAGACCAGCACCCGTGCCCACGGGAGCCAGTACGCGGCGCCGTCAGGCGTGTGGCCATCGGCCGCGTGCAGCTCCAGCTCGCGCTCCTGCTCACCTGATCCGAGCGACAGCCGGCCCGGGACCGGCAGCGCCTGCAGCAGGGGTGGGTGGGATGGGATTTGGAGCGGGGGACGCCCCTCCACGTAGTGCTCGGCGTCGAACTCGCGCAGCTCTCGTTGCGCCTGGCCGAGCTCTGCGGCCAGCCGTGCCGCGGTTGACTCGGCGCACCCGAGCGCCGCGCCGGGGAACGCTGTCCGGGCGAGCAGGTGGTCCCAGTCGCCGTGGGTCGCCAGCAGGCCGGAGACCGGGAAGCCGGCCTGCTCCAGCACGTCCGGCAGCGCGCGCAGCTCCTCGGGGTAGATCGGCGAGTCGATCACAAACCCCTCGCCTCCGCTCCTGACCGCGGTGCAGGTCGTCTGCCACAGGTCCGAGACCAGCACGATCACGTCCGCGTGCAGGGCGAGCGCGCGCATGCGCGCCTTCAGTCAGCGGCGGTAGGAGAACACCGTTCTCCTCAGGAGATGCCGATCAGCTTCGCCGCCTCGCGAAGGCTGGTGACCTCCGCGTCGGGCTTCTTCTGCCCCGCTTCGAGCTGCTGCTTGGAGCGGTTGACCCAGATCACGGGGACCTTCTTCTTCAGGCAGGGCTCGACGTCGTGGTAGTAGCTGGCGGCGACGTGGACCCACCCCTTCTTGGTGCCGATCCGTCGCTCGCACTCTGTGAAGTGGGCCGGGTCGGGCTTGTAGGAGCGCACCTGCTGGGCGGTGACGACGAGGTCGAAGTCCAGCGGGATGTGACGCCGGGTCTGTCCGAGCAGCTTGTCGTCGATGTTGGAGATCAGCCCCACCTTGCAGCTCTTGGCCACCTTTTGCAGGACCGGATTGGTCTCCTTGAACGGCTTCCAGCGGTGCACCGAGTCCGGCAGGAAGCCCGACCGGGACGGCTCCAGCGGCCAGCCGAGCTGCTTGGCGATCTGGATCGCGGTGCGGCGCAGCACCTCGGCGTAGAGCTCGTAGGAGCCGGCCTCGATCTGGCGCTGGATCTCGTGGAACATCGTCAGCAGCTGATCGCGGTCAAGCGTGAACCCGTCGTGCTCGGCCTCGGCGTTGAACGCCTCGAACGCGCCGGTGTCCCAGTCGATCAGCGTGCCGTAGACATCGAAGGTCACGAACGACACGGATTTGGGGATGGTCATCGCCGGCTGATGATGCCATGGCGCCGCTGCGGCCGTCCGCCAGCCAATAGAGTGGGCGCAGATCATGGACCTGCTCGAGTACCAGGGCAAGCAGCTGTTCGCGCGCCACGGCGTGCCGGTCCCGGCCGGGCAGCCCGCCCGGACCGTGGAGG